>WRLP01000008.1 GCA_009777535.1 Treponema sp.
ACACTTCCGCTCAAAGTCCCGGCGCCTGTTTTTATCAGGTTGTTAAAAGTTGAATTTGCATGGTTAAGATTCCTGGTCTGGGCTGCGGCTATGTCAAAAATCACCGTGCCGCCGCCGTGGTTAAAAGTTCCGGTGCCGGTGGTAGACCAATTGCCGCGTACTGTTAAGCTAACCCCACCCCCACTGAAGATGGTTCCGTTTCCCAGGGTGATATCCCCTGTTATTTCGAGAGGTTGGATAAGGGCGAAAGACGTGTTAATTATGTTTAAGCTGGCTATAGAATGTGTGGACGGGCTTGGCGCCATATCCATTCTTACACCTGCGGCGTTGGCGATTGTTACACTCGCACCGGGACCGGGTGCAGTGGCTGCCATACTGCCGTTTTCTTCCCAGTTATGGTTATCTGACCATAGAGTATCATCTCCACTGTAGCCACCGGCAGAACCTACCCAGGTGTAACTCTGCCCCCAGGCTCCAAGTGCGAGAAATATGAAGAATCCGGTAAGGACTAAGAGTTTTTTCATCAGTTTATTACAATATAGCCGAAAATGACCAAACTGTCTAATGCGGCTTTTTCATAACTATGGCTACTCAAAAATATATGCCTAAAACCATTGAGTTTGTCGGCGGAGGCGCAGCGGCGCAGTGCGCTGGCTCTCCTGCTGCTCCAAGCCTGAAAACACGCCTTCGTGCGTTTGCCTGACCACTTAATGCCACTGTATCTTAGTCAATAATAGCTTTTTTTATAACAATGATTTACATCAGTTGTTAATAACTTAGGTACAATTACATTAAGTGGTCAGTCAAGCCGACACGAAGGTCGGCGGTCGGTTACCGCCGTTTACTCGATGTCGCAGATGTCGAGCCAGCACACTGCGCCGCTGCGCCTCCACCGGCCATCCCAGTTGGTTTTGGGCATATTTTAAAGGGAAAAGGGAAAAGAGAAGAGAGAAAAGTATTGACTACCCCTATTAAATAGGGTATATTTGTTTTTGAAATGACTCGTGAATTTGTGATAATGCCGGAGTTTGAGCGCCAATGGGAAAATTTGGGTCTTAGCGATGATGAACTGCGCCAGTTACAAGAGGTTCTGCTTAAAAATCCCAAGGTAGGAGTGGTAATTCGGGGAACCAAGGGTCTGCGTAAATTACGCATTGCCTTTCAGGGGAAGGGGAAAAGCGGAAGCGGCAGAGTTGTATATGTAGATTTTGCCGTCCACGAGGTGATTTATCTGGTAACCGCATATCCCAAAAGCGTAAAAGACAATCTGACAAAAGCAGAACGAAATGCAATCGCCAATATGATTGTCCAGTTAGAAAGAGGTTTGAAAAAACAGGAGAAAAAGAAATGAGTGTTTACAACAGTATTATCCAGGGTTTATCTGAAGCCATGGATTACCAAAACGGAAAAATCACCGCCAGAAAAACAAGGCTGACCATAAAACCTGTAGTTAGTTTTAACAACAATGAAATAAAACGAATACGCCAGAAAACCGGTTTGAGTCAGGTAATGTTTGCCGGATCAATAGGCGTCTCACCCAAAACAGTAGAAGCCTGGGAAAACGGCAGAAACAAACCAGAAGGAGCTTCGCGCCGTTTGCTGGAGGTAGTCAGGAATGATCCCGGTTTTTTAAGGCAGTTTCAGGCGTGAGCGGATCAATTTCCCTTTTACTTTTTAATTTTTAACTTTTACTTTCTCCGTGCCGCCGTGTAGCGGCTTTTTCAAAACTATGGCTACTCAAAAATATATGCCTAAAACCGGAACTGAAAGCGGTGCGCCGTTGCCCTTCCGATGGCTGACGGGGTAGTTACTTCATAACCATGGTAATTCTAAAATGTATTTGTTAATGTTCCTGGGGTCCTGTCCGGTAAACTCGCGCCCTCGTTCGAGGGCCGCAGTTTACCGGACACCCCGCGTTACATTTTCTTATACATTTTAGAATTACCGCAGTTGTGCAGCACTGGCGGGGTAGGGCATAGGAGCTTCGCGCACCGCTTTCGGTGCATTTTTGGGCATATATTTTTGAAATTGTCGTAGTTGTGAAACGCTGGCGGGGGGAGAGAAGGTAAAAAGGAAGAGGGAAAAGAGTTGACAAAACGTATGTTATAACCTACATTGAAGGTGTGAAGGAAATGCGGAAAACCGGTGAAAAGATTAAGACAAGTAAATGGGATCCATCTGAAGTTATCGAGACAAAGGAAGATGTCCTTGCATTTCTGGAAGGCGCTCTTGAAGAAAACGATCCTGAGTTTCTTTTTAAGACAATCGGGTATATAGCCCGTTCCAAAGGTATGGCCCGGATTGCCAGGGAATTGAATCTTAACCGTGAGGGGCTGTATGCTGCTCTTTCTGCACAGGGAAATCCATCTTTTATAACGATTGCACGGGTTTTAGACAATTTAGGTTATCAGTTAAGTGTAAAACAGAAAGTACCGGCATAGTTTGAAGGGAAAAGAGAAAAGGGAAAAAGGAAAAGAGTTGACTTTTTTGGTAAATGTATATACATTATTGTATGGTGTTGAATGGAAAAAACGATTATCAATCTTTTGCTGAACGGATTGCCGAAATAAAAGCGTTTAAGAACACAGATTTTTCAGATTGTCCTGTGCTTACAGAGGAAGAACTAAAAAGACTGCGCCCACGGCATCCTGAATATTTCAAACCAAAAAAGCAATCAGTTCAAATCCGTCTTGATGCAGATGTATTGGCCTGGTTTAAAACTTATGGGAAAGGATATCAAAGCCGGATTAATGCGGTGCTTCGGGAAGTAATGCTGCAAAGTGTACAAAGCTGATAAAAATCCGGAGGCAAGCGATTGCAACGCTGGCGCAAATACGCCGAAAAGCAGGAGTAAAAATGGCACGGATGACCGAAGAAGAAGCCAATAGGCTTGACGAATTATGGACAAGGACTACGCCTGAAGTAGATACTAGCAAGCCCGGGTACTTTACCCAGCATATGGCGCGTTTAATTGAAGTTGACACTGTTTCTGCGGCTTACCTGCGGGCCCGGGCCGATGCGGCTCATAAGACCCCTACACAAATAATAAGCGAAATAGTACGTGAACAAATGAGCGCTGCAATGTAAATCTTCGTTCTTTGGTTCCAACTCCCTTCTCCGTGCTGCCGGGTTCGCTGTGTGGGGAACATTCGGGTAATTTCGGAGTGGCCGGCGTACTGTAGCTTTTTGTCATACGCAAAACAGGAGGGCATTATGATTATTGACTGTCATGTTCACACAAATCCGGCGCCTGGATCGAAGGAAGAATTAATAAAGCAGCTTGATACTGCCGGTATCGATCGGATGATTCTTCTGTCGTACCATCCTGCATCTTTTTACCGCCGGGATTCTTCTGACGGAGAAATTTTCGCCAAGCCCATTGCGCCTGCGGATTCCCTTTTTCAGGTAATGGAGTGGGCTGCTTTTTCCAAACGGATTATTCCTTTTTTCTGGATCGACCCATTGGAAGAAGATGCCTTTGACCAGGTTGATAAGGCTGTTGCTGCCGGAATTGCCGGATTCAAGGTGATCTGCAACCGCCACTTTCCCGGGGACGAGAAGCCAATGCAGGTATGGGAGCGGATTTCAAAAGCGAATAAACCCATATTGTTCCATTCGGGGATTCTTTATGGAAACGGCCCATGGTCTCAATTTAACCGTCCAGTGGGATTTGAGCCGCTCTTTGAAATACCGCATCTGCGTTTCGCCATGGCCCATGTTTCCTGGCCCTGGTGTGATGAGTGTTTAGCGGTTTACGGTTATTGGCAAAACCGCAGGAATCGCATGGCAACGACTGCGGAAATGTTTATTGACACAACTCCTGGAACCCCTCATATTTATCGCCGGGAAGTATTCAGTAAGATATATTCGATAGGTTATGACATCGAAAACAATCTGATATTTGGAACTGACTGCTCAACAAATTACAGTTCCGGTTATGCAAAAGAAATACTGTTAATGGACGAAGATGCATTAGACAACGCAAAAGCCAGCCCTTCGCAAAGGGAGAAATACTTCTGTAAAAACGTTATGCGCTTTCTTAACGGATGAATGTATCCGAAAAATGATTTTTTCCTTCCTTCCCCTCGCAAGCGTTTCACTACTGTAGTTGTTTCAGAAATGTGTGCTGGAATAGGTAGCGAAAACAGTGTGCGGCGGCGTATAAGCCCTGCCGAGGGCAAGCCTCCCTTCGGTCGGCGATCGTAAGGAATTTTATTAAATCGCCGCTAACGCGGCGCACGATTACGGCGTGGCATCTTAATTGTCAGCGTTTCACTGCTGTAGTTGTTTCAGAAATATATGCCCCTCGCAAGCGTTTCACTACTGTAGTTGTTTCAGAAATGTGTGCTGGAATAGGTAGCGAAAACAGTGTACGGCGGCGTATAAGCCCTGCCGAGGGCATGCCTCCCTTCGGTCGGCGATCGTAAGGAATTTTATTAAATCGCCGCTAACGCGGCGCACGATTACGGCGTGGCATCTTAATTGTCAGCGTTTCACTACTGTAGTTGTTCCAAAAATATATGCCCATAACAGGTAACAAGGGTGTCCTGAAAAAGGTAAAAAGTAAAAATTAAGAGGTAAAATCTTTTCTCGTCAGCGTTTCACTGCTTTGGTAATTCCAAAAATATATGCCTTAAAAATTTTAATTTAAGCGGTGCGCACAAGCCCTGACGGAGGCATGCCTCCCTTCGGTCGGCGATCGTAAGGAAATTTATTAAATCGCCGCTAACGCGGCGCACGATTACGGCGTGGCATCTTAATTGTCAGCGTTTCACTGCTGTAGTTGTTTCAGAAATATATGCCCAATAAAATACTTGAGGGGTGCCTGTGGCAAAAATGCCGCCCCCGCGCGGTATTTTTGGCCACAGGCAGGCCCCCAGGAATTATCTTTAGGCATATATTTCTGCAGTTGGCTATTGTCGTGTAAGAGTAATTTCGGGCAGGCCGGAGTTGAACCGGCGACCTCTTGGTCCCGAACCAAGCGCGCTACCATCTGCGCTACTGCCCGGTAATCCGGCGGGGGCTCCGGTTCAAGTCCCCTAAAGCATTCACCGCACGCAGTTTTTGTTTCGCAAAAACTGCAAAGTTAAAAGTTTGGCTTATGCCAAACTTTTAACTACGGGAGCGACGGGACTTGAACCCGCGATTTCCGGCTTGACAGGCCAGCGTGATAACCAACTTCACTACGCCCCCCAGGATATCAAGAGCTTATCAAATTATCAAAAAGTAGTCAACGGGGGTTCAATTTTTCACGGCTCTGCAAGGTACATTTCCAGCAGTTCCAAAAAACCTTTACGGCTGATTTCCTCTCCTCCAAGGCTTGCCAGGTGAGCCGAGGGAATCTGGCAGTCGATGAAGGCGATGCCTTCGCTGAACAGTTTTTTTGCCAGGCTGATGAATGCAGCCTTGGACGCATTGGGCTTTTTTGCAAACATGGACTCGCCGAAAAACACCCTGCCTATCCGTATGCCGTAACAGCCGCCTATCAGCTCGCCGTCTTGCGTGGCTTCCGCCGAATGGGCCCAGCCCAGGCGATGCATTTCCGTGTATGCCCTGATAATGTCATCTGTGATCCAGGTGCCTCCCTGATCAGGGCGCTTTACCTCTGCGCAGCCTCTTATAACGCCGGCAAAATCTTTATCGAACGAAATTTCGAACCGGCTGCTTCTTAAAATTTTCTTCATGGAACCGGAAACATGGAGCTTTTCGGGAAAAATTACAAAGCGCGGATCGGGCGACTGCCAAAGAACGGGATCGTTTTCGTTGTACCATGGGAAGATGCCTTGTTTGTATGCTGAAAGCAGCATACCGGGCGAAAGGTTTCCGCCGACAGCAACTATGTCTCCCTTCCACTCACCCGGATCGGGAAACTGGTAGGAATCGAATTGAAACAGATAGGGAAAATCAGGATCCTGCCCCGGCTTAAGAACGGGCATCATACACCACAGATTCAGGCTTGCACTTCGGCTGGACTCTCCGCAAGTACATTCATGCAATACCCGTCATCTTGCCAGTCAACGGCTGCGCTGCCGCCCCTGCTAAGCCGGCCAAAGAGCACCTCATCAACAAAGAAACTTTTAATTTTATCTTCGATGATACGGCCGGCATTACGGGCGCCGAATTCACGGCTGTAGCCTTCATCGGCCAGTTTGTCCACGCAGGAATCGGTTACGGTGAGCGTTACATTTTTTTCAGCAAGCTGCCGCGAGAAAGTGTCGATCTCTTTACGGACGATGGAAACCATGATTTCCCTGGAAAGGTGGCTAAAGTGTACGACTGCATCAAGCCTGTTGCGGAACTCCGGGGTAAATATTTTTTCTACGGCGCTGTCTACCGCACTGTCGTCCATTATGCGCTCACCGAAGCCTATAAGCCCCTTGCCTATTTCCCTTGCTCCGGCATTGCTGGTCATTATAAAAATAACATTGCGGAAATCAGCCTTGCGCCCCTGGTTGTCGGTAAGGGTGGCATAGTCCATTATTTGCAGCAAAATATTAAAAATATCCGAATGGGCTTTTTCAATTTCGTCTAACAGCACCACTGCGTTTGGCTGCTTGCGCACAGCGTCCGTAAGCTGGCCGCCGTCCTCATACCCCACATAGCCGGGCGATGAACCAATAAGACGCGACACGGTGTACTTTTCCTGATATTCGCTCATGTCAAAACGGAACATGGTAACGCCCAGAATTTCTGCAAGCTGCCGTGCAAGCTCTGTCTTTCCAACACCGGTGGGGCCGGCAAAGAGGAAGTTCGCAACCGGTTTGTTTTCCGTCCTGAAGCCGGCGCGGGAGCGTTTTACCGCCTTAACCACCGCAGTAATCGCCTCGTCCTGGCCGAAAACCCTCTCTTTAAGCCTTTTATCCAGATCGCGCAGTTTGTCTTTTTCGGTTTCACCGACGGAGCGCTCGGGTATGCGGGCGATTTTTGAAACCACGGTCTCTATCAGCGGCAGGCCAATTTCCACGATCTCGACATGGCCGTCCTGCACTGTCTGCGATTCTGCAGCGACCGGGGCGTTATACGCACCGGCATTTTCCGTCACCGCATCAACCACTTCTTCGACGGCGGGCGGGTTCTGCCTGTAATGTGCAATCCGGGCGAATGCGCCGGCTTCGTCAATAACGTCGATGGCCTTGTCCGGCAGTTTCCGTCCTGTAATAAACTGGGCAGACAGCCGGACGGCCCCCTCCACAGCTTCATCACTGTAATGGACTTTGTGATAATCTTCGTACTTGGATTTTAAGCCTTTAAGAATGGCGATCGCATCATCTTCGGAAGGTTCGTTAATGTCGATTTTCTGGAAGCGGCGGGACAGCGCCCTGTCTTTTTCAAAGAACTTGCCGAATTCTTCATGGGTGGTAGAACCGATGCAGCGAAGCCTGCCGGATGCAAGAGCCGGTTTTAATAAATTCGATGCGTCCAAAGCGCCGCCGGAAACTGAACCGGCTCCTACCAGGGTATGTATCTCGTCGATAAAAAGTATGGACTTCTCTTTTTTCAGCATCTCCTCGATGACTCTTTTTACCCTTTCTTCAAAATCGCCCCGGTACTTTGTTCCCGCGACAAGCGAACCCATATCAAGAGAATAAACGCAAAAGTCCTTCAGCGGTGGGGGTACATCACCCGCTACAATCCTCTGGGCAAGCCCCTCTGTAATGGCGGTTTTTCCAACGCCGGAATCGCCGACATGAACTGGATTGTTTTTCATCCTCCGGCAAAGCACCTGTACAGTCCGTTCCAGCTCCTCGCTCCTGCCGATAAGAGGCTCCAGTTTGTTATCCCTTGCAAGGGCTGTTAGTTCTGTAGCGTAGCGATCCAGGGCGTTTTTTTTGCTTGACTTGGCCTTCTGCGTAAAATCGCCTGTGTCCTCGTCGGGGAAGCCGGCGAATTTTGCGTTGTCCTCAGCTTCTTCACGCCTTTTTCCCGTCCCCAAAAAACCGTCCGCTCCGTAACTGTGGGAAAGTACCTGCAGCAATTCAAGCCGCTTAACGCCGACCTTTCGCAGATAATAGGCGCTGTAGCATCTTTCTTCATCAAAAATTGATACAAGAATATCGGCCACATCTATCATGTTTTTTTGGGAAGTCTGACTCTGCAAAACCGCCCGTTCAATGACGCTCTGAAAACCAACTGTCTGCGTGGGCTCCGCCTTGCCGGGAATAACCGGCAGCTTCTGCTCAAAGTAATTTTCCATTCCATGTTTAAGCTGATCCAGATTTGCTCCGCAGGAAAAAAGCGCTCCCTGAACTTCGTCAAAAGCAAGGGCTGCATACAGAATATGCTCCGGTGTCAGATACTCATGGTTGCGAACCTTGGCTTCGTTATATGCAGCATTGATTATGGCCTGCACGTGGCCTGAAATTTTCATTAATATCCTCTCTATACAATATACCACAAAAGCGGTTTTCTACCACTAATTAAATGCATCAGTTGCTGCTCCATTATCCGTTAATTAAACCGGTTCCACAATACACCTAAGCGGGAATTGATGCTCCCTGGCCGCAAGATGTACCTGCTGCACCTTGGTAGCAGCAATATCCCATGTATATACGCCCACAACTCCCTTGCCCTTGCGGTGTACGTCCAGCATTATCCGGTTTGCATCATCAGGGGTTTTATGAAAAATAACCACCAGAATATCCACCACAAATTCCATGGTTGTATAGTGGTCGTTCAGCAGAATCACCCTGAATTCATCAGGTTCCTTGAGCCTTTCCTTAAATTTATCAACCGGCCTGTCTTTGATCCGGGGTTCCATAATTAATTTATATGATATAATTTCCCATGCGGATAGTATCCTGGAATGTAAATGGTATTCGCGCGGTAGAAAAGCGCGGTTTTGTAAATTGGCTTACGAATGAAAGGCCTGACATTTTGTGCCTTAACGAGACCAAGGCCGAACCGGGGCAGTTGTCGCCTGAGCTTCTGAATCCGCCGGCCAAGGGGAAGCCATATTTATCATTTTGGGCAAGCTCCAAAAAGAAAGGCTATTCGGGAGTGGCTGTTTACACAAGAGAAAAACCTCTTGATGTGCATTATCTTGGAAAAGCTGAATTTGATAATGAAGGCAGGGCGCTGATAGCCGAGTATCCTGAATTTACATTGATAGCCGCCTACTTCCCCAATTCCCAGGATGAGCGCAAACGCCTGGACTACAAGCTGGCCTTTTGCGATGCCATAATGAATTTATGCAATAAAATCGTAAAAAAGGGAGGGCACTTTCTGCTCTGCGGGGACTACAATATTGCCCACACCGCGATAGACCTGGCCAGGCCCAAGGCGAACGAAAACCATGCCGGTTATCTGCCCGAAGAGAGGGCATGGATGGACAAGTTTACAAGCTGCGGGCATGTTGATACCTTTCGTCATTTTCACCCGGGCGAGGGCGGCCACTATACATGGTGGTCATACTGGGGGTCGGCCAGGGAGCGGAATGTGGGGTGGAGACTGGATTATCACTGTGTAGACAAAAACTTTATGTCGAGTGTAAAATCATCAATAATAAGATCCGATGTACAGGGATCAGATCATTGCCCCGTGGAGATTGAATTAAAACTATGAGGATTAAGTATAACGCGCCGACGGTTCTTACATTCGCCCTGATAAGCGCATTGGTAATGGCACTGACGCAGACCTTTCTGCCCGGCCTGGCCGACAACTGGTTCATGGTTCCCGGCAAGGCAACTTTCAATGCCGGCAACTTCCGTCACTGGATTACCATTTTTACCCACATCGCCGGCCATGCCAACTGGTCTCATTTAATCAACAACTTTACGCTGATTCTGCTGATTGGCCCGATGCTAGAAGAAAGTTACGGCACTTTTTCACTGTTTATAATGATCGTCATTACCGCGCTGGTAACGGGAATTCTGAATGTTTTTATTTTCCGCAGTTCTCTGATGGGCGCATCGGGAGTAGTCTTTATGATGATCCTTCTGGCGTCGTTTACTAATTTTTCCAAGGGCGAAGTTCCCCTTACATTTATTCTGGTTTTGGTTCTTTATATCGGTGTCCAGCTTTATACTTCGTTTAACACTGATAATATTTCGCATTTCGCTCATATTGTGGGGGGGTTCTGCGGCAGCTTCTTCGGTTTTATCCGCCCGCCAAGAAGGTAATTTTTAATGAAAAAAGAATTTCTCCAGTTTGATATTGTGCGTGATAATGCCATTAAACTTGCGCATAAGATTTACAATGACGGATTTATTCCCGATGTTATCTATGTATTTCTACGCGGCGGGGCATATCTGGGAAATATAATCAGCGAGTATTTTAAGATTGTACGCAGAGGAACCCACCCTGTTTATTACGCCGCCGTTGTTGCCCGCTCTTATACCGATGTTGCGCAATCCGATAAAATAAAAATAGACGGCTGGACATATTCGCCTGAACATCTGCGGGTTGGGGACAAGGTGCTGCTGGTAGACGACATTTTCGATACAGGCAAAACCATTAACCATCTGGCTCAGGTAATATTGGACATAGGAATTCCGCGCAAAGACTTAAAAATTGCAGTTCACGATTATAAATATTTTATTGATAAAAAAGAGCAGCTTCCCATTCACCCCGATTACTGGTGCCGCAAACACGATGTTTCGGTTAACGATGAAAGTTACTGGATCCACTATATGAGCCATGAACTTGTCGGCCTTTCGCAGGCGGAGCTGGAAAAAAATTACTATGAACACGACCCGCAGTTACGCGAAGCGCTGAAAGTAATTACGGGAAACGCCTAGTGTTATGCGGCATCGATGAGGCAGGAAGGGGTCCCCTGGCCGGGCCCGTCTGCGCCGCCGCAGTGATTCTTGGCGATAATTTTAAGCGTGACATTCTCGGCGATTCCAAAAAACTTTCCGGCGGCGCACGGGAGCGGGCAAGGCAGGTGATCTGCGGCGGTGCACTCGCCTGGGCAGTGGGCTGGGCGGATCACATGGAAATCGACGCAATCAATATTTTGCAGGCAAGTTTGCTGGCAATGAAGCGCGCTTTTGAGCAAATGCTAAGGAATTATCCCGCCCTGCCCCTGGGCGAAATATCGGCCATTGTCGACGGCCTGTATGTACCTGATATTTCCGCTCCATGTACTGCAATGGTAAAGGCAGATTCAAAAATCCACGAAGTAATGGCGGCATCGATTCTTGCCAAAACATCACGGGACCGGCTTATGGACGAAATGGCGGAGCTTTATCCGCAATATGGTTATGAAAAGCACAAAGGCTACCCGACAAAGGCCCACCGCGAAATTATTCAAAAGCTGGGACCATCCCCCATTCAGCGGCTGAGTTTTAGGGTAAAGTAAAGGGTGTGAGGGAAAAGGGAGCCAGTTTAATAATCGCCTGTGTTTAATGTTTTTTCAAATTGATCATCAATTAAGCCTTTAACTTTTTCCCTTAGTGATATCAGGCTTTTAAGGGAAGATTTTCCGGACTTTTTATCGTTATCGTATTTTTCCGGCAGTAAAAGCTGAAATTCGCAAATATTCAGGGCCCTTGCCAGTTTTGACAGGGTATTGTCGCTGACCCACCTTCTGCATCCTTCAATATCTTTTATTGTTTGAACCGATAATCTGGTTTTTTCCGCAAGTTTTTCCTGTGAATATTTTAGGGTGTTTCTGTAGTTTTTTACATTCTTTGCAAAAGTCATTCGGATCGATTTTGTGTTAGATTTCATATCAAAATAATAAATCATCATTCGCGATTGACAATTTGCTATTACCTATCTATAATGGTTTGCTAAGGGCTTTTTAGTAACTTTTTCTAAAACGGAGGCAAAAATGATGAATAAATGTTTTAGATTATTCGGAATTATACTGGTATTCGCATTGGTATTTACGGGGTGTCCGGCGGATACATCTACAGCAACGGAATACACCGTAATTTTCGACGCAAACGGCGGCACGGTTTCACCGTCCAGTATAAAAGTAGACAGCAGCAAGACAATTGCGCAGCTGCCTGTTCCAGAGAAAACGAGTGGTAGTACCAACTTTTGGGGCTGGTATACCAAAAACGGAGATATCAACAGCGACTGGGGCAGCCCCTTTACAACAGCAACTCCCGTAACCGCCGATATAACCGTATATGCGCGATGGGAATATTCCCCGGTGCCGGACATGCACACAATAACATTTAACGCTGCCGGCGGAACGGTGAGTCCCGCCAGCAAACAGGTTTTATCAGAAGAACCGGCAGGAGAATTGCCTGTACCTTCAAGACAAAACTATACTTTTAGCGGCTGGTATACGGCCCAGGGCGGCGGCGGAACCTTATTTACATCGAATACAATCGTTACCGGAGATATAACCGTATATGCAAAATGGACAGAAGGCGCTCCCGGCGGCAATGAGGAAACCAATATAGGCTCATCGGTACATTTGGGAGATACCATATCCATAAAAAACATGCAGGTCTATTCGTATGTCTATTCATATGAATCTGGGGATTGGCAATGGAACTTAACTGCAATGAATAATGCCGAGCCGGTTGAACTTAATCTTCCAGAATATGGTGAATATGCACCTTTATTCAATTTTGATAGTGCTATGCCGCTTCCCCTAATGATTACCTGGGGAAAAATCAATATAGAAATACCGGTTCCTGCCGCTGATTCGCTTGGACCGATTGATTCGGATAGCTACCTTACATCCAGCAATTCTAGCGCCAGAGGTTTTGTCTTACATTCTTTTATTCATTATGAATATTATGATTATGAAGATAATTATGGCTGGGGAAATAGGTTTTATCTGTATTTCAGAAATAAAAATGACTTTAATTATTATGCCGCCTTTATCTATGTTGACAGGGACACGGTAATCACCGGCATTGGCGCGTCCAAGTATTGGGAATGTTCACTCAAACAGGGCTGGAATTCTGTTATTGTAAACGGGCAGGATGGAACTGTAAAGACAGGGATTCCTGATGAAAACTATGTGTGGGTATTAGGAAATGAGGGCGACAGTGATATCTACCCTTTTAAAGTTGCAGGTCGTCCATATATTGATGGGAGAGGTGCAAAAACTCTGGAGGGAACCATTTCCACAACAGTAGATGGAGTCCCTCCAGCAGGTGGCTATGATATAGTTATTCTGGAAAATGATTGGGGCAATACTATTATGGAAATTATTTCTGCAACAGGCAGCACATGGTCGATAACAATTCCCACTGCATATCAATTTGGATATGATAGATATTTCTATTTTTATGTAATTATCTATCCCGATGCTGACAGAAAGAACTATTTTACAAGGTATCCGGACATAAGCAGTTATCTACATCAATACGATGAGACTACACAAACTCTTTCCGATATTGTGTTGAGTGTTCGGCCAATTAACACCAGACAAATGACGGTTAATGTCTCCAATTTGGGAACAGTTGAAGCAAAAATTATTCCCTATCACTTCTATCTGTATGAGGGGTCTGAAAATGGAATGTTTATTTCCGGCAATGGGACGATAACAATGAAAACAGAGCAGTATAGTGATGACTTCTGCTGGTTCAGAGTAGTAACGGACACAAATACCTATGTTACCAAGGGCCGCATCGATACTTCTTCCACAGTAAATTTGGACATCTCGCAAATGTTCCTGCTGGAGTGAGGGGAGGGTTCAGTATCAGGCACCGTATGCGTTAACTTGGATGCCAGCAAACACTGATTAACACGGATTTTACAGATTTTCACGGATTATCTTAATTTTTATCCATGTTAATCTGTTTAATTCGTGAAAATCCGTGTTATTCTTAATTAAGAAGGTCAGAATGACAGATGCAGAATGTGAATATTGGGATGAATATTTCACAAACCAGGACTACAAACCCACAGGACCAAACCTTTTGGATTTTGGAATAAAACCAGGATTCGCCAACAGGACATTGATTTTAGGTGAACTTGACAAGGAAGTAACCGCATATTTACGTACACAAGCAGAGAAGTTTCAAAAAAGCCACACGCAGGTATTAAGCGAACTAGTCCATGAAAAATTGGCTCTTGGTGCTTGATACAGAATTTACCGATTTAGTTATTCTTTTGTGTTAATTCAGAAATATATGCCCCCTACGCCGGCGTTTCACTGCTGTGGTGATTGCAGAAATATATGCCCAATAAAATACAATGTAAGCGGTACGCAAAGCCCCACCGGAGGCAGGCCTCCCTTCGGTCGGCGATCGTAAGGAAATTATTAAATCGCCGCTAGCGCGGCGTGCGATTACGGCGTGGCTTCCCCCCCTCGTCAGCGTTTCACTACTTTGGCTATTGCAGAAATATATGCCCAATAAAATACAATGTAAGCGGTACGCAAAGCCCCACCGGAGGCATCGGTGTGGATTCACATAAGGCGACGCCAAAGCGTCCGTAGACAAAGGCCACAGCCGTCAGCCTCCGGTGGGGCTTGTGCGTACCGCTCTATTTTATAGTTTTAGGCATATATTTCTGCCGCTGCCATAGCCGTGGAAGAGCCTACCTCTGTATCCGCGCCGGGGCGCCGGAGGCGAATGCCTCCACCTGTTCAAGGCTGCACATAGACGTGTCCCCCGGCGTGGTGGTAACAAGGGCGCCGTGCGCCCAGCCCAGGGCAAGGGCTTCCTGCGGTTCTTTTCCGCAGAGCAGGCCGTAGAAAAGCCCGGCTGCAAAGCCGTCGCCCCCGCCTACACGGTCATACACATCAAGTTCGGCAACGGGCGCCTGATACGTTTTACCATCCAGCCAGAGCACGGCGCTCCATGAATGACGGTTAACGGAATGGACTTCGCGTAACGTGGTTGCCACGGCCTTTATATTGGGGAAATCCCCGGTAACATTATCCATCATGGCGAAAAAGGCCGACGGGTCCAGCTTGCCCTTAACCTCGACATTCTGCCCTTTCAGACCCAGGCCCTTCTGCAAATCTTCTTCGTTTCCGACAAGTACGTCAACGTTAGCCGCAATTCTTCTTAGAGTCTTCGCCGCTTCCTCGCTGGCCTGTGCGGCGTTCCTGCCCTGCTCAACGGCCGCCGCTGTCCACAGTTTTTCCCGGTAGTTTATATCGAATGACACAACAGCGCCGGCCTTTTTCGCGGCCTGCATCGCTTCGATTATCAATTCGGGGGTGGTGGGCGAAAGCGCGCTGAAAATGCCTCCTGAGTGAAACCACCGCACCCTGCCGGCACCGAAAATCGTATTCCAGTTGAAGCTCCCGGGTGCAAGCCTCTGGGCAGCTTCGTTTGCTCGGTTGTAAAAAACTACCGGCGCCCTAAGCCCCTGGCCGCGGTCGCTCCACACAATGCCCATGTTCGGCCCGCGTACGCCGTCATGTTCAAACCGCTTGTAATATGGAAACACTCCTGCCCGCTGCACCGCGTACTCGACGCGCCTGCCGATGGGATAATTTACAATGGCGCTGACAATCGCCGTTCTCATGCCAAAGCAGGTTGATAAATTAGCGGCTACATTATACTCCCCGCCGGCGACATGCAGGGTATACTCATCCGCCTGTGCAAAGGGAGTAACTCCCGGGTCAAGCCTGGTTACCAGAGCTCCAAGGGCAAGTAAATCATGTGCAGCACCGGCGGCCGCCGGAATTGGTAATAGCGGCATATTGCCTCCTTAATTTTTATCTCACTTTAATACCTAAATATATGATAATGGTATAACATGATCATTTTTCCCCAATGGGTAATATGACTGTGCCAAACACAATACCCCGCCCGGGGCAATTTCTTTCTTAAATTGGGAAAGAGCAGTAAAATGCTTTATATCTTTTTCATCCGGGTTTGATTTTTGCTTAACTTCCAGGGGATATAGTTTTCCGTTTTCTTCCAGGAGTATATCTATTTCACGTTTTTCTTTATCCCTGTAATAATAGATAGCGGGAGATTTGCAGTTATGCCAATAACTTTTTAAAATTTCGGAAACAGCATAGGTTTCCAAAATTGCTCCGGAAAGTGCTCCGTTTTCAAGAGTTTCGCTCGTATTCCACTTTGTAAGAAAACACACCAGCCCTGTATCCAGAAAATACAGTTTTGGAGTTTTGATAATTCGTTTTGTCAGATTATTGGAATACGGCTGCAAAAGATAAATAAGCCCCGAAGCCTGCAAAATGGACAGCCATGATTTTATTGTCGTCTCATTAACACCAACTTCTGCGGCAACGTTTGCGTAATTGAGCATTTGGGCAGTTCTGGCGGCCAATACCTTCATAAAGTTGACAAACAAAAGTTCATTGGAAACTTTTGTAATCTGCTTTACATCGCGTTCAATATATGTATGCATATACGAATCGTAAAACATCATCCAGTCTTTATTGGATTTTTTAAACAAGGCAGGATAGGAACCTTTCCAAATTCGATTAAAAATGTCTTTTACCCCCTTGTTGGTCTTTTCGCTTGCCGCAAGATTTTTTTTACTCGGCAGAAACGGAGCCGTATCCGGCGCATTGTCTTTTTCCGCCTGGGAAAATCCCTGTAAACTTAAAATACCAACCCTGCCTGCCAAACTTTCGGTTACATTAGCCATAAGATTAAACTGCTGAGACCCTGTAATCCAGTACATTCCTTTTTTCTTTTCCCTGTCAACATTTGCCTTCATATACGGAAACAACTGCGGAGCATACTGTATTTCATCGATTAATAAAGGCGTCCGGTACCGCTCAAGGAACCTTTGCGGGTCTTTCTTTGCCATCTCCTGCATTTCTATTGTATCCATGGAAACATAATTTCTGCTGGTCGATTCGCAATTCTCAAAAACGGTGGTTTTCCCAACTTGCCTGGGACCGGTAATAAGGACTACCGGAAAGAAATTGCTCGCCCGCTTTATGGCTTTTTCCAGTGTTCTTTGTATATACATATTGCCTCCGACTAATCCGGTTTTCAATCCCAGATTAGTCGGTGTAATTTAAAAAGTCAAGTAACGGCGGGGAATGGAATAATAGTTCTCTTAAAAATACTCTTCCAGATATTGCTGGGCATTTACCGTTTCTCTGTATATTTCCCTGTTAAGCATTGATAAAACAAGCGTGCTTCCCAGGGGCAGCCGGTAGGGAACGGAAAAATCTCCGCCCGGGTATTCAACATTGATCAGGCGGATGCGGTCTCCGGCGGGAAGCAGGGCTTCCAGGCGCATTGCCAAAGGATAGGGATTTTTCGGCACTGAGTAACGGAAAAGGTTGAACACCTCGCCGCCGGCAAGATCATCGGGGACATTTACGATAAGCCTGACTACATTGTCAATCGGCATCGAGGTATTTGCCGGTGGGTTCTGGTAGACGATAGTTTCACCTGTTTCACTTCCACGAATTTCGCGCAGACTGAATTCAAAGTTGATGCCCATGCTTCCGATCAGTTCAAGCGCCCGTGACAGTTCCAGGCCTGTTAACTGCGGTACGATAATCACCGTGTTTTCCAGTCCCCGGCTTACAACAAATTCCAGGGCAAGCGGGCCTGATATATCGGCTCCCGGCTCCGGCTTCTGGGCGAGAATTGTTCCCGGGGTCTCGGCGGAAAAATCAAACATTAAAGGCTCTTTCAGGCTGAGCAGGGGGAGCCCTCCGGAGGCGCTGTAAAGCGTCTGCAGATCCATTCTTACTTCATCAATATTCCTGCCGACATAGTTTTCGACCCTGCTGATCATCACTCCCTGGCTTACAACAAGGCGTACCCGCCGGCCGGCTTTTACAATGGTGCCCGCCCTTGGTTCCTGTTCAATAATAAGCCCCCTGTCATGGGCGGACTGGGAATAACGAAGCTGAAGCCTTGGATAAAGTTCCTTTACCTGCAATTCCAGCAGTGCCTCCGTCAATTCCCTGCCTGTAACATCGGGAACCATGCACTGCTCGGCGCCTCTAACGGCGATAAAAAAAATGGAAATGGCAATAATTCCAACAATAACAAGGAGTCCTGCAACCGATAATATAAAAACTTTTAAGTGATTCGACACATAATCTTCTATCGAACTAAGATCAAAATTGAAAATACGCATATAGTTCCTTACCCCAGCCTTGTACCCGTAAAATTCCTGGCGCCGTTCATGAAGGCCCGCCATTCAAGAGCCTTCCTGTTTTGATATTGAAGCTCCGTAATCACAATAACCCCATCTCCGGTTTGTATCAATATACCATGCTCCCTGTCCGCTCCCAAAACCGTGCCCGCCTGAACGCCGGCGTCAATTTGTCCGCCGCCATTTTCATATACTTTTGCCTTCAGAAAAAATAGCCTTGCCCCCTTGTGCAGTGTCCACGACAACGGCCACGGATTATAGGCCCGAATTTCCGCTTCGATTACGGGGGCGCTTTTGCTCCAGTCCACAAGGCCGTGGGCGCTTTCGATAAGCGAACAATAACTCGCTTCGCTGTGGTTCTGCGGCTCTCCTTTGGTTTTCCCTGCTGTTATGTCCCCTAAAAGCGGCGGCAGCAGTGCGGCGGCTTTCAGCGCCATGGTTTCGGATAGTTCCCCTGCAGTTTCGGCGCCTGTTAGCTGCAAATGTTCCTGAATTAAAATATCGCCGCTGTCCATTTTCTGCGCAAGCCTTTGGACGCTTATTCCGGTTTTGCTGTCGCGGTTCAGAATTGCCGCTTGTATTGGCGTGGGGCCGCGGTACTTTGGCAGCAGGCTTGGGTGGATATTTATCCCGCCCAGCGGAAACAGGCCTAAAAATTTCGGGCCGAAAATTTTTCCGTAAGCAAAGGAAACCAGCAGATCTGGTGCAAGAGACGTCACCTGTTCCCGCGCTGCCGCATCCAGTTTCATGGACTTCAGTACGGGGACAGGTGCAAAAGCCTGCCCCAGCCTTTCAGCGGCGGCGGCAACATCGGTTGGCTCATGTCTGCCGCTCCGCCCCCTTGGGCTGTCCGGGTTCGTCAGCACTCCAGCCAATGTTACACCTTCCGCCGCGAATAATGCCTCCAGGCAGGGAACCGCTATGGCCGGACTGCCGGCGAAAAGAACCCTCATCCCTGGCTATTCACCTGTTTTTCGTATTTTGTCCTGAGCCGGTTTCGCTTGGCTTCCGGCAGGCGCTCCAGAAAAAGAATCCCTTCAAGATGATCGTATTCGTGAAGAATAACCCTGGCAAGAATCCCCGAAGCCTCCAGTGTAAAGGGGCGGCCCTTTTCATTCCATGCCTGAACCTTCACAGCCTTTGCCCGTTCAACATCGGCATATATGCCCGGAATTGAAAGGCAGCCCTCTTCCATTTTTGTCATATCCTGAGATGTTTCTATTATCGAAGGATTGATAAAGACCCGCTCGATATCACCCTGTATATGAACAACAAAGATCCGCTTCATGAGCCCGATCTGCGGGCCGGCAAGGCCTACGCCCTTGTCTGTAACAAGGGTTTCCAGCATTTCTTTCGCGGTTTTTCTTAATTCATCGTCAATATCAGTTATCTTCTCAGCTTTTTGCGATAAAAGCTCGTTTCCCATTGTAATTATCTTCATAATATCATATTAAATATTTTTATTGTTATAGCCAATAGCGAAAAGAAAGCTTATACACCCGGGGCTTTTTTTCCCGGCGTTATGTAAAGCGAAACAATATATATCAGCGCCGCAGTCCATATAAAGCCAAAAACAATAAAGTTATACCTTGGAAAAGATTCATTAAAAATAAAATACCCCTCCAAAAAATTCAGGGTTGGAGAAATAAACTGGATAAATCCAACTGTAGAAAATGGAAGTATTTTCGCTCCCTTTGCAAAAAGATAAAGAGGCAGGGTGGTGATTGCGCCGCACAGCAGAAGCAGGAACCAGGTTGATGCGGGAAGCCCTGCAAGATAGCTGATTCCATGCCCCCCCTGCAAATTTTTCGAGATGCCGGGAGCAAAGAGCAGGAATAATCCCAGGGGGGAGGCAATCAAAGTTTCAACACCCAGGGTTTCCAGCGCCGGGCGTTTAATGGTTTTTTTGCACAGGGCATAAATCGCAAAACTTCCCGCAAGCAGAAGCGAAATCCATGGCAGTGAACCGGAGAATATTGTCTGAATCGCCACACCCGTCATGGCAAGGGCAAAAGCCAGTAATTGCAGTGGTGTAAGTCTTTCCTTAAAAACGCACATTCCCAATACAATTACGATTAAGGGATTTATATAGTAACCAAGAGAAGCTTCAATGGTATGCCCTGAATTTATTGCCCATATATAAAAACCCCAGTTAAAACTTATGGCAATGGAGGCCGCGATATAAAGAAATCCTTCTTTTTTATTTTTAAAAAATAAAATCCAGGAAAAATTCTTTCGGGCAAAAAGGATTATACTGACCAGTACCAAAGAAAACAGGATTCTGAAAGCAAGTATATGCAGGGCATTAATCGCAGCCAGCATTTTCCAGTAGAGCGGAAGAATACCCCATAGAAAATATGCGCAGGCTGTCATTAAAACGCCTTTACCAAATGTTTTGTTCATATTGTTGTTCATGATACCGTATTCGGAGATCTCTTAAAAGTCCCTTCCGGCAACCGGCGCCAATGCGTAAAATTGACATTTTTGCATAAAAGATATATATTTAATCCGGAGGTGTGTTATGAAAGAAAAGATTTTTATCGTTGTTGTTTTCTGTATTGGTGTTTTTGCGTCATGCAAATCACTGAATTACGCACAACCGGATTTTAACAGACCGTATTCCCATGTGATCGACTCTTACAGCGCTTCGGGCGGTCTGGAAGACCGTATCAGATTATACAATCAATCTTCAAATTCAGGTATATCTTTTAAAGTTTATGTGCATGATCCTGATGCGAACACATGGCTGGAGTATGGTACAGGAACACTTAGGAGGCAGGGCGATACCGATTTTATTAGTTCCTGGCTGGCCGGCAACCTAAAAAAATACAGGTATTATGCAATAGCAGCCCTGGACGAAGAAGAGTATACCTATAATTTTTACAAAAGAAATAATGATTTGCATATAGTAATTGGCGACAATATGCCTTTTTTTTAGGCATCTTTGCTCTTGCCATATTCAGAAAAAAGCCTGGAGCGGTAACATGTTCGGCGAATGTTTAATCATGGCAGGCGGTTCGGGCACAAGGCTCTGGCCTGCAAGCAGTTCCGCCCTGCCCAAGCAGTTTTTGCCAATCGGCGGGAAGGACGAGGGAAGTTTTTTTTCATCCGCCGTGGAGCGCGCCCTGGCTGTTACTGAAAAGGGCGGCAGGGTAACAATAATTGCCGGCAAGAACCACATTCCCCGCGTAATTGCAGACTGCGCCAAACTGCCCGCCGCCGGCAAAAAACGCCTTGCTATTATCGCCGAACCCGAAGCAAAGAACACCGCCCCCGCCATTGCCTGCGCGGTAATCTACTCCCTGTTAGGTGCTAAAAGCCGAAACATGCTGGTTCTTACAAGCGATCATATAATAAAGCCGCTGGACGTTTTCATGGCCGATGCCGCCCTTGCCGCCGCCTGCGCCGATGAAGGCGCCCTGGCGGTATTCGGCATTCCGCCCGCCCGGGCGGAAACCGGCTACGGATACATCGAAACAGGCAGGCCAAACGCCTGCGGCATTTATCCGGTAAAGGCCTTCCGGGAAAAGCCGGACATGAACACAGCGAAAAAATTCATCGCTTCCAAACGTTTTTTCTGGAATTCGGGAATGTTTGCCTTTTCCACCGAATTCATGGCGGGCGAATTCCGGCGTTTGGCCGGTGATGTTTTTCGCCCCTTTGAAAAACTTAAAAACCCGCCGGCGAATTCGTACACTACTACAAAGGGACTGCGTATTTTAAGCGCCTGGCCGGCTCTGGCGGCTGCCTACCGCAAGACCAGAGCCATATCCTTCGATTACGCCATTGCCGAAAAGTGCCGGCGGACGGCAATGATCCGCGCCGGTTTTGCCTGGGTTGATATCGGCAGTTGGGAAGATTATTCCACCCTGCGAAGCGGCGCACAGTCGGAAGTTTTCAGTGAAAACGGGGCTTCCTGTTATGTTGATTCGGACATTCCTGTGGCGCTTGCAGGGGTGGACGACCTGATTGTGGTAATCCGTTCAGGCAAAACCGGCGCGCCGGCAGCCGCACTGATAACCCGCAGGGGGCAAACCCATAAGGTGAGGGACATTGTGGAGAAAATTAAAAAAGACGGAAGGGACGATCTACTCTAAATTCTTTCACTTGCAATATTATTAAATATGGTTTAAGTTGTAGTTATTGGTTTTGGTATGAATTTAAGTTTTATATAAAGCTAATTTAGCTTTTTTCCTAAAAAACAACAAAAAGAGGAAGCCATGGATATCCAGGTTCAGGAACTAATAGACAAAATAAAGAGAGACGGAATTGAAACCGCATCGGGCGAATCCGCCCGAATCAAGCGGGAAGCGGAGAAAGAAGCCGCCCAGATAGTTGAAGCTGCCAAAAAGGAAGCGGACGAGATTATTTCCAGGGGCAAACAGGACGCTGAGCGCTCCGAAAAGGCGGGAATTGCTGCGCTGGAGCAAGCTTCCAGAAACCTTGTTTTGGCATTCAGGGAAGAAATTCAAAATCTTCTGAACAAAATAGTGACCGCTCAGTTGAATGCCTCCTATGGGGATGATGTCCTTAAAGCCGCTTTGCCGGATTTACTGAAGACATGGGCGGCAAAAGATGATGACAGACTGGCTGTGCTTCTTAGCGAAAACGAGCTTTCAAAACTTGAAGGATTCTTTAAACAAAAACTTGCTGCAGAACTGTCCAAAGGGCTGGAATTGAAGGTTGGGCGTTCAATCGGCGCCGGTTTCCATATTTCCAGCAGGAACGGCTCCATTTATTATGATTTTTCCGCAGAAGCCGTCGCACAAATGCTTTCGGCATATCTTAATCCAAAGCTGGCGGAAATAATGAATTCATCAAAAGGGATATAATCCGTGGGTTCTTACTATTACCTAGTATCCCAGCTTCCACATCTGATATACGGCCTGCCGCCTCCCATTCCGTCTGCGGAATTCAGGGAGTTTGTGAAGCCCCTGATGGACGAAGACGATGCTGCGCTTATTGACCTGATCAGTCTGGATCCGCAGCCGGTGTCCGCGGAAGGGCCTTCATACGCTGAAAACGCTCCCGCTTCAGGCTCCGAATTTATCGACGGTTGGAGGGATTGGGAAAGGGCGCTGCGCCTTAACCTTGCCAGGTACAGAGCCGCCAGGCTCAAGAGGGAAGGCGGAGCCCCCCTTGATCCGCCGGCTGTTCCGGCAGACGCGGCGGCGGCGGCAAAAGCGGTTACAGATGCCGGCTCTCCGCTGGAAGGGGAGATACTCATCGACAAGGCGAGGTGGAGCGCGATTGAGTATTTACAGGGCGGCAGTTATTTCGGCCGCAACACAGTTTTCGCCTATTTGCTAAAGCTAATTTTGCTGGAAAGGCGTATGTCATTCGATAATGAAAAGGGATCAGCTGAATATGAATCACTGTATGCTTCCATTCTGGACAGCGTACAATCAGGTGTTATGCCAATGGGAGAACTTAGATGATCGGAACAAAAGGATCGGTTGTAGCCGTTAACGGCAATATGGTCAGCGTGCGTTTTGACGGTGCCGTCTCCATGAACGAGGTCGGTTATGTAAGGGTTGCTGATAAGCTGCTGAAAAGCGAAGTTATCAGGATTCGCGGCGATGTAAGCCAGCTGCAAGTTTTCGAAATCACCAAGGGAATTACCGTTGGTGATGAGGTAGAATTTTCCGGAGACATGCTGTCGGTAGAGCTTGGGCCCGGTCTTTTGGGACAGGTTTATGACGGCCTGCAAAATCCCCTGCCCCAGCTTGCCGAGGCGGCGGGTTACTTCCTGGAAAGGGGCGTATATCTTAACCCCTTATCTGATGAAACAATCTGGGAATTTACTCCGGTTGCCAAGGTCGGCGATAAAGTCGAAAGGGCAGATACCCTGGGCACAGTGCCGGAAGGCGCTTTTACCCACAGGATCATGGTTCCCTTTGGAATGTACGGAAGTTACACGATCTCGTCCATAAGGGGCGCCGGTCCATGTAAACTTCGTGATACGGTAGCGGAGCTGAAAGATGAAAAGGGTGAAATATTTCCCGTAACTTTATTTTTCCGCTGGCCTGTAAAACGGGCGATTGACTGCTATGAGGAGCGCATGCGCCCCGAAGAACCGATGGTAACAAGGGTGCGCCTTATCGATACATTCTTCCCTGTTGCCCGCGGCGGCACATACTGCATTCCCGGCCCGTTCGGCGCAGGCAAAACAGTATTGCAGCAGATAACAAGCCGTTTCGCCGACGTGGATATTGTAATTGTCGCTGCCTGCGGCGAACGGGCAGGCGAGGTTGTCGAAACACTGAAGGAGTTCCCCGAACTTGTTGATGAAAGAACCGGACGCTCCCTTATGGAAAGAACGGTCATTATCTGCAACACTTCGTCCATGCCTGTTGCCGCCCGCGAAGCGTCGGTATATACGGCAGTAACCCTTGCCGAATATTACAGGCAAATGGGGCTGAATGTTTTATTGCTTGCCGACTCAACCAGCCGCTGGGCACAGGCCATGCGCGAAATGTCCGGCCGTCTGGAAGAAATCCCCGGCGAGGAAGCATTCCCCGCCTATCTGGAATCCACCATTGCCAGCTTCTACGAAAGGGCCGGCATTGTGCGCCTGCGGGACGGCAGCGTCGGCTCCGTTACCATCGGGGGCACGGTCTCTCCGGCGGGCGGCAACTTTGAGGAGCCTGTAACACAGGCAACGCTGAAAGTTGTCGGCGCCTTCCACGGCCTTTCCCGCGAGCGCTCCGATGCCCGCAAATTCCCGGCCATTCACCCGCTGGACTCATGGTCAAAATACAGGGGCATAATAGACAGCGAAAGAGTGGCCTATGCCCACGGCTTTATGCGCCGGGGCACCGAGGTCGAGCAGATGATGAAGGTCGTCGGCGAAGAAGGTACAAGCATCGAGGACTTTGTAATTTATCTGAAGGGCGAACTTATCGACTCGGTGTATTTCCAGCAGAACTCGTTCGACGCGGTTGACGCCGCGGTAAAGCCAGAGCGGCAGGAATATACTTTCACAAAACTGCTTGTCATTCTGGCTTCTCAGTTCAGCTTTCCCGATAAAAACGAAGCCCGCATGTGGTTTAACAAATTAAGGCTTAAGTTCCTGGACTACAATGGTTCCCAGTGGCAGAGCGATCAGTTCAGGGCTTTCGAAAAAGAACTTGAAGATGCGGTAAAGAGTCAGTCAAAAGGTCTGGACAAGGCCGCCGAAAAAATTCTGGCGCAGGACGGTAAAAAATGAAAAAGGTATACAGCAAGATTGAATCGATAACGGGAAGCGTTATTACCGTCAGGGCCGAAGGAATCCGTTACGGAGACCTTGCCGAGGTAGATACCGTATTCGGTACATCGCTGGCGGAAGTGAACAGGCTGAATAATGATATCGTATCGCTGCAGGTATTTGCCGGAGGCCGGGGTATTTCCACAGGCGACACGGTTCGCTTTTTGGGGCGCCAGATGCAGGTTCCCTTTTCAGATAACCTAATGGGGCGTGTTTTTTCCGGCTCCGGCCAGCCACGGGACAAGGGGCCGGCTCTGCACGAAAATATGATCCCAATCGGCGGACCGTCGGTTAATCCATCCCAGAGAATTATCCCCCGTAAAATGATCCGCACCGGCATACCCATGATCGACCTTTTTAACACCCTGGTCGTTTCCCAAAAACTGCCGATTTTTTCGGTATCCGGCGAGCCGTACAATCCGCTGCTCGCGCGCGTTGCCCTGCAGGCCGAAGTTGATGTAATCATCCTGGGCGGCATGGGCCTCAAATACGACGACTATCTGTTTTTTAAGGATACTCTGGAAAACGGCGGCGCGCTAAGCCGTACGGTAATGTTTATCCATACCGCAAGCGATCCGACGGTTGAATGTCTTATGATACCGGATATGTCCATGGCAGTAGCGGAGCAGTTTGCCCTGCAGGGCAAGGACGTGCTGGTGCTTCTTACCGACATGACCAACTTTGCCGACGCGATGAAGGAAATATCGATTATTCAGGAGCAGGTTCCGTCTAACCGCGGTTATCCGGGCGATTTGTACAGCCAGCTTGCCAGCCGGTATGAAAAAGCCGTTGACTTTGAAACAGCCGGTTCCATTACCGTGTTAGGTGTAACGACAATGCCCGGCGACGATGTAACCCACCCCGTGCCGGATAATACCGGTTACATAACCGAGGGGCAGTACTATCTGAAAAACGGCCGCATCGAGCCGTTTGGTTCATTGAGCCGCCTTAAGCAGCTTGTCAACGGAAAGACCCGTGATGACCACCGCGCCCTTATGGACGGTATGATCAAGCTGTATTCCGCCTTTAAGGATACGCTGGAAAAAAAGGCCATGGGCTTTATCATGACCCAGTGGGACGAAAAACTTTTGAAGTACGGTGAAATGTTCGAAGCCAAGATGATGGATCTTTCGGTTAACATTCCTTTGGAAAGGGCGCTGGATCTGGGCTGGGAAATTCTGGCCGGCTGTTTTAACCCCGAAGAAACCGGCCTAAGGACAGAGCTGATCAGTAAATTCTGGCCAAAGAAAGATTAGGATTATCTGAATGGCAAAAATCAAGCTCACCAAAAACGAGCTTAAAAAACAAAAAGATTCTCTTAAAATGTATCAGCGGTACCTGCCTACCCTTATCCTGAAGAAACAGCAGCTTCAGGGGGAAATACGGACAACCGATATCCGGCTGAATGAATTGCTGGAAGATATTGAAAGGCTGAACGAGGCGATTAAAACATGGATTGCTGTCTACGGCGAAGAAGGTGTTTTTACCGCGGATATCCTGAAAGTCGCAGGCCTTAATATCAGCTACGGAAACATTGCCGGAGTTTCCATCCCCATTTTTGAAGGCGCCGAATTCGAGACTGCCCCCTACGACCTGGCGCGCACGCCTGCATGGCTTGATGCCGCCGTCGAAAAAATGAAGGAGGCGCTTCTGCTTGAACTGGAGGCGCGGGTTGTCCGGGAGCAGCGCAGGCGGCTGGAGCATGAACTTCGCATAACGACCCAGCGTGTTAACCTTTTTGAAAAAATCAAAATCCCCGAGACGAGGGGCAATATCAAAAAAATTCAGGTCTATCTTGGCGACCAGCAGACATCCGCCGTGGTGCGCGGAAAAATCGCCAAGAGCGGGCTGGAAAAAGCCGCCGCTCTCTGAGCTTCTCCGCTAATTCAGCAGGGCGTTATCCGCCATGTTTTTCCAGCGGGCTCTTAGATTGTAATAAGAGGCGTCTACGGCGCCCTTGGAAATGCCAATAACCTCGGCAATCTGGCTATTGGTGGCGGTGGGGCGGATCCCGGCCAGCCGTTTCCGCATCAGTTCCAGGCGGGTGCGCGCCTTTTCCAGTTTTTCTTTCATTCTAAGCCTGGCAATGTTGTTTTCTGACAAAAAGGTCAGTTTTTTTTCGTAAACCATGCACCGGTAAAACTGGCAGTATACTCTTTCGCGCATATCGCGTAATTCCTGATCACGCCTTGCCCTTATTATACGAAGTTTGTCTGTCATCTCCTGAAGTTTTTCCCTGGGAACGCCCACCCTGGGTGCGGCCCTGTCCAGAAAATCTTCTGAAACATAGCAATAGCATTTAAGAATCAGTATTAAAAGCTGCCTGGGATTTTTGAAATCAACGGATAAATCGTTTTTATCTGTTGATTTTTCCGGTTCAGCCGTCTCTTCGATTTTTTCGATTATATAATGCGGCTCTTCCTGATGCGTGTACATTTCCGGCACCCGTGCATTCCAGACGGCATATTCGGTTATATTTTTGCTCGCACTGCGTACATGGTATTCCTTGGCGGACAGCTTTATCATAGAAGCAATGTATGCATCAAATGACGACCCTGTATTCTTGTAGGAATCCACAGCGCTGCGTATGCGCGGGTACAGCCATGAAATAAAATCATTTAATTCATCATCAGTTAAGTTATTCGTGTTGTAACTATGCTTTTTGTCTGCGATGGCCGAATGGATCGCGCCTTCAAATTCCTGACGTTCAATCTCTCCGTCTGAATAAAGTTTATAAAGCTCATTAAAAGAATTGGATTGCATTGCTTACCTCTGATTCCTGATATCGGAATGAGGGAAACATTTTTCATTTTTATATCCCGGCAAATGAAAATTGTAATAACGTAATTTTACCGTGTTTTAACCATAATTTTTTAATTAATAATAAGCGAAAATTATTATTACATATAAAAACCGGGCGGGAAAATATTATTATTTCCTGTCTGCGGCGAATGGCAGGATATTACAGCTAATAGTATGATTATTTACAAACTATCAGCATAAATTATTCCTGTCAATTCCCGGCGGGTGGTCTTAAAGATGCTGTTATGCTAAAACTACGGCGCTTGTATTACTGCGGGAAAGTTAAAAAAAAAGCCACCCATCGGGAAAACCCCGGCAGATGGCCTTCTGTTTTCTTGGCTGTGTTCAGCGTCAGAATTCCAGTTGAAGGGTTTCTACACCTTCAAACATGCCCCTTACATCGGCAACAATGGATAAATTACCCCAGGTTTCGTGGCTCTTTACCCTGTGCACATAAAGCCTCACATGGCTGAATTCACCGTCTTTGTAAAAAACCGACATGCTGGGCCAATTCTTCCCCCTTGGCAGGGTAATAATCTCTGACTTTCCGGCTGAAAGCATGAACCATTCGTTTGGAATGGCAACACGGCCTATCTGATTTACGCCTTTACGGTACAAAACAATGTACCCATAACTTGTTGTGTAAATCTTTTCCACCGGTATATTCACATAGTAGATATCAGTATCACTGTATCTATTATCCGAACTGTCCTGGGCAAAAACCGGCAGACAAATCGCCATTCCGATTAAAATAATCAATACAATAACCAGCTTTTTCATCTCTACCTCCAGCACTGTAAGTGTAATAGACAAAACGGGATTATTCAAGGGTTTTTTTCTCGAAAAAAATCCCGCTTCGTTCGTCAGCGACTACTGCCTTGTAATGGTATAGGTTCCGGGAAATTCAGTAGTTTTGTTAAGAGTTATACGGATTGTATCCTCGCCGGTAATGGTTGCCGTACCTACATCTCCGCCAAAATGTGACGTTAAAGTAGCCCTGTCGCGATCTCTTACATAGGTTCCTGAATCATTATAATAATTGTCAATCATTACGATCATATTCCACGTTTTGCCTGCGGAATTGATAGTGAAATAAACATCAGTGTTATAAGTTCCCCCGTCCACCCTTTTTGTAACATTTGTTTTCCATGTACCGGTTTCATTTACATGCGGAAAATTATCGGTGATGGGGCCTTCTCCACCCCCGCCGCCGCCG
The DNA here is from genome assembly GCA_009777535.1 of Treponema sp. Taxonomy (GTDB): domain Bacteria; phylum Spirochaetota; class Spirochaetia; order Treponematales; family Breznakiellaceae; genus WQXQ01. The sequence goes on from WRLP01000008.1 coordinate 29,232, forward strand.
GAAGGACAACCGGTAAGGGCCAGTGAAATAAACATTAGTGTTCCAATCATGAAAACAATTTGCTTTTTCATATTACCTCCTGAAAATGTACGGTAGCCTAAAAATACCGTTTTAACAAGCCTTTGAATCCGGCGCAATGGCGGGCTTCGTCGCGGGCCATTTCATGCACTGTATCATGGATTGCGTCCAGACCCTTTTCCTTGGCGCGTTTGGCAATGTCAGTCTTGCCCGCGCAGGCGCCGTGCTCGGCCTCGACACGCAGTTCCAGGTTCTTTTTGGTGCTTTCGGTGATTACTTCGCCCAAAAGCTCTGCAAACCTGGCGGCATGCTCCGCTTCTTCGAAGGCATAGCGCTTGTAGGCCTCGGCAATTTCAGGATACCCCTCGCGCTCGGCCACCCGGCTCATTGCCAGATACATGCCCACTTCGCAGCATTCGCCGTTAAAATTGGCCTGAAGATCCTTGATGATATCGGCATCCACACCCTTGGCAACGCCGACCACGTGCTCGGCGGCAAACCCGCCGCTTATGTCCTGCTCCTTAAACTTGGCAGGGGGCGCCTTGCAAACAGGGCATTCCGCCGGCGGCTGATCGCCTGTGTGAACATAACCGCAAACTGTACAAACCCACTTTTTCATAAATACTCTCCTTGAAATTTCCGGCTCTGAGAGCCTGATTTTGTATTAACAATACATGCTGGAAAATTATAGCATACATTGTCTATTAAAACAGGTAGGAATTATAGAAAAGGTGCAGGCGCCAAAATGTGCCGGTTTCTTCACCCGAAAGGATTGAAAAACCTGTTTCCCGTGCGGAAGGTAAACCAGATACCGGCGGCAAACAATAAGACGCTGACTGCCAGGGCTGCCCTGTCGGCCCGGCTGAAGGGCTTGGCCGAGTACCAGGTGCGCTTGTTGTTCTTCCCGAAGCCGCGCAGCTCCATCGCCCTGTTGATCACGTCTATGCGTTCCAGGGATGAGATGATCAGGGGCAGCAGCAGCGGGACTGTTCTTTTAAGCCGTTTTACAAAGGAAGCCTTGCGGGAAAGCTCAAGCCCGCGCGCCTGCTGGGACTGGGAAATTGCCTCGTAGTCCCGTTGAATGTCGGGAATGTAGCGCAGTGTCAGGCTTACTGCATATGCCGCCGTGTAGGGAATGCCTATGCGGTTCAGAGACGCAGCGAATTCGCTCGGATGCGTGGTAACAATTAAAAGTATGGCCGGCGGAATTACGGTAATGTATTTGATAAAAATATTAAATTCGTAGAACAACTGTTCTGCGGTTAAGGTAAACCGCCCGGCACCTTCCAAAATAACATTTCTTGTCTTATAGATACTCACGCCTTCTTCGGGGGAAAAAAGATAGATTGCCGCCAGGTTTAATATAAGAAAAAACGACATAAGTTTGATAATAAAAGAAATATCGGCAAAGCGGATTTTTGAAATGCGGAAAAATACAATCCCCATTATTGCCAGGGCAATAAGGATGGGTGTTTGAAAGCTGGTCATTGCCAGTACAGACCAAAGAAGGAAGATGATTAGCTTTGTTGCGCCGCAAAGCGAGTGGACAGGGGAGTGCTCTTCGATGTATGTCAACATTCTTTTGTCAGTCATACACTCCGCCTTTGTCTGTCGAAAGCGATGTAGCGTCCTACAAATCCGCGCGGGTCTGCAAGCCCTGCGTTCAGGGCCAGCGAGTAAAGGCTTGTCCGTTTAAGGCTTGCCTTTTCGATAATTCCATCGTCGGTTAGAACTTCAAAAGGCTCCTGGTCGGCAATGCAAACGCCGTCCGAAAGAACCACCGCCCTGGCGCTGTATTCCAGCATTAGGTGCATATCATGGGTAATTAAAAGAAGAGATAATCCCAGTTCCTTTTTAAGTGTTAAAAGAAATTCCATAAACTCGGTATAATGCCGGTAGTCCTGCCCTGCCGTCGGCTCGTCCAGGATCATCAGCGAAGGGCGCAGCGCCAGAATCGATGCTATGGTCAGCCGCTTTTTCTGGCCGTAACTAAGGGCATTCACCGGCCAGTTTCTGAAAGGGTACAGGCCGCAGATTTTAAGAACATCGTGTACCTTTGTTTTAATGTCTTCTTCCGTAAAATCTCTTGTCCGCAGACCGAATGCAATCTCGTCGTAAATCATCGGAAAAGAAATCATCTGGTTGGGGTTTTGCATAACATAGCCGATTTTTTCCGCCCTTTCCATAATTGACAATCCGGCGATGTCCTGTCCGTTAAAATAAATTTTCCCCGAATCGGGCTTAACAAAACCGCAGATGCATTTTGCAATTGTAGACTTGCCGGAACCGTTCCTGCCGACAAGGGCTGCGCACTCTCCGCCCCCCACCGAAAAGGAAACGCCCTTCAGCACCTGCTCACCTTTTTCAGTATAGCGAAAACAAATGTCTTTAACCTCCAGACATTTTTCTCTATTTCCTATTCCCTTTTCCCTTTTCTCTATTCTCTTTTCCCTTTGTTTATCGTTCCATTCAACAAGCTGTTTGTAATCAACCCGGAGAGTATCAACATGCTGCGGCTCCATGGAAGGCTCAATCTTAATTCCCGAATATTCAAGGGCGCTCAGGTACAGCGGCTCCCGAATGCCTGTCTTTTTAAGAATATCCGAGGTTAAGAGTTCAGCCGGCGTTTTATCCGCGGTGATTCTGCCGTTGTCCATTACCACGATGCGATCCACCGGCCGGTGAAGAACATCCTCCAGGCGGTGCTCTACGATCAGAATGGTCTTGCCTGTTTTTTTGTGAAGTTCGTCAATCAGCTCTATTGCGTCTTTGCCCGCCGCCGGATCGAGGCTGGCCAGTGGCTCGTCAAAGAGCAGTATCTCCACATCGTCCACAAGAACCCCGGCAAGGGAAATTCGCTGTTTCTGGCCGCCTGAAAGATCATGCGGGCTCTTGCCCAGGTGCCGCTCCATATCAACTAACGCAGCGGTTTCGGGAACCCGCTGTCGCATTTCCCCGGTGGGGACGCAGTCGTTTTCCAGGGCAAAGGCAATGTCCTCTGCAGCACTCAGCCCCACGAACTGGCCGTCGGTATCCTGCAGCACTGTTCCGGCGATTTTTGATATGTCAAAAATGTCGAAGCCGCCAATATCTTTATCCAACAGGGAAAGACGGCCGGAACTTTCGCCATTAAAAGCATGGGGTATAATTCCATTGATACAGTGAAGCAGCGTAGACTTACCCGATCCACTTTGTCCGAGAATGAGGATTTTTTCACCTCGTTTTATGGACAGATTAATGTCGATCAGTGTCGGCTCGGTCTGTGCCTTGTACCGAAATGAAAAGTTCTCGAATAGAATGAGCGGGGAATTGGGACTGGGGAATGGGGATTCGGTTTCCTCGTTTAGATTACAAACCATTCTCCCTATTCCCTCTTTCCTTTTACTTTTTAATTTTTACTTATTCCCTTTTTACCTATTCCTTTTTTAGACTTCCGGCTCTTGTTTTGGTCTTGGAATACGCAAATGCCAGCAGAGAGCCGAGAATCAGGACAACAACAATATTGCTTACGCCGGCTACCAGCCCCTGAAGGTATACCTTATCCGCTGGTTCTGAATAAATAAGAATGTCAAGGGTTGGTGCAATGCCGCCCCAAACAACAACATTGGCGGCAATTTGTGCGCCGTTAAAAATGAAGCATTGCTTAAGGCCGAATTCGCCTTCTTCTATTTTGTAGAACTTAAAGAAACAGCCGACAGCGCCGCCGAAAAGAGCCGATGAAATTACCCAGCTCCACCATACGCCCCAGCCCCAGGTAAGGTCTACCAGTGTATGGCCGATAAGACCGATCAGGAAACCGGCAATGGGGCCGAAAATGGCCGCAAAAATCGACAAGACCGCAATGCCCAGATTGATGTTGACATTGGGAATTCCCGTGGGAATGGCGACAAAACGCATCAGCACAAACATAAGCGCCGCGCCAATACCGATGGCTACAACCGTTTTTACAGAAATCATCTTGTTTTTCATGTTATCTCCTTTACTTTAAAATAACATAAGCGGCGGATTGTGTCCATGTGAGCCCGGCGGCGTTTAGAATTTGTGTTTTTCAAGATTTTCAGCATCGGCAATATCCATGCTCCTGCCGCTTGCTCTTTTGTTCTTGATTAAGTCATCTCTGGAAATTACATTGATTTCGGTATCATCAACGTTGATTGTCTCTTTTCTCGGATAACAATCATCTATACTGATGCCGTCTGCTGTATTGATAATATCAATTTGTATTGGGGAGCTTCCTATTCTGATAACATTGCCTTTTTCTCTGAAATATCCGATATCTACCGGTGGTGCGCCAAAGTCAAGCAGCGCCTTCTGTATTTTTTTTAAATTATCGCTTTTTGCAGAAATTAAAAAATCAATATCTTTTGTGGCTCTTGGATTTCCGTATATGCCAACAGCCCAGCCGCCGATAAGGAGATATTTTACCTTATTTAAGTTTAAACATTGTATAAACTCTTTGAAGTCGTCCGGTAGTTGCCTCGTCGCCATAAAAACATTCCCTTAAAAATGTTATTGTCTGTAATTTTTCTTCTATCGTGGCATGGTTCCAGTACCCGGTATCTCTGCTGTCCAATTCGTCTTTTTTTGCGATAACAATACGGGTTCTGTCCATTTTCTCAGTCATTGGTCTTTAATATAATGCTCTTCAAGGCCCAAGTCAATGCACGGATTACAGGAATATCGAAGAGAACACCCTATTGACAACAATAGTTTTTTTCGTCATATTGACTATAGAAACTGAATATTTCTATTGCGGCTGTCGTATAACGGCTATTACCCTAGCCTTCCAAGCTAGAGACGTGGGTTCGACTCCCATCAGCCGCTTAATCGGGGTATTTTTATAAATAAAATAAAAGAGCGTCTGCCTTCGGTCAGCCGCTTAATCGGGGTATTTTTATAAATAAAATAAAAGAGCGTCTGCCTTCGGTCAGCCGCTTAATCGGGATATTTTGAGATCAAAACAAAGGGGCGGCTGCTTTCAGTCAGCCGCTTAATCGGGGTATTTTTATAAATAAAATAAAAGAGCGTCTGCCTTCGGCCAGCCGCTTAATCGGGGTATTTTTACTAGCAAAACTTATATCTCCGTCTGAATCAGGCGCCCGTGTTTTTTCTCATCTTTGTAGAGTTCGTAAACATAGCCTCCGCTTTCCCTGTAGAGGCCGGTTTCTATATCGCAAAGCCGGTCAAAAACTTCCGAATTGTAAAAGGCATTCATAGCTTCCTGTACACTGATGCTTGAATCCTTAATTGCGGCTAAAATCACCTCGGTAGTTACAAAGTCCATCATGAATCTGATTTTATCCTTAGCCATAAAACACCCCTGTTTTCAATAGATGTTTAATTGATTTTTCCGTGTGAAATGAAAATTGCATGCTCAGTTCCCTAAAGGTCAATTCTTTTGTCAATGCCTCATCCGACAATATTCCTGAAAGATAAACATCAATCAGAGCTGTAATGTCATCGTTTGCAACAGGCCCAATTACAATATCGTATTTACTGTCTGCATTATTTTCCTGATTCGGGGCTCCTGTAAACCTGGGATTCCGGTTGTTTATAACAAACCTTGCCCAATCGGCGGTGGGTTCCTTTAATTGCTTAACCTTGACATTGAACATTCCGGTTGTGGGATCCTTCGTTGAAAGATCAAAAATAGAATCGTCAAAGGTGAATTCGGTAATGATGGGTTTCCCTTCTCCATATATTCGTACCGTTCTTTTAGCCATCGACAACGCCTGTTCTCTAGAAGGAGTTGTATAAAAAGCACAGCCAAAATCCTTGAACGGTTTGCATTTACTCAATTCAACTTTCTCTATTTCAATATTGGAACCATGATAAAGAATCATTCAATCGTTCCCCCATTGTTTTTACAAACGAGCGTCAGATCATCCACTGCATTCAGTAAAGAAAGCGTATGTTCGGCATCATAACATTCTATCAGGAAATCTATACCCTTATACGCATTTAGATAATTGAACGCTTTAGCCGGCGGAATATTTTTATGCTCGGCAAAAGCCCCCACACAAAGGACAAAGTAGTGTATGCGTTTACGGTCTATTTCACCCATGGTTTTACTATAACACGGCTTTTTATGAAAGTCACTCTTTTTCCCTTTTCCCTTTTACTTTTCCTTACACTACCATCAGCCCTTTTCTGTCGGATATGCTTATTACCGCTTCGGTTCCCGAATTAAATGCGATAAAATCATTTTCGATTCCGTCGCTGAAGATTACTCCGTTTTCACCCATCAGGGATTCTATGCGAAGTTGCTCGCCGGCGTTTAACTTTCCAAAGACTAAACTTGTGCCCGTGCTAATTGACGGGAAGGGCTCACGGACGGCAAATAGCAGTTCGTTGCTTGACCACTTACCCACAACACCGGCCAGATCGGAAATGCCGTATTCCTTTTTTTTCAGCCGCGCTCTTGGTTTGGCCAGTTTTATTGCCTGAATGGACGACGCCTGCACCGATGGAAAGACTTGCGTGTCTGCGCTGCTTTCCGCCATTGCCGCCTGAACGGGCATTGGCCCTTCATAAGACGCGTCAATATCGGGCGCTGCATATTCTGCCATGGGCGCTTCCATCATGTATGCGGCCTGCTCATCTTCATCAGTTTCCAGCAGTTCCTGGCTTTCCTGTGCGCTTCCGTATGGCCGCCCGATAACTGATGCACTTATGCGGTTCGATCCGGCAATGATGCTTTTCATCCAGCCGGTTGATCCAAGGCCGGTAGAAACGATAACTCCGCTGGATGACTGGTTTTCCTTTACCCCCGCATATTTTATTATGTAGCGGGCGGAGCCGTGGCCTTTCATGCCGATAAAAAAATCGTTTACCGCCAGCAACTCCTGGCCGTTTTGAACACGGGCGCGCGCCATTGTTACCAGTTCGTACTTCCGTTTTCCGGCGGCGGTTTCTTCCACAATCCGGGCGGCGTTTTTCGGATTAAATGGAAGCAGCACTCCGTCCCAGCGGGCGGGATCGGGGTTCACACCGATAAGGGGCTGGCCGTCAAGGTATTTCAATATGTTCGCGACAAGGCCGTCCTGCCCGACCGCCAGCACGATATCGTTAGGCGCAAAGATAAAGTTGGGAAGATATGACCGATCGAGGATTTGAACAGTTGCCAGCCCTTCCATGTCCTGCCGGGTTTTTTGAACCGATTCATGGTACTGTTTGTGCTCTGTCTCGTATTCATCAAAATCACCGCCAAGCTGTTTTACATAAAACTTTGCCTGGGACATGGTATTCTGGCTTTCCAGAACTTTTTTAAGGCGTGTTTCCCTTGTTACAATAACAATCCGGTTTTCTATTTTCTTCATGGCGTTATCGCCGGTTTCGCGATATTCCTACTTGCCCTTGATAATCGTATTAAGCAGATCAGGGGTGATGTTCAGATTGCCGATCTTGTCTGCACGGTCGGCGATTCCCTGGAAGGCCAGCGCCATCAGCCGCCCCGAATCGATGCCCGCCGCGGTCAGGGCTTTCAGGATATCGGCCGGTACTTCCTGGTAAACCTTCATAATCTCCCGCAGGGCATAGGCGCGGGCATCTGCCTCGGTTCTTTCATTGTAGCTTTTCAGCCCAACCAGCGTTTTATTCTGTTCTTCCGCATGGATGCTGAATTTGATTTCCGCTTCCCTCATTTCAAGCTGCTTCTGCTGGGCAAGCGCTTCGGTTGCCAGCCGGGTTTCCTGGATTTCGCGGTTTTTATTTTCCACGGCAATTTCCGTATTCAGCTCTGTTTCCCTGATTATCCTCTCCTGCTCAACCGCATAATTACGCCTGCGGAAGATGGCTTCGTCGCTTTCTTTAAGAATTTCTTCCCTTGTTTCAGCTTCCAGTGCCCTGGCGGTTTCCGGGTTGGGTTTTACTGCCGCAACCGATATGGAAAGGATATGAATCCCCAGATCTTCTACCATGGTATCTTCAGTCATGGACTTAAATACCGTCTGGGCTACGCTGTCGGAAGAAACTATCGCCTTTTTAAGGGGTATATTCCTGACAGCTCCCTTCGCGGCAATCTGGGCAAGGTTGATAAGCCTGTCCGCCAATTTTACAGGATCATCGGAAATATACGAAAGATGTTTACTATCTATTGTATAATTAAGCATTTTTGAAGTTTTTATCGGATCAATGATCCGGTAGGTGATTTGCCCCTGGATTGTTACTTCCTGAAAATCCGCCGTTGTTTCCGCGAACATAAAAGAAGCGTCGGAGCTTCCTACCGGCACTGCCACCAGTGTTGTTGTACGCGCACGGTACCAGAAAGACAGGCCTTCTCCCTGGGCGGTAATCTTGCCTTTTTTGTATTTTAGTACATAAAGAGTAGGCTCAAATTTGGCAAAACGAATTCCGAACATATATTCCCCCATATGGATTGATGACGAAGTATATCAGATTATTCATTAAACAGCCAGATACCGCATATTTTTATTGTGTTTTTATTCGCGGCGAGGGTTTAATCAAGAGGGGAACCTTCGCCTGTCTGCGACAGGCTCGGTTGAGGAGACCACGCCCCTCTGGGGCGATTATTAAAGGTATTAAACCCGAGACAAATACCTTATAAGAATAACATACCCCGTCCGCTCTGCGGCGGGGTTGTTGATTGTCAAAGTATGGTATAATATTATCCATAGTAATTTTTGGCAGGATAACTGCCGGAGGAGAGTGTAATATGAAAGGTTATGCAATGCTGGGAATCGGTAAGACCGGTTGGATCGAGAAGGAAAGGCCCAAATGCGGCCCCCTTGATGCTATTTGTAAGCCCCTTGCGCTTGCGCCCTGTACATCGGATGTCCACACTGTTTGGGCGGGGGCAATCGGCGACAGGCACGATTTGATACTGGGGCACGAGGGAGTAGGCGAGGTTGTCGAAGTCGGCGCGCTTGTAAAAGATTTCAAGCCAGGCGACAAGGTGCTTGTTCCCGCTATCACGCCGGACTGGAATTCCGTAGAGGCGCAGGCTGGTTTTGCACAGCATTCGGGGGGCATGCTTTCGGGATGGAAATTCTCGAATATCAAGGACGGAGTGTTTGGAGATTTTTTCCATGTTAATGATGCTGATGGAAACCTGGCGCTGCTTCCGGCCGGAATGGATCTGGCAACGGGCTGTATGCTGTCGGATATGGTTCCCACGGGAATGCTCGGCGTGGAAATGGCGGACATTCACTTTGGCGACAAGGTTTGTGTAGTCGGCATCGGACCCGTTGGGCTGATGGCTGTCTCAGGTGCGGCAATAAGAGGCGCATCAGAGATTTTCGCAGTAGGGTCAAGACCGACCTGTGTGCAGGTTGCAAAAGAGTTCGGCGCAACCGAGATTATCAACTACAAAAACGGCGATATCGTTAAACAGGTTCTTGATCTGACCGGAGGCAAGGGCGTAGATCGCGTTGTTATTGCCGGCGGCGATAACGATACATTTGATGAAGCCGTCCGCATGGTAAAACCAGCCGGAAAGATAAGCAATGTTAACTATCTTGGCGAAGGTGATTTTATAAAAATACCAAGGGCTGAATGGGGCGTAGGCATGGGTCACAAGCAGATCATCGGCGGTTTAATGATGGGCGGAAGGCTCCGCATGGAACAGTACGCCGCGCTTTGCAAGGCCAAAAGGATAAACCCTGGCAGAATGGTTACACATACATTTAAGGGCTTTGACAAGGTCGAAGAAGCCTTGTTGATGATGAAGGATAAAACACCCGACCTGATAAAACCGGTCATATTATTGTAGTAACAGCGGGCAGGTTAGGCTCCTATGTTCGGATAGAAAGATCCTTCACAGAGGAAATGCTGTGATGGCGCATAAAGAATTCGATGCCAGCGATTATTTCGAGCATTGTTTTTGGATGAGCGAATGTAGCCGAGCCGACCTGCACCGCTGCCGCGCCGGCCATAAGAAATTCCAGGGCATCATCGGCGCAGGTTATGCCGCCCATACCAACAACGGGAACCGTTACGGCGGCGCAGAGTTCCCACACCATGCGCAGGGCAATGGGCCTTATTGCCGGCCCTGAAAGCCCTGCGCTTATATTTTCAAAAACAGGTTTTCTTTTTTTCACGTCAATCGCCATGGCCTGGAATGTGTTCACAAGCGACAGGGCATCTGCGCCGGCGTTAACGCAGGCGAGGCCGACGGCTGTTATGGCCGGCGCGTTAGGTGAAAGTTTCACCATGAGGGGCTTGCTGTTCAGGGCGCGGCGCACCCGGGATGTAACCGCCGCCGCCGTTTCCGGATCGAGGCCGAAGGCCATACCGCCGGCTTTAACATTGGGGCAGGAGATATTAAGTTCGACCATGTCGACGGAACTAACGTTAAGCAGCGCCGCGCCGGCGGCGTATTCCTCCACTGTAGAGCCGGAAAGGTTTGCGATGACTGCCGGTCCCAGCTTCCGCATTTGGGGCAGTTCCTTTTCGATAAAGGCGGGAATGCCCGGGTTTTCAAGGCCGATGGAATTCATCAGCCCTGCCGGTGTTTCCCAAATGCGGATGCCGGTATTGCCCGCCCTTGGATGCAGGGTTAGCCCCTTTGTGCAAATTCCGCCCAGCACCGAAACGTCAAATATTCGGGCGTACTCGCTTCCATAACCGAAAGTTCCCGACGCCGCAATAACAGGATTTTTCAAGCGCACACCGGCAATGTTTACGGAAAGGTCAATCTGTTTCATCGAAGATTATCTCCCCGGCGTCGAAGACCGGCCCGTCGGCGCAGCAGCGGCGGTTTCCGTTTATGGTTTCCACAGTGCAGCCAAGGCAGGCGCCGGTGCCGCAGCCCATGTGCCGTTCCATGCTGATAAAACAGGGGACTTTTTTATCGGCGCATTTGGCTGTCGCTGTCTTTAGCATCGGCTGCGGTCCGCAGGCGCAGACAGCCGAATATTTTTCCGGCTCCAGAAAATCTGTGATGCGTCCCTTTAGGGCGCCCATGCCGTCTTCGGCGGCGACAATTACTTTTTCTGCCGCAAGAATATCAAGGGAGGGCAGTTTGTTTTTAATGCCGGCGCCGGTTCTGAAGCCTGCATAAAATATAAAATCGCGCTCCGGCATTTCCCCCAGGAGAGCCAGCAGCGGGGCAATCCCAACGCCGCCGCCGACAAGCGCAACCGGCTTGCCGCCCTTTTCCGCCGCCGGCAGAAAATCCGCCCAGGTATTGCCCAACGGACCGGTCAGTTCTGCCTCCTCCTGTATTTGCATGGCGGCAAGTTCCTGTGTTCCCCTGCCGCGCTTTGTTATTAAGAATTTTAAGGTACAGGAGCCGCCCTCCCACATCGCCATGCTGATTGGCCTGCCAAGAAAAACTGAGCTGCGCCTGGGCTTTATCATGAAAAACTGTCCCGCCCTTGGCGGCGCAAACTCCGATTGCGCCGCTGCGGGCCATACAAAATCCAGCCTGAAGATTTCTTCGTTAATGTCTTCCTTAAAAACCAGTTTGCAGAATTCACTTTGTTTTTGGAAGCGGCTGTTTGCGCAGCTCAATTTTTTACCGCCTTTAGTATCGCATCACGCATTTCAATTGCCGCTCTGCGCGCCGCTTCACCGGCAAATGTATTTGTTGCTTTCGATTCATCGCCGCCGGAATTGGCAATTTCTGCGGACCAGGCTTTCAGGATAGAACGCGATGCATTTACTACGCCGCCGTTTCCGTTTTGTAAAAGCAGGGCCGCATCTTCCGCCGCGCCGCCCTGTGCGCCGAAACCTGGAATAAGGAAAAACAAATTGGAATATTGTCTGCGGATTTCGGCGGCTTCTTCTTTTTCAGTGCAGCCTACAACCGCGCCGAATGCGCCATAGCCGTATTTGCCCGTGTGCGCGGCGGCAATGGCGGCAAGTTTATCCCCCACAGCGTGGTAAAGGCGGCGGCCATTGCCTGTTTCCAGGTACTCAAAATCCCTCATGCCCTTGTTGCTTGTCCTCATCATTACAAAGGCGCCCTTGCCCTCGCTTTCGGCATAGGCAAACCATGGCTCAATGGAATCCATTCCCATGTAGGGGGACAGGGTTACAAAGTCCGCCTCGAACTCTCCGGCAAAATGCGCATTCGCATAACGGGCAGCTGTGTCGGTTATGTCGCCGCGTTTAATATCGGCGATAACAAGGCCGCCTTTATCACGGATGTACCGCAGTGTTTTTGCGTAAGCCGAAAGCCCGGCGACACCCATTTCCTCGTAATAGGCGATCTGCACCTTGTAGCAGGCGCAGACATCGAATGTCGCTTCGATTATGGCTTTGTTAAAAGCCAAAACCGCTTCGGTATCAGAAGCTGTCTTCTGCCGTTCGCCGGAGGGAATGTATTCCGCCGCAGTATCAAGGCCGACGCACACATGCCCCTTTGCGGCAACCGCCTCGTAAAGCCTGTCGATATTAAACATTTATTCCGCCATTAAAAACAATGCGTCCGCTGTTGAACGTCATGATAATTTTACCCTGCAATTCCCTGCCCGCAAAGGGGCTGCATTTTCCGCGCGATTTAAATTGCGCCGGATCAACTTTCCACACCGCTTGTGTATCAACAATAACAAGGTCTGCCCTTTGCCCCTGCGCAATCCTGCCCCTGTCTGTAAGTCCTGTTATCCGCGCCGGATTCGCGCTCATAAGGGCGGAGATGCGCTGCAAGTTTTGGCCAAGGTTCGACCAGCAGGCGGCAAAGGCTGTTTCAAGACCGCTGAATCCGGGCGCACCGGCGGCCTTGTCCGTCTCCGTATGCGGCGCGTGATCCGTGGCGATGGCGTCGATTGTTCCGTCGAAGGCTGCCGCAATAAGGGAAAGCCGATCGGCCTCTGTCCGCAGGGGCGGGTTTACCCTGCCGAAACTTTTCTCGCCCATGCGCCGCGCATCTTCTTCATTCGCACCGATGTGGTGTGGAGTAACCTCGCAGCTCAGGGCAAAGCCGGAATTGTCAGGCGGGGCTTTTTTCGCCTTGCGGATTGTTTCAACGGCTTCTTTAGTCGAAACATGGGCGATGTGAATGCGGCAGCCTGTTTTTCTGCCAAGCTCAATGGCGCGGCGGACAGCATTATTTTCTCCATCAAGATCGCAGTGGCATGAAACGGGAATGCCAAGCCTTTTTGCTTCGGCCATCGCCGCAAGGAACAGCCCGTCATCGGGCACATCCCTGCCGTCTTCGGAGAGCATCAGTGGAAGCCGCTTGCCGCCGTCATTTGCGACGCCCAGGTTTTTTATCTGTGAAAGCTCCATGCCTTCCATGTTTTTTGTCAGGGATAAAACCGGATATAAATCAACAAGGCCAAGGGCGTCGCTGCGGTCTTTAAGAGCGCGGGCCTTGCTGATGGTGTCGATTACCGGATTGGTGTTTGCCATGCAGATAACGGTGCAAAAGCCGCCTGAAACGGCGGCAAGCGAGGCGGACTCCAGGGTTTCTTTTTCGGGAAACCCCGGCTCGCGAAAATGCGCGTGAAGGTCAACAAAGGCAGGCATAATTACCGATGACGGGGCAAAGCCGCCGCCGTCGATTATTATGTCCGCGCCGCAGGGATCGTTTTTTCCGGTTACAATTTCTTTGATGCAGCCGTCTTCGATTACAAGTGATCCAAAAAAATCGCAAGACTCATCGGCAATCCTGAAATTTTTTAAGATGATCCGCTTCAATTTTCGCTCCTGCCTGTTTCAGGCATCCCTGAAATCACCCGCCAAACGGATTTCATCACAGTATTCACAGCGGTAGGTTCTAAGTTCCTGGTCTTCAAGGTGAAAGATGTGGGGAATGTACTTTTCCGTGGAGGTAATGCAGCGGGGGTTTTTGCAGATCAATACATCTTCGACCCGCTCGGGAAGCTGCAGCTTGATTTTTTCTGTTATGCGCTCATCGCGGATTATATTTACGGTGATATTCGGATCGATAAGGCCCAGAATGTCAAAATTAATTGCGATGGCATTATCAATTTTTATAATATCCTTTTTGCCCATTTCCCTCGATGTGGCGTTTACAACAAAGGCCACCGTGTATGAAGATTTATCGAGCCCAAGCCAGTCAAAGATGCGTATTCCCTGCCCGGCCCTGATATGATCGATTACAATTCCGTTTTTTATTTTTTCGATATTTAACATCAATTTACTCCCAGTATGGACGACAGCAATGCCATGCGGACATACATTCCGTACTTCGCCTGCTTAAAGTATGCCGCTCTTGGATCGGCATCCACCTCGACGGCAATCTCGTTAACACGGGGCAGCGGGTGGAGAACAACAAGCTCTTTTTTCCCCAGCGCCATTTTTTCCGTGTTAAGAATAAACGTATCTTTCAGGCGGATGTAATCTTCCTCGTTGAAAAAACGCTCCCTCTGAACCCGCGTCATGTAAAGCACATCTAGGCCGGGCATAACTTCTTCCAGACTGCGGGTTTCCGTGAACTGAATGTCCTGTCTCTGGAGCTGGCGTATGATGTATTCGGGGACGGACAGTTCCTGCGGCGATATAAAAACCATATTGATTTTTTCGCAGCGGGCAAGCGCCTTTGTTAATGAATGAACGGTACGCCCGAATTTAAGATCGCCGCAGAAGCCGATGGTAAAGTTTTTTAAGTTTCCCCGCAGCCGCCGTATCGTTAAAAGGTCGGTAAGTGTCTGGGTAGGGTGGTGGTGTCCGCCGTCCCCTGCGTTAATAACCGGTACTTGCGAATAACGTGAAGCCAGCAGCGCCGCCCCCTCTTTTGGGCTTCGCATAACAATTACATCGGCATAGCCGGCTGCCATACGCACCGTATCGGCAAGGCTTTCGCCCTTCGCCGCCGAGCTTGATCCCGGCTCGGCAAATCCCAGGCAGCTCCCCCCCAGCCTGAGCATGGCCGCCTCGAAACTCAGGCGGGTTCTGGTACTCGGCTCAAAAAAAAGCGTGGCAAGCAGTCTGCCTCGGCAGCTTTCGCGAAGATACCGCTCGTCTGCCTCAATTTTTTCCGCAAGACTGAACAGTCCGTCCATTTCTTCCAGGTTGAAATTTTCCGGTTCAATCAGGGATCGTCCTTTCAGCATTGTTTCCCCCCATCTGCGATTATTTTTTTAATAAAATCCATTGTCAATACCGGTTTAAGATGCAGGTTTTCCTTTTTTAATATTTCAGAGGCTTCATTATTTCTCTGAATGGCGCATAAAACGGTATCGATTACTGCTCCCCTGTTTCTTAATTCCTTGACACTTTCTATTATCTGTCCGCCGGTCGTTACTACATCTTCGATTATGCAGACATTTTTGTTTTGTAGGTCGCTTCCTTCGGCGATTTTGCATGTTCCGTATTCTTTCGCTTTTTTACGGACAAAGGCAGAAGCTATTCCTGTTTCTATTGATAGTGCCGTAACCAATGGTATCCCGCCCATTTCCAGTCCGGCAATTATGTCAGTACCTTCCGGAATCAATACCTTCATTTCTTTTACTATTTCCATTAGCAGTTTTGGATCGGATTCAAACAGATATTTATCAAAATATTCATTT
This sequence comes from Treponema sp., assembly GCA_009777535.1. Classification (GTDB taxonomy): domain Bacteria; phylum Spirochaetota; class Spirochaetia; order Treponematales; family Breznakiellaceae; genus WQXQ01. The sequence goes on from WRLP01000008.1 coordinate 44,687, forward strand.
GATCTCTGCCCTGATCTTAATAAAAAATCTCCGGTTAAATGAGATTTTTCGTATATTTTTTTGGCCAGTTCATTTTTATCCATTTTGTACATTCTATAACAAAACCGCTCCCGTATTCAATTTGACGCGGCATAAACCCGCAGCCCTTGACACGCCCTGTCATTGCCGGTAGGGTAAAAATACGGGCGCATAACTCAGTTGGTTAGAGTGCTTGCTTTACACGCAAGATGTCCCTGGTTCGAATCCGGGTGTGCCCAAAACCTATTTTTCCCCTCTTGATGAACCCTTCACAAACAATCAATGGAATCTGTTAATGTTCTATCCGGAATAAATATTTTTTTATCTTCACGATTTGTCCTTACAGCAATTTGAAACTTGACAATATGAATAATAGTTCATATACTTTTAATAAGATGGCATGGGAAGTAGAATCAACAGATGAATATGACGCCTGGTTTTTGGAACAAACTGAAAATGGCCAGGCATCTATTCGTATGAAGGTTGAGCTTCTTGTAGAATACGGTCCGAACTTGCCCCGTCCTCATGCAGATACTTTGAAAGGAAGCAAGATGGGCAATCTCAAGGAGCTTAGGACACAAACCGAGAACCATGTTTTTCGGGTGGTATTCATTTTTGATGAAGAGCGAAAAGCAGTACTACTGATAGGTGGAGATAAAAAAGGTAAGAATGAAAAACGGTTTTATCGGAATCTGATAAAACAGGCCGAGGAAATATATGAAGCTTATCGCAGTAGATAGGAGGAGGATAGTATGCAAAAAAAAACGCATCCAATAAGTGAGCTTGATGCCAAAATGAACCCAGAGGTACTTGCAAAGGCCAAGAAAATGGCCGAACAGGAAAGCCTGAATATCAGGTTAGGTATGCTGCGGGAAAAATATGGCGTGAAACAAAGCGAAATTTCAAACTTTACCCAAACCGCCGTTTCGAAACTTGAAAATCGTAAAAACATACGAATTTCTACACTGATAGATTATCTTGACAGCCTTGGCATGGGTTTGGAAATAACGGCCTATCCCAGGAACTCGTCCAATAAGGAATTACTGTTGCGAGTGTAAAGTGGAACAAAACCCGGCAGAAATTAATGAAAAAGTATGGAATTTGACAAAGTCTGCTTTTTTTCCGGTATTCAGGGCTTGCCGTACGGTATTAAACCATTTATGCTAGCAGTGAACAACCAAAAATTCAGGAGGATATTATGAAGAAAAAAGTAATTGGCATGAGTTTGGTCATGCTCGTTTTGGTCACCCTTTTAATGACGGTATCGTGCCGCAGGGGACAGGGCGCTCAGACTGTGGCTCCGGGGAGTAGGACGACCACGGTAAGGCTTCTTACCGATGCCACAGGCATCGACGACAAGTCTTTTAATGCGGCGGCGTGGCGTGGAATTCTCGAATTTTACGGCGATACCTGGACAAATGCCAGGCAGCGGGGGATTTTATACGATGTGGTTACAGCCCAGACCCAGGATATGTATGTTCCAAACCTCAGGCAGGCCACTGATGAGGGCTACGACCTGATCGTTACCACAGGGTTTACATGGGCCGATGCCCTTGCCCAGGTTGCGGCGGATAATCCCAATCAAAAATACATGATTGTAGACGTGGATTGGCTGGATGCCCCCAATGTAATGCAGGCGGTATATGCGGAGCATGAAGGCTCCTACCTCGTTGGTGCAGCGGCGGCTTTAAAGGCAATATCGGACGGCATTAACAATCCGCGCTTTGGCTTTATCGGCGGCGTACCCGGTGCAGTTATCACCAAGTTTGAGGTTGGCTATGTGCAGGGTGTTCTTTCGGTTCTGCCCAATGCGGAGATTGTTGACTACTATGTGAACAGCTGGGGCGAGCCGGCGCTGGCAAAAACCCAGGCGATGAACTGGTATGACAGCGGTGTCTACATTATCTATTCAGCGGCAGGCGGAAGCGGCAACGGAACAATTGCCCAGGCCAAGGAATACAGGGCTGCGGGACGGAATGTGTGGGCGATTGGCGTCGATTCCGATCAGCATGAAGAAGGCCTTTACAGCGGCTCCGATTCTGCGGTACTGACATCCATGCTAAAACGTGTTGAAACTTCCCTTATTTATGCTCTTAATGCAGTAGAGAACAACACATTTAGGGGCGAGGTGATCACATTCGATCTTAGGGCAGACGGCGTCGGCTATTCCGAAACCAATCCGGAATTGAACGGAGCGATAAAGAATGAAATCGAAGCGCTGAAAAGGCAGATTATCGACGGCGATATCAGGGTTTTTGAAACCCATGCGGAAGCCAGAAGGCTCATGGGTTTCCCGCAGAATTTAAGAGCGGTCGACGACTAATTAAGGGAAAAGAGAATAGGGAATAAGTATGGAAGCCATTATTTGTTCTCTGTTCTCTGTTATTTATTACTTTTTACCTTTTAACTTTTAATTTATAAAAGAGGTTCGCAGTGCTGGCGATCGAAATGCTGGAGATAAGCAAAGCCTTTCCCGGAGTTCTGGCAAACGATCGCGTAAGCCTGCGGGTTGAACGCGGCGAGATTCACGCACTCCTCGGCGAAAACGGAGCCGGCAAGTCAACCTTAATGTCGATCCTGTTCGGTCTGTACGAGCCCGATAGCGGCATCATAAAAATAAACGGAGAAGAAGTACGCATACATGATCCCAATGACGCCACCGATCTGCGGATCGGAATGGTTCATCAGCATTTTAAGCTCGTTCATAATTTCACCGTAACAGAAAACATTGTACTGGGAATGGAACCGCGCGGAAACATGGGTAATATTGATCTACGCAGCGCAGAAAAGCGTGTTGCGGAGCTTTCCCAGACCTACGGATTGTCGGTGGATCCAAAAGCTAAAATCGAAAACATTACCGTTGGAATGCAGCAGCGTGTGGAAATACTCAAGATACTGTACCGAAATGCGGATATTTTAATTTTTGATGAGCCGACAGCGGTCCTTACGCCGCAGGAAATAGACGAGCTTCTCGCCATTTTCCAGCGGCTAAAATCCGAAGGAAAAACCATTCTGTTTATCACTCACAAACTGAAAGAGATAAAAGCCGCCGCCGACCGCTGTACCGTTTTGCGCCGCGGAAAATATATCGACACTGTTGATGTCGGCACAGCCACCGAGGCGGAACTTGCTGAAAAAATGGTCGGCCGGTCGGTCACCTTCAGGATCGAGAAGAAACAGGCAGTGCCCGGTGATGTTGTTCTTAGAATTGAAGACCTTACGGTAATCGGAGCCAAGGGGACTCCTGCCGTGAGCGGTCTTTCCCTGGACGTGCGTTCGGGAGAAGTTGTGGGCATCGCCGGCGTTGACGGCAACGGACAGTCGGAACTGGTTGCGGCCATTGCCGGTCTCTTGCCAATCAAGTCGGGGCGGGTGTTGCTTAAAGACCAAAACATTTCCAGGGAAAGCATACGATGCCGCAACGAAAGCGGGCTTGGCCTTGTGCCCGAAGACCGGCACAAACACGGGCTGATACTGGATTTCCGGCTCGACGAAAACCTTATTCTGAAAAGTTTTCGCAGGAGCCCCTTTTCAAATCGGGCCGGTTTTTTGCGCTTTCCAGCCATCGCCAAACACGCTGAAACTCTTATAACCGATTTTGATATCCGCGCAGGCGGCGGGCCGGCAACGCCGGTAAAATCCATGTCCGGTGGTAATCAGCAAAAAGTAATTATCGCACGCGAGATTGATCTTTCGCCCGATTTGCTGATCGTTTCACAGCCGACACGAGGTCTGGACGTTGGCGCCATTGAGTACATTCATCAACGTATAATAGAAGAACGTGATAAGGGCCGCGCGGTGCTTTTGGTATCCTTTGAACTGGACGAAATACTCGGCCTGTGCGACCGGATTGCGGCAGTTTCCAAGGGCCAGGTTGCCGGCGTGCTAAAGGCTGATGAAGCTGATGAGCGGCGTATTGGCGCGATGATGGGCGGCCTTCATGCTTAAATTCAAAAAAAAGCCGGTCAATTTGAGCGGCGGTATTCTGGAAATGTTTACAGGTTCCGATGCGCTTGTTTCTGTATCAGTTGTTTTGCTAGGCTTTTTTGTTGCTACATTAATCATCATCATCATCGGCAGAAATCCCGGCGGCATGTATCAGGCTATTTTACAGGTGGTAACGGGGTTTGACCTTCGCAGGGGAACACATAATATGCGCTATGTGGGGGAGTGGCTTGTCAGCTCTGTCCCGCTTATCCTGTGCGGTTTTTCCATGGCTTTTGCCGCCCGTACCGGGCTTTTCAATATCGGCGCCGAGGGGCAGTTTGTCGCCGGCCTTACGACGGCGCAGATAATCGCCCTTTATTTTCCGCAGATTCCGGTATTCCACTGGATAATCGCGGTGTTAGGCGCAATTCTTGCAGGGGCTGCGTGGGGCGGCATTGTGGGTTTCTTTAAGGCAAGATTCAAAGTTTCCGAAGTGGTTGCAACCATAATGATGAACTACATAGCCCTGTATATCCACCGGATACTTACATTAAGGATTCCCGGCAGCAATACATTCAGAACGCCGGACTTTCCAAAAACGGCGAGCATTGCCAGCCCCATGCTGGCCTCGCTGACAAACGGCTCCAGGCTGAATTACAGCCTGTACTTTACCCTGGCGGCGATTTTTATTTACTGGATCATTATGGGAAAGACGCGGCTTGGCTTTTCTCTTCGCGCAACGGGCCTGAACAAGGACGCGGCTTTTTACGGCGGCATCAGCGTAAATACCAGCATTACCGTGGCTATGGCCATTGCAGGAGCGTTTGCGGGTCTTGCCGGCGCGTCGGTTTCGCTGGGTGTTTTTAGTTTCGGAAGGATCCTGCCCGTACTGGAAGGTTACGGGTTCGACGGCATTGCCGTAGCCCTGGTAGGCAACAGCACCGCCGTAGGTACTGCTCTTGCCGGCCTGCTTTTCGGTATGCTTAAATCCGCCCAGCCATTAATGCAGAGCCGGCAAATACCCAAGGAAATTACAGCGATCATAATGGGTTTGATAGTGGTCTTTATTTCCCTGCGGGCGGGCGTAAGACTGCTGATAGACTGGCAGATGAAAGAAAAAGCCAGGCGTTCTACCGAACGTGTCAGCGCAGAGCAGGATGGAGGGAATTAATGTCAGTCTTTCAGACTATTTTGCAGATGCTTCCGTCTACTTTTATGATTGTTTCCCCGATTCTTATCGCCGCCATAGGCGGAATGATTTGTGAACGTTCCGGCGTTGTAAACATTGCACTGGAGGGGCTGATGGCCATGGGCGCCATGAGCGCCGCTGTCTGCCATTTCCTGCTTGAAACAAAAATGGGGTTTTCAATACCGATTGCGCTGCTGCTGGCTGCGGCAGTGGGCGGTCTCCTTTCGCTGATACATGCTTTCGCTTCAGTTACCCTGCGGGCTGATCAGGTAATATCCGGAACCGGAATAAACCTTCTTTCCAACGGGCTTACTGTTTTTGTCTGTCAGTTGATATTCAGAATGGACCGCAGTCAGAATTACCGCATGGGAATGCGTTCAGGCATTTTCGGGATTTACCCGACTGTGTGGATTGCCCTTGCGATTCTGGCGGTAAGCTGGTTTATGTTATACAAGCGCCCCTGGGGTCTGCGCCTGAGGGCAGCCGGCGAGCATCCGCAGGCGCTTGCTTCCGCCGGCGTTAATGTAATAAAGATTCGCTACATTGCCGTTTTGATATCGGGCATACTCGCCGGCCTTGCAGGCGGCTGCATTGTTCTTACCCAGGATATTCAGTACACTGTAACTACAATTAACGGAAAGGGCTTTATCGCGCTCGCGGCGGTATCATTCGGGCGCTGGCTGCCCCTTGGAGTGCTTGGTTCGAGTTTTCTGTTCGGCATGTCTTCCGCCCTGGCTGTTAACATCATCAATATAAGGAGCCTTCAGTTTCTGCCTTCGGAAGTGTTTAATGCAATGCCGTATTTTATTACATTGATAACCCTGGTTATTTTCAGCGGAAAGGATTATGCGCCAAGGGCTGTAGGAAAACCTTATGACAAAGGCAAGAGTTAGGTGAAATATGTATAGTGTGGGAATGGCTTATCTGCTTTGGCTTATTTCAGGGTGCGGCGCCCTGGGGCTCCACCGGTTTTATCTGGGCAAAATACCGACCGGCCTTCTTTGGATGTGTACAGGCGGTCTTGGAATGTTCGGCTCCGTATATGATTTTATTACCCTGCCTGCCCAGGTGCGCGAAGCCAATATCCGAAGGGCAATAATCGATGGCGCCGGAAAAAACTTTGCAAATAACCGCCAAAGCTGGCGCAATGTCAGCGACGGCGAAGCCCGCATTGTAAGGGAAAAAGAGAGTATAGAGCGTGTGATTTTAAGGATAGCAAAGGAAAACAAGGGTATTCTTACGGCGAGCGAGGTTGCGCTGGCCGCCAATATTTCCATCGATGAAGCAAAGAAGGACCTCGATGCCCTGGTTTCCAAGGGCTTTGCAGAACTGCGTGTGCGCAAATCGGGCACTCTTGTTTACACCATTCCCGAAATAATGGATAAAGACGAACCCCTGGAAGACTTTTAGCGCAGGATTACTTCGGTTCTTCCGAAGCCGCCCAGTTCCGGTCTTGAAAAATAATATTCTTCCACAGACGGATCGTTTTTAAGATAATCGTGAACGCCCTTTTGTAAAATACCGTCTCCCTTGCCGTGGATAACCGAGAAGGCCTTTAATCCCGAAAGGGCGGCGGCTTCGATCTGGCGGCGCAGGGCTTCCATGGCATCTTCAAGCCTCATACCCAAAAGTTTCAACTCGAAAACTGCTCCTGCCGAACTGCCAAGCTCCGCCGCCCAGCCGCCCGCTGTTTTTTCCGCTCCTGCGCCGCCTGCGGGGCTTAGGTCTTTTTCGGGAAAGCTTATTTTAAGGGAGCCGGTTTCCACAATCCAGGAATTTCCGCCGGCGCTTTTTTTATCAAGCCGCAAAATTGTGCCGCGCTGTTTTGAAAGCCCGATAAAGACTTCCATGCCCGGCGCAAAGCCGGCGGAAGCAGCCGGGGATTCTGTGCTGCGAAGTTGTTCCCTGATTGCCAGCTCTTCCTTTTCGAGAACGTTGTTTTCTTCTTCTACGTTATGTGCAAGTTCATTCAAAAAATCTTTTACCCTGCGTGTTTTTTCACGGTCAACGCCGTCTTCCTTTATTTCGCGTACAAGGTTCTCCAGGGTTTTCCGGCTTTCGTTTAACAGCAGGCGGAGTTTTCCGGCAGCATCACGCTTTAGTTCCGCCTCTTTCTGCTTTAAGCTCAGCTCTTTCAGGTCGGCCTTTCTGCGTGTTTCCCTCAGCTTGATCTCTTCGCTTTTGTTTTTATTTTCCAGCCCGTGGAGTTCTAGATGCTTTTCCCTTAAGCCCTTTATCAGGGCGGAGACATCGGATTTTTCCTCATCAAGATAACTTCGCGCCTTTTCCACGATTTTGGTGCCCAGTCCGTTCCTGCCCGCTATATCAAGCGCGCGGCTTTCGCCGGGAACTCCATTAATTACTTTATAGGTAGGGGATAGTGTTTGGGCGTTAAATTCCACGGAGGCATTCTCTACGCCATGGCGCGTATAACCGTAGTTTTTCAGAATTCCGTGGTGGGTTGTAACAACCATTCGCGATTTTTTTTCAATTAAATAATCCAAAACCGCCATCGCAATTGCCCCTCCCTCCGCCGGATCGGTTCCAGAGCCAAGCTCGTCCAGCAGGACAAGCGATTTTTCCGTTGCGTTGGAAACAATGGCCGCTATATTGCTGATATGGGCGGAAAAAGTTGAAAGCGACTGTTTAATGGACTGCTCGTCTCCGATGTCGGCATATATTCCATCGAAAAAAGGAAGAATGCTGCCTTCGTCCACAGGAAGTGCAAGGCCGCTCTGATTCATCAAGGCAAACAGCCCGAGGGTTTTAAGCGCTACTGTTTTTCCGCCCGTATTCGGCCCGGTGATAATAAGCGTCCGTGTATTGCCCTTCATGGCCAGATCGATGGGAACCGCGTTTTTCAGCATGGGGTGGCGCGCCTGTTTTAACAAAAGCGAATCGTCATGCTCACTGCTGTTCTGCGCGGTAAACTGACCCTTTGTATTAATCGAGTATTTGGCCTTTGCGCGTAAACATTCGCTTTCAATAACCCAGCGGTGAAAATTTTCGAGCTCTGCCCTTTGTGCCGCGACACAGATTGTCAGCTCACGCATGATTTTAATAATTTCAGCATCAAGATTTCGTTTTTCAACGAGCAGTTCATTGTTTTTTTCCACTACGTCCAGGGGTTCCACAAATACAGTCTGCCCGCTTGATGAAACTTCGTGTACTATCCCCTTGATTCGTCCGCGAAAGTTGACCTTTACCGCTAATACGGTTCTTCCATCACGCTGGGATGGAACGGCTGACTGAAGCATCTTTCTGGTTTCATCATCGGATATATAATGTGATATTGAGACTTCCAGTTCCCTGTTAAGGCTCTTTATCCGCCTTTTGATTGCACGTAACGGAGGGAGGTCGCGCATTTTCCCTTCTTTGTCTAAAACCCTGAAAATATCTGCCGCTATGGTCTTGCAGTCAGGTGATGATTCAGACAACGCGCCGCTGTCTTCCTTGTTGAGCAGCCAGTCTTTTAATTCCGTGCCCCTTTGCACAAACAGGCCGATTGCGTATGCTTCGTCGATTTCCAGGACAGCGCCTTCGACGCCCAGCTTTGGCATAAGAAAGCCGATGGAAGGCAGCCAGGAGCCAGGTACGCTGTCGCTGTTATTGATCCGCGCCATAATGTAAAGGACTTTTGTTTTTGTTTCTTCCGCTCTGCAAAAGTCAAATACGGGCTTTTCATTTTTAATCAATGCGGCGGCTTCATCGCTAAGGGCAAAAGACGCGGCTTTTTCCATAACAGTGGAATATTCAAGAAGGGTCAGTGTTTTTGCTGTAAGTAAGTCTTTTTTAATCTTCATTGTTTTTACCCGCAAGCTCGTCCCGAATGCGCAGAAAACTTTCGTAACGATCTTCATGGATATGGCCGGCGTGAACTGCTTCCATTATTTTACACCCGGGCTCAATTTTATGGGAGCATGAAAGCCCGTAACTGCACATGCCGTTAAGCGGGGCGAATTCCCTTAAATGCTGAATCGCGTCCGCCGCGTCGATTCCATCAGGGACAAAACGGCGCAGCCCGGGCGTATCAATTATTTGCGTAACAGTTTTATCAGAAGGCGCGGAAATTGTTAACATAAATGACATGGTTGTGGTATGGTTTCCCCGGTCGAACTTTTCGTTCAGAGCGCCGGTTCTGATGTTTTGATCCGGCTGCAGTGCGTTTATAAGGCTGGATTTGCCGACCCCGGACTGTCCGATCAATACAGAGGTTTTTCCGGTGATGAGCGCTTTTAGTTCTCCAAGCCCCATGCCGGTTTTTGCGGAAATACGGAGTACCCTGTATCCAATACGGCAAAAATCTTCCAGGCGTTCATTTACGTCGAGGTCGTCGCTTGGCAGATCGCATTTGTTGCAGATAATGATCACTTCTATTCCGGCGAAATCCGCCTGCATCAGAAGGCGATCCAGAAAGCGGGGTCTGAAGGGCGGAGACAGGGCCGTTGTCATGCAGAGCGCCAGATCAACGTTTGCAGCTAATGGCTGGCTTGCGCTTCCCTTTTGATTAAAGCGGCTGAACAGGTTACGCCTTTCTTCCCGTTCAAGGATCATGCCGGTATTTGATTCCGGCGAATATTCAACAATAACGCGGTCGCCGGGAGCGAGGGGATTGTACAAATCTTCTGACTTTTTTAATACCTTTCCCTTTATGCGGCATGATATCTCCTTTTTGTCAAGGCGTACTGTAAAAATATTGTGCGAACCCCGTATTACAATTCCTTTTAAGACAGTCTCGCCGCTCATGTACCACCAAAAAGGGAAATGGGAAACCCCAAGTGTTCAGCCCATCTTTGCCACGATGAATCGGGCAGCTCTGTGCCGGTTATCATGAATTTATCCACGGTTTTTTTGCTGTTTTTTGCCCTTAGCGCGCCGCCGTTGTCGTTAAGCAGCGATTCAATTCTTCGCGTAACAGGATCAAGGGAATCGAATATTTTGATGCCCGGAGCGGCTTCTTTCTGGAATTCTTTTGCCAGAAATAAAAAGTGCGTACAGCCCAGTACAACACAGTCTGTTCCGGCGGCGCGGAAACGTTTTATGTATTCTTTTACGGTTTCTTCTTTTTCATTTTCGCCGGCGTCAATAAAACGCTGTTCGACAAATTCAGTAAGCTGCGGAGCGGCAATGCCGTAAATCTCGCAGGCTCTGTCGGAAGAATGGCGGGTTTTGAGTTCCTCTATGGTGCGTTCTGTGGCAAGTACGCCGACTTTTCCTGTTGTGCACGCCAGCATTGCCGGTTTTACCGAAGGCTCTGTTCCCACAAAAACAATGTTTGGAAAACGCTGCCGCAATTCGCCGATTGCAGAAACCGTGGCGGTGTTGCACGCTAGGACAATAATTTTTGGATTTATTGATTCAACAAGCAATTCAACAAGTTCAACAAGCAGGGTGATAAGTTCCGCCCTGCTTTTTGAGCCGTATGGAAAATTTCCGCGGTCTGCCAGGTATATCACGCTTTCGCCCGGATTGCGTTTTTTAAAAGATTTACAGTATGGAATTCCGCCAACGCCTGAATCCAGAAAGATTACCGGCCTGTTATCTGCAATATCATTCATATTCGCTACTTAAAAAGATTGTCAAATTCCGTTCTCGCGCTGCCGGCCCTGTTTTGTTCTTCCGCCCGTCCGGCGCTTTGGATGCGGTATTTTTTGTCAAGGGAAAACCAGTCGCAAAAATTGGATCTCTCCTTGTCTGCTGCCGGTTCGGCGCTTGTTTCCGAGCAGTCGCCCCTGCTGCCGGGAAGAAAGAAGCGGCAGTTTTTACAGGCCCTTAAATCCTTGCCGCAAGATGGGCAGACCTGAGAACGGCCGAATGGCTCTTTTTCGGTAACGGGTGTACCGCAATACCAGCACATAATTCATTCTAGCCGACACCGGGGCTGGTAGTAAAGATAATTCTGTGTTATTTTTAATCATGTTTACCATAAGCCCATGCGCTGCGGGCTGCGGAAAACCGGCGATTACAGGTTCCAATTTGTGTTTTGCTCATCAGGCGAATCAGGAGCAGGAAAGCCGGCGCATCATTGATTATATCAGTCAAAATCCGGTAATTAAGGATTTGAATGTAACCGGCATGAAGTTTTCCGGTGTTGATTTTTCCGGCCATAGTTTTTATGGCTGTAATTTCAGGGATACCGCTTTTTCCGGCTGCGTTCTTTCGGGAATGGAAGCCGGAATGAGTTTTTTTGATTTTTCCGGTTTTGATGACTGCGATTTTTCAAAAGCAGATTTTCAGTTTCTTTCTTTCGCCGGCTGCGTTTTTAATAAATGCAGCTTTGAGGATTCTGAGCTTGTTCATATTAACTTTGAAGGAGCTTCCATCAGCGAAACATCTTTTAACAATTCCAATTTATACAACAGCCGTTTTATCAATGCGGAATTAACCTCATCAACTTTTGTTAACTGCAACTTAAAGAGGGTATATTTTGTCAGCGCCAGGCAGAAAGATATACTGTTTAAGGCGTCGAATACTGCCGAAGCGATATTCGAAACGGAAGAATGAACGATGAAACTTTTTTTTCATTATTGTTCTTATGGTTTCAGTAATTGTTATATTCTTGGGGGAAGCAGGACAGATCAGGGTGATGAAGCCGCCCGGAGCGCTGACGCAGTTATTGTTGATCCCGGCGGCATGAATGAAAGCATTCTTAAAACCATAGAAAATAACGGTTTTAATCTGCGCGCGGTGCTTATTACCCATGATCATATCCGCCATGTAAGGGGTCTGCAAACACTGAATCGTATTTATAATGCTGAAATTTTTGCCATAAACCACATCGTTCAGGAAAATAAAACAACCATGGTAAAGGACGGGGATAAAATCAATATAGCCGGATTCGATGTCGAGGTAATTTCCATTCCGGGACATTCGGCCGACTCCGTGGTTTATAAAATGGGCGCCATGCTTTTTACCGGCGATGTACTTACCGCCGGTCTTGTCGGCAGTACATCGAGTAACTTCGGCGCGGCAACCCAAATGAGCAAACTCCATGCACGCCTTCTTTCCCTGCCCGGGGATTATATAGTGCTTCCCGGACACGGCCCCCCTTCTACTCTGGAGGCGGAGAGGCGTTTTAATACTGATATAATTAACTACGACCTGAATAAAAACAAAAAACCGGCTTTCAAAGTAGGGTATTAGGCTTTATCTTACCGTTAGCAGCCATACGCGGCCGGCCGCAAGGCCCCAGCGCCGGCTAACATAGGCGGAAAAGGCCTCGGCTTCGGCGGTAAACACCGTTGCAAGAGACGGCCAGGAAGATGAGGCTTCGTCTTTTTGGGGCAAAACCGAACTGCGCCAGGAATTTTCCAGGCGGGAGGGCAGGGTCTGGCCGAAGTAGCGGCCGGCCTGGGATGCCGGCTGCTGTAAAAGATGCGCCATGAATTCATTGACCAGCAGGTATTCGTCCCTTATGTCGTACTGCTGATATTCAAAATATGAGCGGATAAAATTTTTAGCATGGGCGGGGAACTGATTCCATCTGTTCCTGCTGAAATTGCGAAAATCCTCATCAATAAAAAACAATCCGTGGAAGCCTTCGTGCGCCAAAAAGAGGCGGCGCAGATAATCAGCCGATTCCCTGGAGAGCGAAATAATCCCGCCGTTACCCGCAGCAATACCGCTGCTGTCAGCGCGGATTATTCCTTCGTTAAGCAGGATTTTTTCCAGCTCGCGCTCCTCGGTCAAAAGCGGGAAGGCGGTTTTACGCGCCATGTCGAAAAAGCGGGCAAGGTCTTCGGCGCGGTAATCATGCGCATTCCAGCCGTGCAGGCCGGCAATTTCTGCATCGGATGCAAGCCTGCCTCGGAAGCCGGCTTTTTCGACAAAAAACGCAAGACGCTTCAGCAGCCTGTCCTGCACCGCGTAATCGACAGTGTCAATGATCAACAGCGACGGAAACTGCTCCCAGCGGAAAATTTCCCAAGAACTGTTACGCCATCTTTCCCTCGGCCATTCAAAAACAAGTCCGGGGTCGGCCTCGATCGGCTCAGGATATGCGGGGGGCAGCGAATAATCAACATGAAAGGCGGCGATCCTGTCCCCTGACAAAATTATTGACCGCCCCGCCGGCGGGAATATTGCCGGCGGAAGATAAATTTTTTCTGCGCCGGGCTGTGCTTCAATTCGCTTGTCATTCAATTCCAGCGAGGCCCTTTGTCCCGCCGAAAGTGAAACATTTATTTGCGGGGGCGGCCGGCTGAAAAAAGCCGGAAGGTCAATCACATGGCTTCCGTCATTACTTTTGAATACAAAGGGGCTGGTGTAAAAACGTCCGCCGTCTGTGCCGGCGCTGAAACCAAACCAGCGCTCCCTTATACGCAGGGATTTAATTTTAAAAACGGATTCTGTGTTTGAAACCTTTTTAACCGCCGGCAGGACTGATATGCCGAAGCGGCCTGAAAAAGAATCGTCTATGGGCACGGCGTAGTGAATTGCCGCACTGTTGTCAGGTGCAATTCCCATAAATGAAAGATCCATCGGCAGGGCCCATGACGCGCCGTCAGTCTCCAGAACAATCTGATATTTTTCTTTTATTTCATCAGGGGGCGGGGAACTGAATTCATATTCAATTTCCAGTGATGAAAGCGGCGGGACGGAAAGCCCGGAATCGAAACGGTATTCCATTTTTTTTGGCCGCCAAAGATTCAAAGAGCCTTCCTGAGCCGCGCGTCCTGCCGCGTAAAGACTTGAGCCCGTTCCATATACCGGAAAGATAACCATTTCTTCTTTTGCGCATGATATCAGCAGAACAAGGAAAAAAAACGTCAAGGTTCGGGAAAACTTCATTATTATAGGGTAACAATGCTCTTTGCAATCAGCTTTGCAAGATGAAATCTTGAATCCATTTTTCCCCCGGGGCAGTTTTCCAGGAAGGTTTCAAAATTACCCAGGAAAGATTCCGGCAGCACGGGCAGCTCGTAAACCTGCTTAAAATACGCCCGGTGCGAGGGTTCAAAACGCTCATTTATGCAGAACAATGTAAGACATGCGGCCTTGATAAAACCCGCCGAAGCAATAAGGTAATGGAACTGATCCCCCTGGAAACAGGCAGCGCCAAGGTCGGAAAGAAAATGCTCCATCTTTGACTGTGCCGTTATGCGCATTTCCTTCCAGAACTGGGGGGGGAGTTTTTTCAGCCTTTTCATTATTCCCTTTATCCAGTTGTTGCGCGAAAAAATTATTTCTCCGTTTTCCAGCCGGTAAAAGGTATATGTTCCCGAATCCTTGATAAGCCACAGCGATTCATTGTTGGTATCCGCAATACCGACCAGCTCTTCAATCTTTTCTGTATTTTTATACTCCAGCCTTACCGGAATGTTGCCTATAAGAAAACGGTCTTTTTCATTCTGGCCTGAACTTTCAAATGCCGCAACGTCATTGCCGTATGACTGACAGCGCTCTTCCGCATCGGGAATTTGACCTGAGCAAAATACGTCAAGGATCAGCGCAAAGTAGGGGTCAAGCGGATCGGGCAGGGCGGCTTCATTAAGCGTTATACATTCAACACCCGGCCATGTTTGAAGAAGCTGTGAAAAACGATCCACCAAAACTTTTGTCTTATATTTCATAATGATTCCTTTTATGCTATATACATAATTGTAACACCGGAAAGCAGATTTGAAAACTCAAAAACAGAATATGATAAAAATGATGTTCCTGGCCCTTATTCCCCACAGGGACGCCCGTTTACAGGCGCGGAAATGGAGCGGATCCCTGTTTAACGCCGGTTTTGGCGGCGCGTACAGCTTCCCCTGGGCGTCGCCTCTGGCCCTCCTGTCGCGGCATCTTACCGCCGGGGAGCTGAAACACTGCGCCGGCCTGCTGCGGGAAGAAAGCCCACGCTTAAATAACGGCAAAATAAGCGCCGGAAAGGCGGCAAGCATCGTTCTATGCGAAAATACGCAGGCCGGGCATCCGGTTATCCTTGGACAAAGCCTCGATCTTGTCTTTTCAGACTGTGCTATGTCACCGGGTGCCGCAGAAAAAGTGAAATGCCTATTTCCGCCCCTCATCGGCTCTTGTTTACTGCTGCCGGGAGATTCCGTGCCGGCCGATGCGCTTCCCCAGCCGCCCAAAATTTCTTTCCGCGCGGCGGCTCTGGCAAATATGAGCCTGTCTTACGCCCCCGCGTTGAACGGCTCATCAGTTTTTAGTAAATGGAAAATCGGTAAATTGTACTGGCTGCCCTCAACCAGCACGACAAAATTACAATATTCGTCATAAAGTCATCTTTACATTTTCCGGATACCGTGTAAAATTAGCATTATGAATATAACAACATCACCCCGGATGATTCAAAAGAATGTCCGTGACTACCCAAACCTCACCGCCCAGTACAGCAAGAACGAAGCGGGGGATTTCCAGCCCACCACTTTTGCCGAAATGTACAGCGAGATTCTGGCCTATGCGGCGGGATTGCGCGAAGCCGGTATAAAGCGTGCAGATCATGTCGGCTTTATTTCGGATAACCGCAAAGAATGGCTTATCAGCTCCCTTGCCCTGCACTGCCTTGGCGCCGCTGATGTTCCCCGCGGCTGTGATTCTATGGCCGGTGAGCTGGCCTATATCCTTTCCTTCGGGGACTGCACCTCCGTAATACTGGAAAATGAAACCCAGCTTAAAAAGATTCTGTCAATACGCGCCCAGTGCCCGCAGATCAAAATGTTTATCATTATTGATAATGATTTTGACAAGGGGCCGTACCAGGCAGAGTTGTCTGGCATCAGGATACTTGGCTACAGGGAAATTATGGAAAGGGGGAAGACCCTTGGCGAAGAAGCGTCCATAGAGGCGGAGATCGAGCAGGGAAAGGCTGATGATCTTGCCACGATAATTTTTACTTCCGGGACGACGGGCGAGCCCAAGGGCGTTATGCTGTCACACAAAAATATTCTGCACATTGCGGCTCATGCCCCGGTTGCCCTCGATAACAAGCCGGGGGAAATATGGCTTACGGTGCTGCCTGTCTGGCATTCCTTTGAGCGTGCCGTTCAGTACATCGCCCTTTATCCGGGCGGGGGCCTTGCCTACTCAAAGCCTGTCGGAAAAATTATGCTGGCGGACTGCCAAAAGGTAAGGCCGGTTTGGATGACATCAGTTCCCCGCATCTGGGAAGCCCTGCGCTCCGGCGTTTACCGGAACGCGGCTTCGGGCAGCGCTGTGAAAAAGGCGCTGTTTAATTTCTTTGTGGCGGTTTCGGCCTTCCATGAAAAAATGAAGAATATGCTGAGGGGTAGAACACCTCAATTTACGAGGCGCATTGCGATCCTGGATATACTTGTTTCTTTTATTCCGTTTTTGCTCCTGTATCCCCTGCGCTGCCTTGGGAATATTCTTGTATTCGGGAAGATTAAGGCCATGCTTGGCGGACGCCTGAAGGCCGCGATTTCCGGCGGCGCGGCGCTGCCCGAAGCTGTGGATAAATTTTTTACCGCTGCAGGAGTTTTGGTTTTGGAAGGCTACGGCCTTACCGAAGCGGCGCCGGTATTGGCAGTGCGGCACTTCCACAATCCGGTTCCGGAAACCATCGGCCCTCCCTTCCCCGATATGGAAGTTGTTATCCGCAATCCTGAAACAGGAAAAGAAATGCCTCCGGGGGAAAAAGGCGTTCTCCATGCCCGCGGGGATCAGATTATGCTGGGCTATTATAAGAAGCCGGAAGAAACCAAAAAGATTATCGACAGCGAAGGCTGGCTTGATTCAGGCGACATCGGACTGAAAACCTGGAAGGGAGAGATCAAATTAACC
Organism: Treponema sp.; assembly: GCA_009777535.1. GTDB lineage: Bacteria > Spirochaetota > Spirochaetia > Treponematales > Breznakiellaceae > WQXQ01. The sequence continues at coordinate 61,572 of WRLP01000008.1, forward strand.
GGACGCGCCAAGGACACAATAGTCCTTCTGGGCGGCGAGAACATCGAGCCGGTTCCCATCGAAAACAAGATCCGCGATTCCGAATATATCGATCATGCCATGGTAATCGGCCAGGATCAAAAGTATCTTGCAGCCCTTGTAGTTCCAAACCTTGAACGCATAGAAGCCTACGCAAAAGAAAATTCCATCCCCTACATGGACGCCGAAAGCCTGACAAAACTTTCTGAAATCAGGGACTTTATCCAGTCGGAAATTACTATGCGGATAAACCAGAAAGCCGGTTTCCGCGGCTTCGAGATGATCTTCCGTTCGCTGGTCTTACCGAAACCATTCGAGCCGGGGATAGAGCTTTCCGGCAAGCAGGATTACAAACGCCATGTAATTATGGAAATGTACAAGAAGGAAATCGCGGAACTTTTTTCTGAATAGGGGGTGCTCTTATATGCGCTCCCAGAGTTTTTTTGCATGTTCCCTGGATTTTGCCAAAAGTTCTTCTTCATCAATATTGATCAATGCTCTGTCGCGCATAACAATTTTGCCGTTGATGATTGTCGTGTTCACATGACGGCCGGAAATTCCAAAAAGGATATGGCTGTTGATCGTTTCGGCATTGACTTCGGTGGGGCCGCTGTAATCGGCGATTACTATATCAGCATAATGATCCTTTGCGATTACTCCGAGCTTCCCCCTTATAAGGCGCTCCATAATTTTTTTATTGTTTTCAAATAACATTGCCGGCGGCTCGCCCCATGCAACAGAGGGAAGGGCTCTTGCGTGTTTATGGAGGATCGCGGCAGTCTTGTAAGATTCCAAAACATCAGCTGCATAGCCGTCCGTTCCCATTCCGACAAGCACTCCCTTTTTAATCATTTCCAGAACCGGAGATACCCCGACCGCATTCGCCATATTTGACTGGGGATTATGCACAACTGCAACGCCGCTTTCCTTTAATAAATACAATTCCTCTTCTGTAATATGAATACAGTGAACTGCGATGGATTTTTTCGACAGTATGCCGTGTTTATACAGCCGCTCAATTACACGCATTCCATATTTTGATATTGAATCGATAACGTCTTCGATTCCCTCTGCGGCGTGAATGTGAAAACCTATTCCGGCCAGATCGGCCGCTTCGACGCATTTTTTCAGAGTTTTATCACTGATTGTCATTTGTGCATGCATGCCGAACAGGGAAGTGATCATGTCGTCTTTTTGTTCCCTGCAGTATTTTGCAAAATTAAAGTTTTCTTTTATACCTTCGTCCGCTATCTGCTCTCCGTCTCTGTCGGACACTTCATAACAGAGGTTGCTGCGTATGCCGAAAAGTTTTGCCGCTTCGGCTATTTTGAAAAGACTGCCTGCTGCCGCAAAAGGGCTGGCATGATGATCAATTACCGAGGTTACCCCGCTGCGTATCTGGTCAATCATCGGGGCGGCACAGCTATAGTAGACATCTTCCAGTGTCAGCTTTTTATCCAGCCTCCACCAGAGACCGGAGAGCACTTCGCCGAAGGTGGTTGCGGGCTTTCCACCAAGGTTTATGCCGCGCGCAAATGTCGAATAATAGTGCATGTGGGTATTGATAAAGCCCGGCATTACAATTTTTCCCTTTGCATCGATAAATTCCGCTTTGGGATATTTTTTACAAAGCGCCTGGCTGTCTCCGACTTCTTTTATAAGGTTTTCATTGATGACGATCGCACCGTTTTCCAAAAACGGACATGCATTATCTCTTGTAATTATTTTTCCGTTTCCGATCAGAAGCATGATGGGTTCTCCTATTTGTTAAGATAATCGTATTTACCTTCCAGAGCGGTGATTATGGAAATCCATTGGGCCGGAATGATGTTTTCTTCCATACGGCAGTCCACGATGGATTTATCTTCCATGCGCAGTTTGTAAAAGCCCCTGCCGGTTTTAAGAAAACCTGGATTTTCGCTGTCGTTAAAGCACTCTTCATTCATGAAAACCGTGAATTTTTCCCTGTATGGTTTACCGGCGTACGGACAGAAAGTGGCGCAGTTGCCGCATTCATTGCACAGCCTGTCGATGTGAACGATTTGACGGCTTCCGCCGGCCATAACCGAAACATTGGCGCGGTTCGGGCATACATCGGCACATATTTCGCATAACGCATCGCACTTCAGGCAGCGGTAGCCGTCTGTATTATCCGGCATGGCCTCCATGAGGATTCCCTTCTTTAGATACAGCATGTCGAAATCGGCATTGGCCGGGGCAGGCGCGGCTTCTGTCGAAAAGTCCGCTTCAATGCCCAGTTTACACAGTATATCCGCCGCGGCGGCCTTTCCGTCGGCGATGGCCTTGACCACAGTTGCGGCGCCCTTTCTGCAATCACCGGCGGCATATACGCCGGGAAGGGAGCTTTCCCTGTTGGCGCCGGTTATCGGGCGGCTCCTGTCGTCAAGTTGTACATTGTTAGCCGTAAAAATACCGCTGTCGACTCTTGCGCCGACCGCGCCGATCACTGTATCAAAGCGCAGTTCTCTTTTTCCGCCGGTTTTTTCGACGCCGCGGCGGCCTTTAGCGTCAAATTCACCCAGACGCATAACCTCGCAGCGAAGTATTCCATTTTCGTAGGATTCCGGCGACAATAGTTCAATTATTTCAACACCGTCATCCAGAGCCAATTCCTGCTCTGCATGTTGGGCGGGCATAAACTCCCTTGTGCGCCGGTAAACAATTGTTACGGCCTGCACGCCCTTGTTCCGCTTCGCAGCCCTGGCGCAGTCCATCGCAACATCTCCGCCGCCTATTACCGCGACATTTTTTCCAAGTTCAAGATTGTATTCTGTTTTTTTGGAATCTTCCAGGAAACGCAGGGCGCCGATGATATTCTCCTGCCCCTGTTTTACAGGAGAGGCCCCCTCTTTCCATGCGCCGAAGGCGAGTATGATAAAATCGTGTTTATTTTTGAGTTCCTCTATCGAAAAGTTTTCCAGCGCGTTAAAAATAAATTCCACGCCGAGTTTTTCCGCTATCCTGTAATCTTTCATTATCGCTTCTTCGGAAATTCTGAAAGACGGTATCGCATATTGAACAATGCCATACGGCCCGGGGCGCCTTTCATAAACTGTTACGGGCACTCCATTACGGCGTAAAAACACGGCCGCCGCAATACCGGCCGGCCCGGCTCCGATTATACCGGTTGATTTTCTTGTTTTTACTGCAGGGGGATCAATTGATGAAATAAAGGCTTCCTGGGCATTTGCCGCCGCCATGAGTTTGGCTCTTCTTATCTGCAGGGGATCATCGCAGCTGTTTCTGGTGCAGCTATGCTGGCACTGGTGATCGCAGATAGTTCCGGTAATTGTCGGGGCGGTATTGTCTGCGGCAATGATCCTGAACGCTTTTTCATAGTCGCCCCCGGCGACGGCGGCAAGGTACTCGGGAACATTTTGATTTATGGGGCAGCCCTGGTCTGTTGCGGAGCCGGCCATGCATGGTGCGGTAAAGCAGTCAAACAGGGGAATGGGGCGGGGTGTATATGAAGCCGTTCCGTTCTGGTGGTATTCTTTGCGGTACCTTTTCATTTGCGGCAGTGCTTCAGCTAACGCATCAAGGGCTTTAACATTGATGCCGCCGTCCATACCGGCAAGGGTTCTTTCGGCAAGTTCGGCAAGCTGGCACAGCCTTTCATAGCCGCCGCTTTTCAGGATTGTGGTGGCGGCAGTAACCGGCCTGATTCCGGTTTTTAGAATCTGTTCCAAATTGAAAAAATCTGCGCCGCCTGAAAAAGAAACAGGAAGCTCTCCGTTAAAGGCTTTTGAAAGTTTGGCCGCCGCGGTAATGGAAAGCGGGAACAGCGCACGGCCGGACATATACATTTCTTCGCCGGGCAGCTCGTTTTGTTTTATCTGTACGGGGAATGTATTAGTAAGTTTGACCCCGAAAGTGAGATTTTGCTCCGCTGCTGTTTTTTTCAGGCGGCGCATCATGGCAGCCGCATCATCGAACTGCAAATCGTTGTTAAAGTGATGGTCATCAAAGGAAATATGCGTATAACCCATTTTGTTAAGCAGTTCCCTGGCAGTTTCATAACCCAAAAGCGTGGGGTTGCATTTTATAAAGGTGTGCAGTTTTTTTTCTGTAATTAAATACTCCGCGATTTTTTCAATTTCTTCGCGCGGGCAGCCGTGAAGGGTAGAAAGGGTAATGCTGCTGCAGACAACCGGGAAAATATTATCGAGGTCTTTTTTCGTGAAATTTTTATAGGATCTTATATTAGCCGCAATGTGTTTATAACATTGCTTCCATATTTCAGTTTTCCGCCCGTCTTTTAATCCTTCGATGAAAGAATCGATTTTTTCCGATTTGATTCCTTCCAGGCTATATCCCGCACTCATGTTAAAAACAAAATCACAATTATCCGAAATGCCGAATTCTTTTGAATATAAATGCAGCAAGAACCATGCCTTGATGTATTCTTCCATTGCCTGGACGACGGTAAGCTCGGTAGACCATTCCACATTGTAGCCCTCGTCGCGCGCATTAATGCACGGCCTGGAAATGGCTTTGCGCAGCTGCTCGCCGTCCATCTCCTGCACGGTTTTTAGCTCGATAAAACGTGCGCCGGCAAGATATGCGGCAAGTATATTCTGCGCAAGCTGAGAGTGGGGGCCGGCTGCAGGGCCAAGGGGAGAGCTGATCTTCGCGCCAAAGATTTCCGTGCGCGCGGCATCCGCCGCCGGACGGTAGAATTTCTCTTTACGGATGCCGAATACCGAACCCTGGCTGTTATATTCCCTGTCTGCCCAGCCGGCCAGCGCGGAAAACGGGAGAGGATACATTAGTTCACTCATGTAATATTTATACACCCGAATAACCGAAAAGGCAAATATGGGAGTATTTTCCCGGCGCCCCCTTTACAATTCTTCCGTTTTTTGCTATAAGATAAACAGTATTTGCGCCCACAGGGCTTTAAGGAAGGATAAAATGTCAAGAACCTGCGAAATTTGCGGAAAACATACGATCACCGGCAACAAGGTCAGCCATGCCAAAAACCGCACCCGCCGGACATGGAAGCCCAATCTGCTGAAGGTAAAGACCGAAATCGGCGGAACTACCATGTCTGTAAAGGTGTGCGCCCGCTGCCTCAGGAGCGACTATATTACAAAAAAAGTGTAGCCCATGGCAGATCCCGAGCTTGTTCAGACGCTGGACTATATACTTAACCGCAGTGATGAAAACTCGATTGAGGTATTGGCGGAGGCGGTTGTAAGGAGGCGGCGGGATATTTCCATGTTCGGCGCACTGGTCAACATGCCAGACCCGCAGCAGATGGCCAAAGAAATGACCGAAAAGATCAACACCGGAATCGGGGCTACAATAGAAACCCTGAAAACTTCTGTCTGGGAAATGACGGCGCGGCTTATAAGGCAGGAAGCGCCGGATTTAAGTGAGGAGCAGGTTGAAGAACTGTGCCGCGCCTGGATGCCCGATCCCGGAAACAAATCCAAAGCCCCCAAAGACCTGATGTTTTCCATGGTAGAGCAGTTTGTTTCATTCTCCCGCGGGTTAATGGACAAAAGAATAGAAAAAAATCTGAGGGAAGAGCTGGGTGCATGGCCGCAGCGTTACTGGAAAATATTCACTCCGGCTATCCGTGCAATCATAACTGATTTTCTGAAAGACAGGATAACCGAAGAAGAATATCATTCAAAAATAAAAATGGCCATGGAAGTTATCCAGTAGGCCGATCACTGTCCTGCGCGAATTGAGTTAAACCAGATATTGTTATACACATCAAGATCCGGCCCAAGATCTTCTTTTAGCTCTGTGTCCAGCAGTTCCTCGTATGTATACCAGGACTCGCCGGTTTTCAGCAGCCGTGCGGGAACATTGACTGTCGCGGGAAAGCCCCATTCATCTGCAAACTCAGCGTAAATTTCCGGACGGTGGATAAAGTTGATAAACTTGTGTGCCAACTCGACTTTTTTGGATCCTTTCAGAATGCACATGCTGTCGATGTAGGACGAGCCACCTTCCTTTGGAATATAGAAGTAAGTGTCCCTTATCAGCGCTGGGTTGTCGAAAATTTCCTCGAATACATTTTCCGGGTAACCGTGGACAACCCAGAAATCTCCGTTGGCGTATCCTTTCCCAAAGGATTCTGCGTCGAATTTTACAAGGTTCGGCTTCCATGAATTGTTAATAAGGTTTTGAGCTGCCAGAAGGTGCGTTGTATCCTTGGAGTTTACCGAGTACCCAAGAAAGGAGAGGGCGGCTCCCATCACCTCGCGCATGTCGTCTAACATTGTCATTCTGTTGCGCAGATCGTCCCTGGCGAAGATTGACCAGCTTTCCTCAAAAACGGGAACCTTGGAAGTGTTGACAACAACGCCTGCGGCGCCGAAGTAATAGGGCACCGAGTATTCCATTTCCGGATCGTATGTTGTTCTTTCAAGCACCAGCGGATCGATATGAACAATGTTGGGAACAAGTGATTTGTCGATTTTTTCAAACATATCCTGATTTATCATGATTGATACAAAATCCCCGGTCGGGAAAACAATATCGTATCCCTTGCCGCCTGCCTTTAATTTGGCGTACATTTCTTCGTTGGAATTGAATTCATCGTACTTTACCGAAACATCGAATTCTTTTTCGAATTTTTCAATTACAGACTCCGGCGTATAGTATGCCCAGTTATAGATGTATAACTTTTCCTTGCATCCGCACAGAAAAACAAGGCAGGCGATTATTATGCCCATTTTTTTCATAGCTTCCTCCTGATGTTGAAACCCACATGGTTCCAAAAAAAATAGATTTATTTGGCAGCGATGTATTTCAGAAAATTTCTTAATACAATCGTAAGGCCTACAGTTCCAAGGATCATCACTACCGAAAGAGCGCTGACCACAGGTGTAATTCCGCCGCGGCGGGTAATTGCCGAATAAATAAAGATCGGCAGTGTCGAAGAGCCGGGCCCCGCGACAAAAAAAGTTATTACAAAATCCTCGAGAGACAGGGTGATTGCCGTTAAAAAACCTGATATGATGCCGGGCATGCAAATCGGCAGTGTTACCCTCATTAAAGTCTGCTTTTCATTCGCTCCAAGATCGCCGGCAGCCTCGATTATCGAAAAATCAAATTCATCAAGCCTTGCCATCACCATAAGGAAAACAAAGGGAAGGTTGAAAGTGGTGTGGGCGACAAAAATTGTAAACAAACCAAGGGGAAGGCCGATACCGGCGAAAAAAATCGAAAGGGAGACGCCAATAATGATTTCGGGCAGTATCATTGGCAGAAAGGAAATTGTTTGTACATAGGCGCGCAGCTTAAAACGGTACCAGTTAATGCCGATAGCGCCGATTGTGCCGATAACGGTGGCCGCCGCCGCCGAAGAAATGGCGATTATTATGCTGTTTCGAAATGCCCACCAGAGTTCCCGCGATCTAAGGAGCTGGGAATACCAGCGCAGCGAAAAACCCGTCCAGTTCATGCTGGTGGAGGAGTTAAATGAATAGAAAATTAATACAACAAGCGGCATAAAAAGAAAGATGATGGCTACCCAAAAAACAGTTTGAGAAAACGAAAATTGTCTGCGGTATGCGCGCCGTGCATGGCGGGCGGCTTCACCGTGAGTCTTGCTCGGTTTGGCGGCGGCAATCGCGTTTTTGATAATATCAGGATATTTCAATGCCTGCCTCCGTTTTCCCCGCTTAGCCTGGCGGTTTCCGCCTCTTTCGTGTCGGCGCTTTTCAGGTTTTCCCGTTTTTGAACATTCATCATCAACAGAACGCCCACTGTCGTTACCAGGGTGATAACGATGGAAATCGCCGACGCCCGCGGCCAGTTACGCGATTTGGAAAGCTGGTCGGCAATGATGTTCCCAAGCATGTACGAATCCATGCCGCCGACAAGAAGGGGCACGGCATAGGCGCCGAAGATGGGTATGAATGTAAACATGACCGACGCGAAAATGCCGGAGCGTATATTCGGCAGCAGTACCTTTATCATAGAGCCGATTTTTGTCGCGCCAAGATCGCGTGCCGCCTCCAGCAGAGAGAAATCGAATTTGTCTATTGTCGAAAACAGCGGCAATATCGCATAGGGCAGATACATGTAGACCAGCACCAGAATTACCGCCTTCTGGTTGTAAAGAAAATGAACATAATCATCGATGAGCCCCAGGCGCAGGAGAATCATATTCAGAAAACCATTGTTTCCAAGAATATTCATCCATGCAAAAACCCTTATCAGAAAATTTGTCCAAAAGGGAATTATAATTAAAAGTAATAGGGTAGTCTGATATTTGCTCCTTGCCATAAAATAGCCGCAGGGTAGGGCAATGAGCAGCGTGATAACCGAGGCGGCCAATGATGTTAAAACAGTGCGTAATGTGACCCTTAGAAAGATTGGGTCGGAAAGATAATGGTACGCTTCCAGTGAAAATTCACTCTCTACTCCGCCGTAAAGGCCCCTTTTAAGGAAGCTGTATGCGACAATGATTCCCAATGGCGCCAAAAAAAAGATTGTGAACCAGATCGCCATTGGAGAGGAATATAACAGCCCGAAATTTTTACTGGTGATGCCGCCGCCGCCGGCCGCCGCCTTGCGGCTCAATTTTTTACCTCGACAATATAGCCGTCGTCGGCGCTCCATGAAAGGTAAACAGAATCTTTCCAGAGAATTTCCGGCCCTTCATCAGAATAATTGGCGTGCTGTTTAATAACCCTGATAAGGGCCTTGTCCACCTGAACATAAAACTTGGTCTGGAAACCAGAGTAAATCGGCTCATCAACCCTTCCCTGGAAAAGGTTGATATCTGCCCTTTGGGTTACAGGTTTTTCTTTTGTGATAACTATTTTTTCCGGTCTTATTGTAAAGCTGACCGTTTGTCCGGGGCCGACATCATCAACAGTTGTAACTTTTATACGCCCCAGCTCCGGTATTTCAAGTTCGGTGATATACTCAACCCATTCCCTGTTCATCTTTTCCACGCTGATTACTGTTGCGTCAAAAAGATTGGTCTCGCCGATAAAGCGGGCAACAAAATCTGTGGCGGGACTTTCGTAAATATCGTGGGGGGTGCCCACCTGTAAAACATTGCCCTGGTTCATTACCGCAAGCCTGTCCGAAACGGAAAGAGCTTCCTGCTGATCATGGGTAACATAAATAAAGGTGATGCCTATTGTATCGTGGATTGTATCCAGCTCGATAAGCATGCGCTGACGCAGTTTCGCATCCAGTGCGGAAAGGGGTTCATCCAGCAGCAGGACACTTGGCTGGTTGATCAGGGCCCTGGCGATGGCCACTCTCTGCTTTTGTCCGCCCGATAACTGGTTTGGTTTTTTATGAGCGTGGCCTTCGAGCTGTACCAGATTAAGGTATTCGTTTACCCTGGTTTCAATCTCTTTATCAGCCGCTTTTTTCAATCGCAGGGAAAACGCTACATTTTCGAAAACTGAAAGGTGCGGAAACAGGGCATAACTTTGAAAAACAGTATTTGCCGGCCTTCTGTTCGGAGGCACGGAAAGCACATCGTGCCCGTCGAATGTTACCGTCCCGCAGTCAGGCTGTTCAAAACCAGCGATGATCCGCAGCAGGGTTGTTTTCCCGCAGCCCGAAGGTCCCAACAGGGAAAAAAATTCCCCCTTCTTAATTTCCAGGCTCACATTATTCAGAGCCCTGAAATCACCGAAGGTTTTACCCACCCCTTCGATGACAACATCGCTTCCTTTCAATCTGTTACTTCCAGCCTCCCTCGGCACATCGTTAACGGTTCACAGCCGCACGGCTGCAAATAACCATAATGGTACAATGGGGATTTTTTACTAAATTGTCAATAAGGCTGCAAGCGCCATAACTTTGGCGTCCCCAAGCAGACTTTCCAAAAGCACGTATTCATTGGGTTGATGGGCGCTGTTTGTCAATCTTGCCCAGACCACCGAATCGATTCCGATATTGCGCAGGTACGCGCCTATTGTGCCGCCGCCGATTCCTACCGGCTTTGGCTCTACCCCGTACACTTCCCTGATCGCCGAGCCAAGGCATTTTACTACCGGAGCGCCGGGCGAAGTGGGTTTTGATTCCATGCATTGGGCAAGAGAGTATTCGATACTGACGCCGTATTTTCCGGCGATTTCATCTTTAATTTTGTCGATTTCAGCTAACACGGTTTTTACCGGATAGCACGGGAGGATTCTCATATCCATGCAGAATACGTCTTCGCCCGGTATTGTATTGATATTGGGAACATTGGCTTCCTTTTTGGTTGGCTCGAAGGTGGAATAGTCAGGCTCGAACAGCGGATCTTTGCCGTTGAATTTGGCGGAAAGCTCGTTGTGCAGGCGCACTGCGAGATCGGCGGCGGCAAGGTGGGCATTGGCGCCCATGTCCGGCCTTGAACCGTGGGTTTGCACTCCGTGTGTAGTGAAACAAATCCAGATTAAATTCTTTTCGGCAATTTCCACGGGCTCACCTGTAGAGTCGCCGCCGTCGGGAATAAGAACCATGTCGTCTTTTCTGAACAGTTCCCCGTGGTTTTTAATCAGCCAGTCAATGCCGAAAAACGATCCTGTTTCCTCGTCTGCGGCAAACAGCAGCTTTATTGTACGGCGCGGCTTAATTCCCTGCTGCACAAAGGCAAGAGCAGCAAGAACCGAGGAAACGAGCCCCTGCTGATTGTCTTCCACCCCCCGCCCGATGAGCCTGGGGGGATCATCCTCCTGTATCACCGTCCATGGATCGCCGTCCCATAATTTTTCTTCGCCGGGCGGCACAACATCAATATGGCTCATTATCCAAAAACGCCCCGCTCCGTCTTCTCCGTCGATTGTGGCGACAAGGTTCGGTCTTACCCCTCCTTTGGCGCGGCTGTCCGGCGCATCGTACCGCTCCAGTTGTGTAATCCCATGCTGTTTCAGCCATGCTTCAAGGAAAAGGCATTTGTCCAGCTCCCCTTCGCCGCCGGAATTAGGGGATATGGCCGGTATTTTTGTCAGCCCTGTTTCCAGCTCTATTGCCAAAGGAAGGGCGTCCTCGATCCAGGAGAAAATTTTATCTTTCACTGCATTGCTCCTTGTAAACATTCCAGCTTGTGCTGATCAGTGTTTCCAAATCAGAGTATTTTGCCTGCCAGCCAAGAAGTTCCCGCGCAAGAGATGCCGAAGCGGTTAGTTTTGCCGGGTCTCCATGCCGCCGCCCTGCAATTTTTGCTGGAATGGGCCTGTCTGTAATCCGCCGCGCTGTTTCCAGCACCTCATTTACCGAGCTTCCCTTTTCGCTTCCAAGATTGATAACAAGGCTCCTGTCATTTTTACTGATGTAATCCAGGGCGGCGGCATGAGCGGCCGCCAGATCGGTAACATGGATATAGTCGCGGATACAGGTGCCGTCGGGTGTATCGTAGTCGTTTCCAAAAATTTGTAGTTCCCCCCTCATGCCGCAGGCAGTTTCCATAATGACAGGGATAAGATTTGCCGGGTTTTGCTCCAGCCCCTTAATTTGGCCGTCTATATCATAGCCTGCGGCATTGAAGTAGCGCAGGGAAGCGAAGCGGAAGCTTTTCAGTTTTTCATACCAGAGTAGAAAGCGCTCAATTTCCAGCTTTGTAAAGCCGTAGAAATTTTCAGGATTGGTTCTGTGTTTTTCGTCAATGGGAAGATATTCCGGCTCGCCGTAAACGGCGGCGCTGGACGAAAAGACAATTTTTCTGATTTTGGTCTGCGAGGCGGCGTTAAGAATGTTCAGCGTTCCCGTGATATTGTTATGGGAATATTTTTCCGGCTGCAGCATCGATTCCCCGGCGGCCTTAAGCGCGGCAAGGTGGACGATGGCGTCAAAACCGCCCTTCATAACTTCCAGTATCTTATCGTAATCGAGAATATCCCCGTAAATGAATTCTGCTTCTTGGAAAAGATTTTCCCGCAGCCCGCTGGAAAGGTTATCGAACACTGTAACGCTGCAGCCGCATCGCAGAAGTTCCTTTACCACATGGCTGCCTATGTATCCGGCGCCGCCGGTTACCAATACTTTCATATTATTAGTATAGTGGAATTATTGATATTCTGCCATTACAGAAATCAACTTTTCACTGCCGCATATTTTCAAGTTCTTTGGCCAGCTCTTCCCATTCGCGCGATTTGGATTCAATGGCCGCCGTGCATTCATCAAGTTTGATCTTTACCGCTTTCGCTTTTTCCCCGTTGGCGTACACTTCCGGCCTGGACAGTTCCGCTTCCGCAAGGGCTTTTACGCTTTCCAGTTCTTCAATGGCCTTTAGGATTTCTTCTTCCCGCCTTTCCAGCCTGCGCATTTGGGTCTGCTTCTGTTTGTCCAATAGCCGTTTTTCGGCTGACAGCTTCAGCGGGCCGGGTACGGCGGAATCTGGTGTTTCTGTTTTTTGGTTTGCTCCGGCTGTCTCGCGGTTTACTCTGTCCAGGTAGTATGCGTAATTGCCGTAGAAAAGCCTTGCACGGGACGGGGCGGCATGGCTGCCGGCGGTAAGTTCAAGCGTTTTTGTGGAGAGGGCTTCCATAAATGACCTGTCATGCGAAACAAATATGATTGTTCCCCTGAATTTGGAAAGCGTGTCCAGAAATATATCTTTGGAGTGTATGTCAAGATGATTGGTAGGTTCGTCCAGTATCAAAAGATTTACCGGTTTAAGCAGCATTTTCAAAAGCGCAAGCCGGCTTTTTTCGCCGCCGGACAGCACCGATACGCTCTTGTATACATCATCGCCGCGAAAAAGGAATGCCCCCAGCATGTCGCGTAACTTTGGAACAAGCGCGATCGGCGCTTCGGCTTCCAGAAATTCCAGAACCTGCTCGCTTCCCTGCAGGGCTTCGGCATTGTCCTGGGAAAAATAGCCGGCGCTGATGCCGGCACCGAGCTTGATGCTTCCTGAATAATCATTGTCCTCTCCTGCTATTATCCGCAGAAGGGTAGTCTTGCCGGCTCCGTTGGCGCCCGCCACTACAAGACGTTCTCCGGATTCAACGAGCAAATCAATTCCCGACAATACAGGCCGCGCGCCGTAATTCTTCCCAATGCCTTCCAGGGTAAGGGCGATTTTTCCCGAATGCGGCGGCGGCGGAAATGTTATGCTGATTTTTTTCAGATTTTCCGGTATTTCGATCCTTTCCATTTTTTCAAGACGCTTTATAAGCTCCTGGGCAAAGGCCGCCTTGCTGGCCTTGTATCGAAAACGCCTGATTAGGGCTTCAGTCTTTTCGATTTCCGCCTGCTGTTCTTCATACCGTTTAATCAGGCTTTCTACCTCGGCCTTGCGTGTTTTTTCATAAGCGCTGTAGTTTCCGGCATAACGCTTCAGGTTTCCCTGAAACAACTCGTACACTTCATTAACCGTAATATCAAGAAAATAACGGTCATGCGAAACCAGGAGAAGGCCGCCTGTGAAATTTCCCAGCCAGTTTTCCAGCCAGTTTCTGGCTTCTATATCAAGATAATTTGTGGGCTCGTCGAGAAGCAGAATATCCGGCTTTTCTAGCAGTACCTTGGCAAGGGCGATTCTCATCTGCCAGCCGCCGGAAAATTCTCCTGTTTCCCGTTCAAAATCTTCCATGGAAAAGCCAAGGCCGCCCAGCACCATCGAGATTACCGCTTCACGGCGGTAGTAGCCTGAATTTTCAACCTGTTCAAGGAGCAGGCGGTGTTCTTCCAGCAGGGCATCGGTTGAAGAATCTTTTTTTTGATGTTTTTCCAGAAGTCCGCCGATTTCTTCGGCACGGGCAAGAAGGCTTAAATTGTGATTGAATGAGCTTTCCGCTTCGGCATACAGGCTCTTTCCAAGGTGAACAATTCCCGACTGGGGCAGCCAGGAGACCCTTGTTCCTTTTCGGACAGCCCTGTCACCACAGTCGGCTGCAATCGCGCCTGCAATGACTTTTATCAGTGTGGATTTCCCTGATCCGTTGGCGCCGGCCAGACATGCCCTTGATCCTGGCGAAAGGTTAAGGCTTATATTTTTTAGAATGTCCCTGTCGCCGAAAGCAACAGAAGTGCGGGAAAGCTGCACCCCAGTCATGCGCGGAGTGTTTGGTTTTCCCTCTTGTGTGCTGCCCACGCCTAGTACATTTCATCCCGGAAAAAATATATAACCACAGGAGATGAAGATCGTCGTGTAACGGTAGTGCCTTCGATGGTAAAATCGGGTGCGGCTTCCAGGCGCAGCCCCTGAAAATCCTGGGTATACATAAAATAAACCGGAGTTTCGTCCCTGCGGATATCCTGGAAATAGAATGTGCAGGCTCCGGTATACCGGTCTTCGAATGAGGCTGTTAAAAACAGATTCATGGAGACCCGTCCCCTTCCGGTTGTGTTCTGCGGAATTACATGGGGAACAAGCAGATCATTGCCCGTCCATTGAAATCCGCCGTTTTCGGAAAAAATTATTGTTCCGTAGTTGTTGCTTGTAAAAACCGGCCCGTGATTGTAGATGGAGGCAAACAATCCCTCTCTGCGGATATTTTCCTGCATGATTAGATCGTCTATATCGGCGGGCAGGGCGATGAACAGAATGGTGCGCATACCGCCGGAGCTTTCAATATACTGAACTGCCAGGCTCGAATTGGTACGCAGATTCATCTGTAAACTGGAACCCTCAAAGCGCCATGCCCTTTCTCCTTCTGAACGGATAGAGGTGTATTCAAAACTCCTTTCCAGATCGGGAAGGCGGATCCTGGCTACGCCTGTGTCCTGTCCCGGATCAAAACCCCAGTGCCGTTCAAGTTCGCGGACGTCAATACGCCGTGAATTAAACATCTGTCCGTATGACTCAGGAGACCAAACCCTTGTTAGGACCATATCCAGATCGGGATCGGATACCGCTTCCTCCCTTACAGAAGTTACGGCTTCCAGGGGCCCTCCATAATGATCGAAGAGTCTTAACCTGTAGGAAAAGCAATACCCTACCGCGCCATCGCCGGTCAGCACCTTGTACCAGTCTCCCGGCAGCGGCTCCCCCGTAGCGCTTATTGCAGGAACGCCGTCTGTCCTTTCAAGAATCTTAATAATCTCTCCGCTGCGCAGCCTGTAAACCCTGCGGGCGCCGTTATCCGGGGCATCGCGTATCGGAAGCCCGTCCTGCAGGTTTTGTGCGTACACCGGTGCGTATTGTGCGAATGTTTCCGCCTGTTTTCTTGCTTTTCCCTTACTGCCAACCAACTCTAACTGCGTAAGAGGTATTTCGATTTTATCGAGACCGCCCCTGCTTGTTTTGTATCCTTCGGGAATGCCAACTACCCATACCCTGTCAATATTGGACCGGATATACACCGGTAGAATTGTACCGGACGGTATGGGAGGATCCTCAGTTGACCACAGAAGAACTCCCCAGCCCATGCGCGAACAGGAAGCGAGAAAAAAACAGGCGCCAACAAGAATAAAAAAAAACAGATGGGAGCTTTTTCTCCCCATTCTCTATTACCTTTTAACTTTTACCTTCTACCTATTCTATTATCGCAATTATGTCGGACATTTTAAGAATCAGGTGTTCTACACCGTCAATTTTAACCTGGGAGCCGGCATACTTATCGTACATTACCTTATCGCCGCTCTTAACGGTAACTTTTTCTTTTTCCGTTCCCGGTCCAACTTCTACTACCGTTCCCTGCTGGGTTTTTTCCTGGGCGGTATCGGGAATAATGATTCCACCGGCGGTTTTCGCCTCATTTTTTTCCAGTTTAACCATGACTCGGTCGGCCAAGGGCTTAACTTTCATTTTTTCTCCTCCATTGCAATGCAAATTTAACTTTTTAGATTTTCAGGGACGGCTGTTCCCTGACACATTTAATATATAAAAAACAGGTCATTAGATCAAGGGGGGCTTTTCCACGGCTATGGCAAAGGCAGAAATATATGCCTAAAACTATAAAATAGAGCGGTACGCACAAGCCCTACCGGAGGCTGACGGCTGTGGCCTTTGTCCACGGACGCTTTGGCGTCGCCTTTTTTGAATCCACACCGATGCCTCCGGTAGGGCTTTGCGTACCGCTTACATTGAATTTTTTGGGCATATATTTCTGTAATTGCCATAGTAGTGAAACGCCTGCGTAGGGGCATCTTTCTGCTTTTAATAGGGTTTGACAGCAATGCAAATTTGCTAGAAACATAGGAGAAAATTATGCCGGATTTGACTGATGAAGAATATGATGCTCTGGACGAATACTATACAAAAAACCCGCCCAAATTGTCCGGCAACGGAAAAAGCGGTTTTTTTGCAAAACATGCAGAAAAAGGCAATACGCTTATTTTTGTAGATAGCCTCTCGGCAGACTGGTTGCGAATTAAAGCCGAAGCTGCTAATACCACTCCAGAAGTGATCATTCGCCAACTGGTAAATAAAGAACTTGCCGCTGTCTCTGCTTAATAAGGTGGAGCAATGCGCCAGAAGGGAAAAGTTAAAAAGTAAGAGGGAAGTCCATAGGCACTGCTCGCCCAGCTGCACCTTGTTGCTTTTTTGGGCACACATTTCTGTAATTGCCAAAGCAGTGAAACGCTTGCGAAGAATGACTGACACCCAAACTCCAGGCACTGTTTTTTCCACTTGCACTTTCATTCAAAAGCTGGTATTATTTTCCGATGGTAGGCAACTTACCCGCCCACAGCGTGTTTTCCTTGGCCTTATACCTTGCTGCAAACAGCGGCGAAACAGTTTTCGGAACTGTAATCTCCCCCCCACCAAAACCACCAAGTGGAAATCTTTCTATAACCAGTTATGGTAAGGTATATAAAACTCTAAATGGATGTATTGGTTTCCATGAAGTTAACGAGTTGAACACATGGGGGGACGATGTTTGTGGTGTGTACCAGGATACAATTATGGATTTATGGTCTGACAGGGGCGGTCATTTGCATGAATACCATGAAAACATGTTTTACATGAAAGCCCAACCACCATTTGGGAATTACTATTATGATGATTTAGAGGGTGTCATGAAAGGCTTTTTCCCTTGTTTTACTACGGCAGAGCGTGTGACTGCAGAAGAAGCTGCGTTAGACAGATTTGCTGAACTTTGTCCAGGACACTAAAATTTATGATGTTGTGGATTTTTATTAGATTTCTACACCGGTACTTAAAATTTCAGCCTATTGTTGTGATTGATTGTCGGCTATAAGGAAGTTAGCTAATACCAAGCTTTAGGTTTCCTAATTATTCGCTCATTTTGCGTCTTAATTTCATCCGGAAATTGATGTGAAGCTAACAAAAAAGGTGTAATAGTGCGGATATAAGATGCATTTTTTCTCAATACTCTGAAAGACACAGCCTTGCGGGCAATATATAATCCTACTTTCTTTTTGCATTCCTGTACGGTAATTTGCATAGCATAGGCCATGTCGCTGTCATTGGAAAATAACATGGCGTAGTCAAATTCATCTCTAACGGCATCAACAGCCATTTGTACAGCCAAGTTGACATCTGTCCCCTTTTCTTCGGTTTTAACAACGTCAACAAGCGTTATTTTGCCTTTCTTAAAATCTTCTGCTTTGGGCATCTTGACTTCATGTGTTGAAAAATAACCTAGTTTTACTATTGTATTTGGGTTAGTTTTAAGGGCTTCCAAATAAATTTTCTGTCTGAATGGCTTATCGGGACTTGAGAATTCCGCCCCAATTTGAGCAGTAAAATATTTAACAGCAATAAGCTCTTGATTTGGCGATAAAATAGATTGGCACATAGACCAAATATCAAGCCATTTATACTTGATTCCTTTTAGAGAGCTATAGTAAAGATTGAATCCGTCAACATAAGCAATGACACGTTGTTTTGCCATGGAGCCTGCAAGAAAAAAATTCAGGGGAGACTTTCGTCTCCCCTTGTCGCTGCTGCGAACAACAACGAGCTTATGGTAAAAATATATAGTTTTTTTTAAGAAAAGTCAATACGCAGGCAGCTAGTATCCAACAGCCCTAATATCCAAGCCGGCTGAGTTCCAGGCGGGCGTTTACATTTTCCGGATCAAGGTCGAGGGCATATTCCAGCACACGCCGTGCTTCTGAACTGCGGCCGGCGGCGCCCAGGCATCCGGCAATGCGAAGCTGAATTCGGGATGCTGTTTTTGGGTCGCGCACTCCTGCTGCGGCGCGTTCATAGTAATCGATGGCACGGGCGGCGGAAAGCCGGGCTTCATGGATAAGGGCCAGATTGGCAAAGACTGGCCATTGTGCGGTATGTTCGGGTATGGCTGTCAGTTTTTCCAGGGCGGCATCCAGCGATCCATGGCGCATATATATTATCGCTTCATAAAGAGAGACCCATTCACTGTCGAAATTGTAATTACTACTTCGCTTTAATAAAACTTCAGCCTCACTGTAGTATTGCTGGAAGTCAAAAAACCAGGCTGCCCAGCGGTATAAATCCTCATTTTCCTGATGACGATCCAAAAGCAGCCATGTTTCGGCAACTGTCCGCCCAAGTCCTTCAACTTCGCCCCGCCGCCTTAGGATTTCCAGGTCTACAAAAGGAAATTGATCTGGGGCTAGATCATTTCTGCTTTCAAGAAACGCTGATGCCTGGGCGGGCGGCAGCAGCCGGCTGTAGCGGATTAGGCCAAATTGGCGGCTGGGACTTTCATCGCCGCCGGCGGAATACCCAGCCGGTGTGGATACGAGCTTTTCAAAATATCCGCCGGCTTCGTTTTGATTCTGCGCGGTAACGCCCAGGTTATACAGGCTTCGTTCATGGGGATTTATTTCGCCTGCCGCCAAAATCGACCAAATTGCACGGGCGCTTTCCGTATATCCGCCGAGCCAGAGGGCATCGGCCTGGCGGCCAAGGGCCGCTTCACCCGGTATTTGCGAAAAAAACTGCGCCGAACGCAGAACATCTCCGTAGTCGTAGTAGAACTCTCCGGCAAACATAAGGAAATTTGCGGTAAGTGGAAAAGCGCCCTGTACCATTGCTTGAATTTCCGAGGCGGCTCCCTGGGTATCTCCGTTCAGTATTTTTAATACCGCCATATCGGCGGCAACAGCTTCAGCCTCGTAACCGTCTGCGCTGCCAAAGGAGAGATAGCGGGCGCTGTGCTCAAAGCCGGGCAAAGAAAGAAGATTCAGGTTCAATGCCGTTTCGGCACTGGCAAAATCTCCCAGTAAAATATGAAGGCAAAGGCGCATAACACTAAAAGCCGGATCGACAAGCAGGGGCATATATGAACGCAGCTGTACCTGGGCTTCCCTGTTCAGGCTTGAATCCATTACAAGGGCTGCTGCGGCAATGGCGGCAAGCGGCTGTGAATAGGGGTAGGCCTGCACCGCCCGCAGGCTTGACTGCCTGTAATCCAGGCTGTATTGGGGAAAAGCCTGGGCCAGCACTCTGCGCCGTTTAAGGACAGAAAGCCACATCTCAACGCTTGCCGCTTTTTCTTCCAGCTCGTTCAGGTCGATGTTCTGTTTTTCGCCGTTCGCAGCCGCCAGATCGTAATCGCGCAGCATCCTGTGAAAGCCCCGCTCTTGCACAGTTCTCTGCAAACCGCCCCTGCCAAAAACCGAAAGCGCAAGATATCCGGCGCCTATCAATACAAAAAGTATTAACCCGGTAAAGCATATTATCCGCGTCAGGCTTGCGTTATGCGCTATTTTTTTCAGTTTTTGGAAGGGCATGGCTGTTTTTCCCCCGCCTGCACCGTTAGGCGGATACTGTCGAGAACTCCATTAATAAATCTGTAAGAATCGTCGGTGCCGAATTCTTTTGAAATGCCGATGGCTTCGTCGATGACTATGGAAGGGGAGATGTCGCTTTGAAACATTAGGGTAAAAACTGACATTCGCAGAATGGCGAGGTCGACGCGGTTAAGCCTGGAAAAATCCCAGTGTTCCAGGTGTTTTTTGATCATGGCGTCTATGGTTTCAATGTTTTCTATTGTACCTGTGATTAAGATCCGCGAAAAATCGGTAATGCCCGGGTTAAGAGCCGTGAGTTTTTCTTCTTCCAGCCAGGAAAAGGTAACAAGCTCGCAGGCCGGAACGCGGTTAGATTCCCAGCAGTACAGGGCCTGAAAAGCCAAAATGCGGCCTTTTCTGCGGGACGCCATTTAACCCCCTGCCGTACTACCAGGTAAGATATCTTTCGTTAATCTGGAATGATCTTCCGCCCGCCCGCAGTTCAGCAACAAGTTCCTGGCTGGCACGGGTCAGAGCTGCCTGCTGCATTTCCTGTAATATGGCATTGCCGATATATTCCCTTACGGTTACCCTGGCTCCAATACTGATAAAATCTTCAAGTTCCAGATTTCTCTGGGCATGATTCTCGGTAACTTTGATAATCATGAATCCGGCAGTACCCTGTATCACTTTTGATACTTCTCCCTGGTTCAGGCTGAACGCAGTCTCAATAAAATCCGGGCCGTACCTGTTCTGGGCTTCCGGGTGCCGGGGTACGAAACCACCATCGCCTGCAGTATAACCCAGGTTCGCCGATTGGCCGCGGGTAACTACTTCGTCAAATCTGGAGGCGCTTGTGCCGATTTCGCGCAAAAGCTGGTCTGCCAATTCCCTTGCCCTTGTTCTTGATGACGTATCTTCTCCGTAGGCAACCTGAATTCCTGTAAAACGTAATGTTTCCGGGCGAACAAACCTGGATCTGTTAAGATTAAATTGATTGCGAATCTCTTCTTCGGTGGGCGTCCTGATGTTTCTGAATTGGTCCTCTTTTTTTGCCATCATATATTTTTGTACAATCATCTGCCTGCGGAGTTGATCCCTGAACGTCTGTATGTCAAGGCCGCTTTCACTGGTTATGGCCTGGGCAAATTCGGCATCCGTCGGCTGGCGCCCGATTGTCTCGGCCATTGCAGTCCGCATGGTTTGCATTTGCTGGTTTAACTCATTTTCGGTAATGGTGATTCTTTCTCGATCCGCCGCCTGCAGAGCCAGCCGCTCGTTGATCATTACGTCCAGAACCTGGGTTCTCTCGTTTTGAGTCAGCGTCCGTCCGGCGGCCCTTTCCATCCGTTCTACTTCGATTTTGAGCTGCCCAAGGAAGATACTTTCCTGGACTACGTTCGGGGCAATTTGAACCGTCGCTACAATCTGGGCATCGTTAATGTTGGTTTCTGCGCCTGATTGGTTTCGCTGTCCGGTGGTTGTAGTTATGGGTGTACCGGGATCGGAATTAGTGGAATCACCCTTGTCGGATTTTCCCCCGCCGAAAACCGCAGCCGGAGTAATAAAATATACGGCTGCAATACAATAAATCGTGATTATTAACCTTTTCATTTCAATTCCTGTCAATAATATACTATATAACAACTATTTGGGGAATAGGTTATTCCAGTACCGCCCGGATTCTTCGTACTCCTGCCGAAGAAGACTGTTCCTTCTGTATGCTGAATTTGCCCAATACTCCGGTGTGTTCCACATGGGGGCCGCCGCAGACTTCCCTTGAAAAAACAGCCGGGGCCTTTCCGATTGTGTATACCTTTACCCGGGATTCGTATTTCTCACCGAAAAGGGCAATGGCCCCCGATGCTTTTGCATCATCAATGCTCATTGTTTCAAAAGAAACCGGGTGGTCTTTTTGAATCTGTTCGTTAACAATGTCTTCGACTTTTTTTATTTCCTGTGCAGTCATTGGAGAGGGGTGGGTGAAGTCAAAACGCAGCCGCTCGGCGGTAATATTGGAGCCTTTCTGTGCTATATGTTCACCCAGGGTATTCTTCAGCGCCCTGTGCAGCAGATGGGTTGCTGTATGGTAACTAACGGCCATTTTACCCTGGTCTACGAGCCCGCCCTTGAAAACCTGGCCGCTTTGGGAACGGGAAAGCTCCTGATGCTTTTTGAACGCCTCGTCGAATTCTTCGCGGCTCACCTTCATGCCATGCTCACCGGCCAGTTCCTCCGTAAGCTCTATGGGGAACCCGTAAGTGTCGTATAACTTGAATGCCAGCCGCCCCGACATAATTTTGCGCGGATCTTTCAATAAACCGGGCAGGAGTTTTTCAAACTCACGCTCGCCCTTCTGCAGGGTTTCCATGAATTTTTCTTCTTCGCGATCCAGTTCTCCGGTTATAAAGGCCCTGTTTTCTGTCAGCTCAGGATAAGGCCCCTTGAATTGATCCACTATTACATTTGCAATCGGGGATAGGAAATGAATTATTTTCCCGTCTTCATTGTGCCCTTTAAGCAATTTGCGCCCATGCCTTACCGCCCGGCGGATAAGGCGGCGCAATACATAACCGGCGCCGACATTGGAGGGGCTTACTGCCCTGGGGTCGCCCAGAATGAAAGCCGCCGAGCGTACATGATCGGCTATTATGCGTACAGAGCGGTCTTTTTCCTCATTGGAGCCGTAACCTTCTCCGTTAGCTGCATTGTAACCGCTTGTATCTTCAATCGACTTGATAATCGGTGCAAATATTTCAGTATTGTATACACTGTCTTTTCCGTTCAGAACCGTAACAGTGCGCTCGATTCCCATTCCGGTATCCACGCACTTGCGCGCCAGCGGCTCGTATATTCCTTCTTTTGTTTTGTTATATTGCATGAACACATCGTTCCATATCTCAAGCCATTTTCCGCAGCCGCAGCCGGGCTTGCAGTCCGGCTTGCAGGGCGTGTCCCCGATGTAATAAAACATTTCAGTATCAGGGCCGCATGGGCCGGTTGTTCCGGCGGGCCCCCACCAGTTATCTTCCCTGGGCAGGTATGCGATGCGGTTTTCGCTTATACCCATTTTTTTCCATGCTTCAACGGATTCATCGTCCCTGGGAATACCTTCTTCGCCCTCAAAAACAGTTATGCCGAGTTTTTCAACCGGAATACCCAGCCAGTGCGGCGAAGTAAGGAATTCAAAGCTCATTTCGATAGCCCCTTCCTTAAAGTAATCCCCAAGTGACCAATTGCCCAGCATTTCAAAAAAGGTAAGGTGGCTTGGATCCCCTACGCTGTCGATATCCCCGGTACGGATACACTTCTGATAGTTTACAAGCCGGTCGCCCGCCGGGTGTTTTTCTCCCAGAAGGTAGGGAACCAGGGGGTGCATTCCGGCCGTTGTAAAAAGGACTGTCGGGTCATTTTCGGGCAGGAGGGACTTGCCCTGGATTTGCACATGGCCCTTTGAAACGAAAAATTCTATGTATTTACTGCGAAGCTCATTGGCGGTCAATGTTTTTCTCCTTATCATAATTTTATTATAAAATCAGCTTTTTGGTACAGCCGACGCCTGCTATTTTAGGCTTGTCCGGCTATTGAATTTTTTAGTATTATGGTTTATTTTATATCCAGGGGAAAATATGGCAGAAAACCTTGTGGATAAGGTCTTTTCATTCCTTTCCGGCGATGATTTAAGCGATAAAACACAGAGTATACTTAAACAGCTTGGTAAAGATCTTAATCAAAATAAATTTGCGAAGTATTTCAGGGTAAAAACAGAGGAAATAGATCCTTCCTTTTTATCATTTATGTATTCTGCCTATAAATTGACCTATCCAATCAAGGCCTTCATGGTTAACGAAAGCAAGATGGACAAACTTAAGCTGATAATTATCGAATCGTTCATGGACGGCTCCATACTTGAAACCGTTAATAAACTTGCACCTGCCGCCATAGAGGCAAAGGCCAAAGTAACAGCCCCCGACGAGCTTGTTGCCCAGATACAGGCTGATCTTGACAAACTTATTTCTCAATTTGACCGGGGTAAGATAAATGCCGCAGATCGCTGTTATACAATGGTGGCGGCCCTTAATCAGTTCGTTAACTTCGGTTTTTATGGTTTTTTCAAGAAGATTGACCCCCATTTTGTGGAAGAGAGTTTCGGTGAAGACCCGAAATTTCCCCCTGTAAAGTCTGTTTTTATTGTCAAGGAACTGGCTGAATTTCTGGCTGTAACCCAGGCATTAAGACCCGAAGATGACTGGAAAAACCTTCTTGGTCTGCTGAAGATTTGCGCGGGCCAGGAACTGGTAAAACCGGAGCTTTTTGAAGAACTGGTCAAGAATTTTAGGGAGATACATGTTAGCAAAATTATCGAGATGCTCATTCAGTACTCCCTTAAAAACCCTATATGGCAATGGAAAGCCAGGGTTCCGGTTGAGCAAATCGGCGATGACTGGCTGGAAGAAAAAAAAGCCGAGGCAAACCTTTGTATATACCAAATCAATACCGCCCAGAGAAATATCCAGATTAATGCGCTGACCCAACAGATATTCGAAGCTGCCGACCTGGTAAGACTGGAAAATTACACTATGCAGCATGGGGATATTTACCGTAACAAGGGACTGGAAGATTTTGTTTATGCCAGAGGCCTTAATTATCTTAAAGCTTTCCTGGAAGACTATCTGGACAAGGAAATTAAGGAATTGTGCGATATCCTGCTTGTCCGGGGACAATGGACAAACAATATCATGTCGATGGATATGAGTGAGGCTCTTCATCAGCTTATAGATATAGGCGGTTCGATTTCCGCCCTTGACGAGACAATGTCCGAGGATGGCTCGGATGGTTCCCGCCTGCGTGCCGCCGTAATGCGGGTAGACCGTGATAAAACCCAGGCACGCTACATTAAAAGTATTATCGGGAGCAATAATGAAGAGGCCCTGGATTTGATAAACCAGGCGGCCCAATTTTTTATTGTACTGGGGAAGCATCTAAAAAGCCTGATCGAAGATATCAAGAAAAAGCACCCGGAACTGCTGATTAATTGGCGGGAACTGAATTTGGCTTCCAAAGAACCCATGGCCCAAAGAATGACCGAAGATTACAAAAAGATAAATTATTTTATTCAATTGATGACGCTTTGCACGGAATAGCAGGCAGATTGGGTAATTATTTTCACTAAGACTGAACAGGAAATAAACCGATGATAATGGAAGAGGTGTTGTGTCTCCACATACGCTTCGTATATCATTGAATTATGGGGGGTTTTGGGAATGTCCGACAGCGATGATCTGGATCTTGAAGGCGGTGATATCCAGGATTCAGGCAGTTCTCTGAAGAAAAAAGGCGGTCTTAGGGCTTTATTACCTACCATTCTTAAATTTGCCGCAATTGGCCTTGCCGCGTTGATTTTTATTGTTACTGTTTCTGTTATCACTTATAACATTATGAACAAGGGCGGCAAGTCCCAGACATCTGTTGCCGACCCGTCTTCGCCATACATCGGCAGACGTCCTGAGTATGCCATGTATACCCTTATTGGCGCGGTTACCACAAGAACCAAGGATGTTACCCCCATATCGGTAACGGTAGATATGATAATCGGCTACGATATGAACGATCAGGGGGCCGCTGGCGAGTTAACCGGCCGTCAGTATGAATTACGCGACTTTGTAAGGCGCTATTTTACGAGTAAATATGCTGCAGACCTCGCTCCCGAAAAGGAAGAAGAGCTTAAAAGGGAAATTCGCGAGCAGCTAAATACCCGTTTTCTGGACACAGCGCGGGCCCGGATTATTTTGTTTAACAGACTCGATGTAATGGAAGTCTATTAAAAGTGTCTGTCTTTACTTACAGCGGGGAAATAGTTTAACATTTTGTGGGGTAATCGATGACAGAAGTTCTGTCCCAGGATGAAATAGACCAGCTATTAACCGCGATTAATGCCGGGGATGCCGAGCCGGACGACTTCAGGCCGGCTGCCGACAGCCGGAAGATAAAAATATATGACTTTAAGCGTCCCGACAAGTTTTCCAAGGAGCAGATCCGCACGGTTTCGATAATGCACGAGACCTTTGCCCGTCTGACTACTACAAGCCTTTCCGCACAGCTCAGAAGCATGGTTCATGTACATGTGGCCTCCGTAGATCAGCTTACCTACGAGGAATTTATACGCTCCATTCCAACCCCTACAACCCTGGCCATTATCAACATGGATCCTCTAAAAGGGAATGCGATACTGGAAATAGATCCGGCGATTACATTTTCCATTATCGACCGTCTTTTCGGCGGGACAGGTGAGGGCACTAAATCGCAGCATGAACTAACCGATATCGAGCAGTCCGTTATGGAAGGGATTATTGTCCGTATTCTTGGCAATATGAGGGAAGCGTGGACAACGGTTATCGACCTGCGGCCGCGGCTGGGCCAGATTGATACAAACCCCCAATTTGCCCAAATTGTGCCCCCGACGGAAATGGTCGTATTGGTAACCCTGGAGACCAAGGTCGGCGATGTCGAAGGAATGATGAATTTCTGCATTCCCTATCTTACGATAGAGCCCATCATCGGCAAGTTATCGGCTCAGTTCTGGTATTCTTCGGTTCGCCGTAACACCACAACCGAGAACCTTAATGTATTAAAGGACAAGCTTGCAACGGTCGATGTTAATGTAGTAGCCGAAATTGGAAAGATAAATGTGCCCGTAAGGGATGTGCTTTCCTTACAGGTAGGGGATGTAATCCGGCTCTACAATACACGCATCGGCGATCCCTATTCCCTGAACATCGGCAGCAGAAAAAAATTCCTGTGTCGCCCCGGTGTAATCGGAAAGAAAATGGCGGTTCAGGTAACACAGAGAATTGCCGAGCTTGGACAGGATGAATTTGAAGAGCTCACTTCTGAAGGAGATGAACTATGATGAGTGACGGCGCCCTTTCGCAAGATGAAATAGATGCTCTATTGGCAGGTGTTGATTCGTCCAATTTTGGCGGAATGCCCTCGACCATTGTGGCGCCTGGCGGCGGAACAGATGTAGATTTGGCGGCTCTGGAAAAATTCTTTTCGTCTAACACAGGTGCGCTTTCTTCCAATCTTTCCACCCTGACCGGAACTACCGTCAGCCTTAGGGGCCCCCAGGTTACATTTATGGGGCGTGATGGTTTTTTATCCCAGCTTCCTGAAACAGTAACTGTAATAACTGCAAATTTTACCTCGGGCTTTCCCGGCGAACACCTGTTTATTCTTTCTGAAGAAACCGCAAAAAGCATTGCCAGCCTGATGACCAAGGAAGACAATATCCAGCTCGATGATATGGCCATGTCGGTTATAGGCGAGGTGGTCTCCCAGATGGTTGGAACCCAGATAACTGCCCTGACCGACAAGACCGGCAATAAATCCATCGCCAACGCTTCTCCTTCGGCAGCCAATATTCCCAAAGCCGCCGCCGCTTTACCCTCCGGTGATTTTGCCATAATGACCTACCAGCTTTATCTGGGCGACGGTGACTACCAGCCGTTATGGGAAATTGTCGGACAGACACCGGCAACGGATATTTCCCGCAGCCTTGGCGGCGCATCGCCGGCTTCCATGGGGTTAGGTGATATGCAGATACCGGGTCTCAGCGGAGGAATGGGAGGCCTACAGATGCCGAGTATGGGCTCTGGTATGTCAATGCCGGGTATGTCTCACCTTGGCCCGTCAAACGTGCAGTCCGTGCAGTTCCCCAATTTATCAACCCACCGGCTCGGTCCCCAGGAGGCAGGTAATATCGGTCTAATCATGGATGTATCCATGGAAATGACCGTCGAACTTGGCCGTACCCGCAAGCTGATTAAAGAAATTCTGGGCATGGGCGAGGGAACCATCATAGAGTTGGATAAACTTGCCGGTGAACCGGTGGACATTCTTGTAAACCACAAGCTGATTGCCAAGGGAGAGGTTGTGGTTATCGATGAAAACTTCGGCGTCCGCGTTACAGAGATTGTGTCTCCCATGGATCGCATTAACGAGATGGGCTAACTCACTACTGCGTTAATTCCAAAATGCATTTGTAAATATTCCCGGGGTCCTGTCCGGTGAACTCGCGCCCTCTTTCGAGGGCCGCAGTTCACCAGACACCCCGTGATACATTTTCTTATGCATTTTGGGATTAGCGTAGTAGTGAAACGCTGGCGTAGAAGATTGACTAATTTTAATATTTTTGTTATCTTGTATATTAGAGTTGTTCGGAAACTTCAGTTTCTGAACAACTTCTTTATGAAAACAGCAGTTTTGTAGGCCGTAGGCCGAAAAACTGCAAGACTTGTGAGACAACCAACCGGGTTGTCGAACAAGTCCATTGAATGTAGTGTATTAGAGGTATTTATGATTTTGAAATATTTTATTGGTATATTTGTTTTATTGGTTTTTACTTCATGTGGAACAACAGCGGAAACCAGAATGGTTTTCGATAATACAGTACCAATAGAGGAATCATCAAATATTATACTTAATTCGGATCTAGTTATCGCATATTATAATGGCAATTTTGTGAATTATAGAAATGTTAATATGTGGAAATTGACAGAGGCAGTAATACCATCAGGTGAAGCGCGTTTAATATTAAGTTTAAATGGAGCCAGGTCTGGAAACATTATTTACAGTGGGGGGAGTTACCTTGTAACTTATAATTTTGAGAGTGGTCATGAGTATTTTTTAACATACGATTCATGGGGAAGAATAAATAAAGACCAATTTACTGTTGTAATACAAAATAGAACAACCAAAACGAGAGATAAGTTATATGCGTACCATATTGATATTACTCAACAAAACAATAACTAGAAACAGGAATCAGGAGGGAGAACCGCGCATCATTGATGCGACGCCTTTCCGGCTTTATTGAGATTCCGCAGCCCCCGCTAATTCTTAACTTTTCCTTTTCCTCTGGTGTTTTTATGTAGAATCTTTCTTGAAAAATAGAATGAATCATATAATAATTTTAATAAAGGATTTAACGGAAAAACCGGTCATTTGGACAGTTTTTCGAAAGCTGTTTCTAAAACTAATCTGATATTGGAAATGGCTCAGTTAAAAAAATATCAAAAACAAAAGGGAATAC
The DNA here is from genome assembly GCA_009777535.1 of Treponema sp. GTDB lineage: Bacteria > Spirochaetota > Spirochaetia > Treponematales > Breznakiellaceae > WQXQ01. The sequence continues at coordinate 90,253 of WRLP01000008.1, forward strand.
AAAATGTCCGAAAAGAATCGTAAACCCAGCTCCAGTGTATTATCGAAAAGGATTACCATACTCTGTCTTTCGCTTGTACTTGCCATTTCCATTATCTTTACCGTAGTAAATCTTGTAAATCTTGGCAATATTACCAACAGGAATCTGCGCTCTGCAGCAGCCCTTACCATGCGTAATCTCAATCTGGATGTACATAATGCAATCCTTCCCGCGCTTGATTTGACAAACAGTATCGCTGCGATAGCTCCCCAGATCCATTCCCGCGACGGGCTGGAACCGGTTTTAAATGATCTGCTGCCCACTGTCTCATCTGTTTTCGAAGTGTATTATGGTACGGCCCTCTCCCGGTTTGACGGCGGCTTTTTTGCTACAGCCACCGATTGGGATCCCTACAGCGACAGTCCGCAGTGGGATCAGATAAGACGGCCATGGTTTGTTACCGCCATGCAAAATCCCGATAAAACAGTAATAACCGATCCCTACGAGGACAACTCCACAGGTGAAATCTGCGTGACTATAGTCAGAACTGTTAGAAGCGGGGGAAGGATTATCGGTGTGGCTGGAACAGATGTATTTCTTTCCGTTCTTACAGAAATTGTTACTTCCCGTAAAGTTACAGGCGATGGGAACACCTTTATTATTGATAAAGAAGGTTTATACCTGGTACACAGGAACAGTAATTATGTAATGAACAATAATTTTTTTGAAGTTGAGGGTAATGGTCTTAAAAACCAAATTGGCGATTCGTCCGATGTAAATATTACGCTCGATGGAAATACTTACTGGGCATCCATGCCTATATCGGATCTGGAATGGTACATTGTATCCACCGGTACTACAGAGGAATTTACAAGCGATTTCCGCCGGCTTATACTGATCACCATTATTTCGGCCCTTGTATTGTCCTTCGTTGCAATTATTGTTTCCCTGCGCTTCAGCATGATCCTTACCAAGCCCATTATCCGTCTTTTTGGCGTCTTGAACAAAATAGCCGCAGGGGATCTTACCCAGGAAATAGAAGCAAAGGGCAGCGACGAAATAGCCCAGATGACTGTGATGTTGAAAGGAACCCAGGATAGTTTAAGGAAAATTCTTGGAGACATAGGCTTAAGGGCAGGAAAACTTGAAGAGGTTGGGAATGAGCTTTCTAAAATAATGAACGAATCTGCATCCGCCCTTAAACAGATCAATGCCAATACGCATGATATGACAGATAAATCAATAAGCCAGTCTGCCAGCGTAAGTGAAACGAACTCGACAATGGTTCAGATTGTCAGGAATATAGAGAACCTGAATCAGCATATTGAAACCCAGGCGGCAAGCGTTAGCCGCTCATCGCAGGAAATAGAAAAGATGATACACCAAACCACTGCGGTTACCCAGGCGCTTGTCGAAAACGAGAAAAATGTTAAAAATTTAACTGTCGCATCCGGGGAAGGATACGGCGCGGTTCAGAAAGTATCCGAGGATATACGCACAGTAACCCAGGAATCGGAAAAACTTCTTGAGATAAACCAGGTGATACAGAAGATTGCCAGCCAAACGAATCTCCTGGCCATGAATGCCGCAATAGAAGCTGCCCATGCGGGGGATGTGGGGAGGGGCTTTGCGGTTGTTGCCGATGAGATACGAAAACTTGCAGAATCATCGAGCGCCCAGGCAAAAATTGTATCTGGTGTTTTAAAGACAATAAAAGGCGCCCTGGATTCCATCAGCAATGCATCGGGAGCGGTTCTGTCAGGGTTTGCCGTAATTGACGGAGCTGTAAAGACCGTTACCGAAAAGGAAAACAATATCCGCGATACCATGGAAACCCAGGATGCCGGAAGCAAGGAAATATTGAACAACATGGAAAGCTCTCTTGATATTACCGAAAAAGTGCGCCTCAGTTCCGAGGAAATGCTTACCGGCAGCCGTGAGGTTATCGGCGAGGGACAGCGTTTGGAAGTATTAACTGCTGATCTGACACAGGGCATGAAAGAAATTGTACAAAACCTTAAAGTTATGGATACAACGGTTACCAGAGCCGATGAAATAAGCCGTGAGAATAAAGAAAGCATAGATGTTTTATTGAAGGAAATATCACGCTTCAAATATTAACCCACAAAAAGGAATGCAAAATGTCAGAAAAAACCAGTAAACCCAAATCCAGTGTATTGTCGAAGAGGATTACCATACTCTGTCTTTCGCTGGTGCTTACTATTTCCATTATTTTTACCGTGGTAAATCTTGTAAACCTTGGCAATATTACCAACAGGAATCTGCGTTCCACAGCAGCCCTTACCATGCGCAACCTGAACCTGGATATACACAATGCAATCCTTCCTGCCATGAGCATGATCGTCAATACGGCGGCGCTGGCCCCCAGTATTCAATATTCAGAAATGGAGGCGATTTTTTTCGATTTGATGTCGACCGAACCAACTGTTGGTGAATTGTATTTCGGTTCTGTGCTTTCCCGTTTCGACGGCGGGGTTTTTATTGTCGGTTCCGGACTGGACGTATATAATGTGTTTCCCGATTTTGATCAGGTTGAACGGCCATGGTTTATTCAGGCTGTTCAAAATCCGGGCAGGGTCTTGATCACCGATCCCTATATAGACACGGGGACCAGCAATCTTTGCGTAACTATGGCCTATGCGGTTAGGTACGGGGGCGCCATTATCGGAGTTGTAGGGGCAGATGTTTATCTTGATGTTCTTACCGAAATCGTTACCAGCCGAAAGATAACGGGCGACGGAAATACCTTTATTATTGATAAAGAGGGTTTGTACCTGGTGCATCCCAATAACATTTATATAATGACCGAAAACTTTTTCCAAAGAGAAGGAAGGGAACTTCGGGGGGATATTACATCTTCAACAGATGTAAATATAACGGTTAAGGGAAATACTTACTGGGCATCCGTATCCCTGCTGGATCTGGAGTGGTACATAGTATCTACCGGTACTACAGAAGAGTTTACAAGTGATTTCCAGCGGCTTTTACTGATCACTGTTATTTCAGCCCTTGTATTGTCTTTTATTGCAATTATTGTTTCTTTGCGTTTTAGTAGAATACTTACGAAGCCCATTATCCGCCTTTTTGGTATCTTGAATGTAATTGCCTCGGGGGATCTTACGCAGGAATTTGAAGCAAAGGGCAAAGATGAAATTTCCCAGATGACGCTGTTGTTAAGGGAAACCCAACAGAGTATTAAAAATCTGATATTTAATATTAAGGAAGAGGCAGATGCGTTATCCGGCATCGGAAATGATCTTGCAAGCGACATGAACGAAACCGCTTCTTCAATGAACGAAATCACCGCCTCGGTACAAAGCATTAAGGGCCGTATATTAAAACAGAACGAAAGCGTTGTCGAGACCCATGAGACTTTGGAAAAAGTTGTCGCCAACATTAACGAACTAAATAGTCATGTTGAAAATCAGAGTGAAAATATATCGCAGGCTTCGTCGGCCATTGAACAAATGGTAGCCAACATTAATTCGGTAACAGGAACCCTTGTCAACAATGCCGGCAATGTAAAAACCCTGCTGGATGCTTCAGAGGCAGGCCGCAGCGGTTTATCCGAGGTGGCCGCTGACATACAGGAAATTGCCCGTGAGTCCGAAGGGATTTTGGAAATTAACTCGGTAATGCAAAATATCGCCAGTCAGACTAACCTTCTTTCGATGAACGCTGCAATCGAAGCTGCCCACGCAGGCGAATCCGGAAAGGGCTTTGCGGTTGTCGCCGATGAAATCCGTAAACTGGCGGAAAATTCCGGTGCCCAGTCAAAAACCATTGGCACAGTCCTCAAAAAAATAAAAAGCTCTATCGATAAGATAACCAGTTCTACGCAAAACGTACTCGATAAATTTGAAGCTATTGACTCGGGCGTTAAGCTGGTGGCAGAGCAGGAAGAGATTATCCGTAATGCGATGGAGGAACAGGGTATTGGCAGCAAGCAGATACTTGACGGCATAGGCAATGTAAACGACATAACCCGCGAGGTAAAAAAAGGTTCCAATGAAATGCTCGAAGGAGCGCAGGTAGTAATAAGCGAATGTGAGGATCTTGAAAGGGCAACCGCCGAGATCACATCCGGCATGGAAGAAATGACCGCCGGCGCTGAACACATTAACAAGGCCATGAACAGTGCCAACGATACAAGCAGCAAAAACCGTGATGCCATAAACATGGTGATACAGGAGGTTTCGCGGTTCAAGGTTTAGTTCCACGGCTATGGCAAAGGCCAAAAATATATGCCCGAAACTGGAATTGAAGGTGATGCGTGACGGCGCAAAGCCCTTTCAGTTATAGTTTTAGGCACACATTTTTGCCATAGCCATAGCCGTGGAAAAGCCTCGCTATTGCCAAATTCTCTAAAAAACAGTAAAATAACCATAGTGTGTCAAAAAACCGCCATTTTGAACAGATCTCCGCCTCAGGCAACAGGCAACAGGCAACAGGCAACAGGCAACAGGCAACAGGCAACAGGCAACAGGCAACAGGCAACAGGCAACCCAATTATATCATGTATACACATACAATCATGTCAACTATCCAATAGCACAAAATATTCCGCTCACAGCAAATAGTCATTTTTTACAAAGCATCTTCATTTTCTCATTTGCAAAAAGAGGCGCTAATACCGCCTTTAGATTTTCCGTCTGTAAGGGCAGGCCATGCTCAAAAATTAAAAGGAGTGTTTATGAAAAAATCAATTAAGATTTTTGGGATTATTGCTTTCATTGCGATAATCGGGTTTTTATCAACCGGTTGTGAAACCGATGGAGGCGGCGGCAGCAGCAGCGGTTTTACGGCAGTTACATCCATTACCGGAGTACCAACAACCGGTGAAGTGGGGATACTTATCCTGACCGGAACAATCAATCCGGGCAATGCAACAAATAAGAACATTGTATGGACTGTTGTATCCCAGGGAGGAACCGGCGCAGCAATCGACGGTAGTACTTTAATAACTACAGCAGCAGGAACCGTTGCAGTCAGGGCGACAGTTACTGATGGGCAGTCGGCAGGAACTGATTACTCGCAGGACTTTGCTGTTGTTATCAGCGGAGGTTTTATACCGGTAACATTCATCACTGGCGTCCCAACGGCAGGTACAACGGGCGCCCTTACTCTTGCCGGAACTGTAAATCCCTCAAGTGCAACTAACAAGTTAATTGTGTGGTCGGTTGCAGATGCAGGAACTACCGGGGCAAGCATTTCAGGGAATACACTTACCACAACAGCGGAAGGAACTGTTACGGTCAGCGCAACAATCGCTGATGGACTGGCGGCTGGAACTGATTATACGCAAAACTTTGACATTGTTATCAGCGGCAGTTTTGTACCTGTAACATCAATAACTGATGTCCCAACAACCGGGCCGGTTGGACATCTTACTTTGAGCGGAACGGTAAATCCCGCCGGTGCAACCAACAAAACTATCGAATGGTCGGTTATTAACGCCGGAGCAACCGCCGCAACAGTTAACGGAAGCACTTTGACTACAACAGCGGCAGGAACTGTAACGCTCATGGCAAAAATCGCAAATGGGCTGGCTGGTGGAACTGATTATACACAAAACTTTGACATCATTATCAGCGGTGATTTAATACCCGTAACATCCATTACTGATGTTCCCCTAAATGGTACAGTGGGTATCCTTGTGCTGAGCGGCACAGTTAATCAAAACGATGCAAGCAATAAAAATATTGTATGGTCGGTAATAGACGGGGGAACAACCGGCGCAGTCATTGTTGGCAATACTTTATTGGTTACAACGGCAGCAGGAACCGTAAAAGTTATGGCGACTATTGCAAATGGACTGGCTTACGGAAGTGCCTATACTCAGAGCTTTGATATTTCAATAAGTGAAAGCAGCAGCGCCTTATCGGTAACATTCAGTGGTTTTAACGACGAAACAATAAACCTTACCATGAATACAAATAATGACCTTAGAGAAGGAGATGTGCTGACTGTAAGCGTGATAGGCGCCTATGACCGTTATTATGATTGGTTTTTGGACGGAAACCCTAATGGCGGAGGTGATTACTATAACAGCCGTGAGGTGCATATTGATGAGTATATGTATATTGGTTTCCATACCCTTATGGTAGTTGTTACCAAAGGCGGTGTTCCATATTCAAAAGAAGTAACTTTTAGGGTTGTAAGATAGGAGGCTGGCGATGAAATTACGATCAAATCAATACATTGCATTATTTGCATTGTTTGGCATTTTGCTATTGGCTGGCTGCGATAATGTGTTTTCTCCGATTTCTGCCAACAGCGGGAACCAAGATGGGTTGACCATTAGTGTTTCAGATGAAGGGCAGGGCGCAAGGACATTGTTTCCGAGTGCGGTTTTTACCAAATACGAGTTGAGTTTTGCCGGCCCGGAAGGAAGCACACATCCGCAGGAAACACTGACGGGCGGATCAAATTCCATAACTGTTTACGGTCTTGCCGAGGGTTTATGGACAATCACAGCGGTTGGGTATGTTTTAATTGACGGCATTGAATACGCAGCGGCGCAGGGGAGCCAGACGATAAACATCTTCCCGGGCTCACAGATAATAAATATTCCCATAACGGCAAGCCAGAGCGGGAATGACGGCTTTTTTTCATATTCGGTAACCTTTCCCCCCACTGTGGATTATGCGGATATAGTATTTTATGAATATGGAACGGGGAGAAACGAGCATAATATCGACCTGCTTTCGCAGCCCTCCGGCATGATCGAAAACCTGCCTCCCGGATATTATATTATGAGAATTGAGCTGTCCGACGGGTATCAAATAGCAGGGAAGACGGAAATTGTCCATATTTACTCGAATATGGAAACAAGGGCAGAATATGTTTTTACAGCGGCAGATTTTGTTGAAACCATAACCCTGAGCGGGACAGTAATTGTTGAAGTTAATGGAATGCCGATAAACGAAAATGCAGTTGTATATGCATATAAAAATTCTGGCTGGGGCCATTATTTATTAAGCCGCATAAATATTAACAGTGATGGCACATGGTCGCTGAAAATTGCACCATACACAACCGCCGAGACATTGTTCTTTTGGGTGCTCTGCCACGATGGTCTTGATGAACATTTGATAGATACCGGTGTGAGCAGATCGGTTCTTGATGCAAATATATCCAATATTGAGCTTGGTACATTTTCTTTTATTTTGGACTTTCCGCCTTCCAGCCACACTCCGTTGATAAACAACCAATGGGAAGACGGCGAAATTATTAATCCCGGTGATGAAGAGTGGTATTCTTTTACGGTAACAAGCGGAACGGATTATTATATCTGGTTTAATAATATCACCTTGAATGGAGCAAGAATAAGAGGTTGGTATGATGACGGGACAGAAATATCTGATATAAATTCATGGAGTGGTTTTCAAGCTGTGAAGAATGGTACGGTCTACATCAGGGTTAGGGGATATTATGAAAATTCAACCGGCACTTATGGCATTGTATATAATACAACAGGAATACATCCGCTTTACCTTCCTTCCAATATTACAGCGCTTATAGACAGCCAGTGGGAAGACGGAGAAATTTTTAACTATAACGATGCAGATTGGTATTCAATTGATGTTACAAGCGGAACAGACTATTATATCTGGTGGAATGACCGTATTTTTGGTGATGGAACAAAAACGCTGCAATATGCGCGTGCGAGCGCCTGGTACAGTGACGGAACGGCAATTTTTAATGCTGATTATGACGGATGGAATAGTTATCGAAGTTTTACCGCAAGCATTACCGGTACTGTTTATATAGCGGTTAGCAGTTCATTGCCCGGTTCTACCGGCACATACGGCATTGTTTACAGCACAAGCAGTACCAGGCCAAGCACAATTGTGTTTCCTTCCAGCCACACAGCGCTTACAGACGGCCAGTGGGAAGACGGAGAAATATTTAATTCAGGCGATGAAGAGTGGTATTCGCTCAATGTTACAAGCGAGACAGACTATTATATCTGGTTGAATTACCGAGGTGATGGTATTGGTGATGGAACTAAGGGGCTGCTTCAACCGTATATTAGCGCCTGGGACAGCAATGGAACGGATATTTTTATCAATCAGAACGGCGAATGGAGTAGCTATCAAAGTTTTACTGCAAATATTACCGGTACTGTTTATATCAGGGTTAGTAGTTTATATACCGGTACATACGGCATTGTTTACAGTACCGGCAGTACCAGGCCGAGCACAATTGTATTTCCTTCCAGCCACACTGCGCTTACTGTAAACCAGTGGGAAGACGGAGAAATATTTAATTCAGGCGATGAAGAGTGGTATTCATTTAATGTTACAAGCGAGACAAACTATTATATCTGGTTGAATTACAGTAATGGTGATGGAACTAAAACGCTGGATAATACAAATACGAGCGCATGGTACAGCGACGGAACGGCTATTTTTATTAATCAGTATGCCAACAACTGGGCTTATCCTCTAAGTTTTACCGCAAACATTACCGGCACTGTTTATGTCAGGGTTAGAAGTGATTGGAACACCGGCACATACGGCATTGTTTGCAGTACAAGCAGTACCAGGCCGAGTACCTTCGTGTTTCCTTCCAGCCACACTGCGCTTACGGCCAACCAGTGGGAAGACGGAGAGATTTTTACCGCTGGAGATGAAGACTGGTATTCACTTAATGTTTCAGGTGGAGCTGGATTAACGCAAATGTTCCGTGTCTGGTTTAATTCCGGCGATTATGGTAATGGTGATGGAACAAAAACACTGCAACATTCATCTGTGAGCGCTTGGTACAGTGACGGAACGGCTATTTTTATTGATGCTTCTGGTGGATGGAATAGTTCTATAAGTTTTATCGTAGCCCCTTACAGCACTTACGGGAGTACTGTCTACATCAGGGTTAGGGCCTGGGACCATGGCTCCGACACCGGCACATACGGTATTGTTTACAGTAACAGCAGTACCAGGCCGAGTACCTTCGTGTTTCCTTCCGGCTACACTGTGCTTACAGCCGGCCAGTGGGAGGACGGAGAAATATTTGCACCCGGCTATGAAGATTGGTATTCAATTGATGTTACAAGCGGAACAGATTATTACATCTGGTGTAATGATAGTTTAGAGGGTAAAACGTTGTTTGGAGGAGCGACCGGGGGAAGTGTTGGTGCCTGGTATGGTAATGGGACTGAAATATTTATTAATCAGGATACTAGTGAATTTGCCATACCTCGTACCTTTACGGCAGCATCAACCGGTACTGTTTACATAAGGGTTAGCAGTACATCGAACACCGGTACATACGGGATTGTTTACAGCACAAGCAGTTTAAGACCATTAGACCTTCCAGCTAATATCACCGCGCTTACAGATGGTCAGTGGGAAGACGGGGTAATATTTAACCAAGATGATAGCGACTGGTATTCAATTAATGTTACAAGCGGAACTGATTATTATGTTTGGTGGAATGCCGCCTATGTTGGTGGTGGTGATGGAACAAAAACACTTGTAAATCCATATGTTAGTGCTTGGTACAGCGACGGGACTGCAATATTTACCTTTTCGGATGATGGATTTACCACACCTCAAACTTTTACGGCAGCATCTACCGGTACTGTTTACATAAGGGTTAGCCCTGGTTATTACGGTACCGGCACATACGGTATCGTTTATACGAAAAACAACAGCACCAGGCCGCCGGTTGTGATTGTACCTCCTGTTTTTACACTTTATAATATTAATTCGACGCAACAAGGTGAAGCCTTGGATTGGTTTATTTTTGGTTTATTTCCAGCCGGAACAACAAACGCAGATGTTTTGTCAGATGCTAAAGCACATAAAAATGGAACAATGCCAAGTACTGCTGTTGCTTATGCTGGAGGTGAAACGTCTTCTTTGTCATGGGAGGGAGATCCGCCAAATATAAGCATTTCGTCTACATTGATATCTGCAAGCGATCATATTAGCGCCTGGAATGGATCTGGTCCATATGATAGCTGGGCTTTGGTGTATGATGGCAGTGTCTGGAATGGTTATCGTTTGACAATAAATGTTCAGGGTGATGTTAATATAAGTGCAACAGCTTTTAACAAAATAATAATAGATGAGCCTTGACATTCCCGGTAACCATTAGCTGCATACCAACAGCCCTGCGTAAAGCTGGGCTGTTTTTTTGTGGGGGAATATTCGATCCTCTCTGTTATCTTTTCCTTTTTAGTTTTTAATTTTTTCCTTAGTTCCCGCGGCGCGCACGGCCGGCTAAAGCCGGCCTGCATTTTTGTAAATGATGATTTTTTTGCGCCGGAACGTTTAGAATTTAATCATCTACACCCTTCGGGTGCAGCTACTTGTTACCACTCTCTTGCCGTAAAGCCATCGGGAACATTTATCATAACTGTAGGCTCCCCTTCGGGTCGCGCACTGAGTGGAAGTATTGAATGGTCGCTTCGAACCTCCGGTTCGTCGCTCCCGGCAGTGACACCGGTCTGCTCTATCACGTAAAAGCCAGCCTTGTGGGCGTAATTTCGTACTGAATCGCTCATTATAGCTCCGGCTATTGCTCCCTGAAACTTTCGCATGTCATTTCGTGTATCAGCACGACGGCGTAATATTTCCATGCGGTTTATGTGTTCGTCAACATCAGTATGGTGCGGTTTTGATTTTACCTCTACCACCATGACCACATTGCCGTTTTCCAGCAGTATATCAATTTCTGCAAGACAGCGTCCGTTACCATCATAAATACTGTGGTCAAGAGAGACTTGCTCGAATTTAAAGTCCAAAGCCTTGAATTTTTCTTTTATGTTGGGAGCAACCAGATGTTCAGCCAATTCGCCAAAACGGTTTCCAAGCCTGCTGATCTGCCGGTCGGTCTCCTTCATCCTTCGGTCAGTTTCCTTCATCTCTTCCCTGAGAATCCGTTCGGCTTCTTTCCTCTCCTCCCTTGCTTCCTGCATCTGCCGGTCAAATTCTACTTGCGATTCCTGGAATTTTTTGTCCGATTCCTGGAACATTGTCCAGACTTTTTCAAAAGTTAATGCTTCTGCCATAATATCCTCCATTACAAGATAATAGTAAAAAATTAAAAGGTAAAGTGGACATAACTTTTACCTACAAACTTTTCCCCTATTAATGGCGTGAATATGCTCTGGTGCATTAGTAAAAATCAAAAAATATTTAAAATTTTTGCTATTAGGGTGATATTATTATTTCACCCAAAAATGCCTTTTGGATCACGGCCAGGGCATGATCCAGTTCTTCATAACCTAGGGCATCGGAGAATTGCAGGCGGACTCTGGCTGTTCCCTCGGAGACTACAGGGAAACCGAAGCCGATTGTAAACACGCCTTCGGCCATCATTTTTCGCCTTCGAACCTTGCTTTCCCCTATTAACATATTCTCCCCCTCCGCAAGTTTTTCACTACTTTGGCAATTGCAGAAATATATGCCAAAAAAGGCAACGAAGGCAATGTGCGCCGGCGCACATACCGCGGCGCGCGATTACGGCGTGTCCCCTTACGCAAGTTTTTCACTACTTTGGCAATTGCAGAAATATATGCCCAAAAAATACAATGTAAGCGGTACGCAAAGCCCTACCGGAGGCATGCCCTTACGCAAGTTTTTCCACTGCTTTTGTGATTGCAGAAAGATGCCCAATAAAATACTTGAGGGGTGCCTGTGGCAAAAACGCTGCCCCCGCGCAGTGTTTTTGGCCACAGGCAGGCCCCCCAGAATTATCTTTAGGCATCTTTCTGCATTGCCATAGCCGTGGAAAAACTCCATTTGACAAAACCCCCAAAAACAGTACATAATATGGTAATCAGTTGTACTTGGGAGGGGAGAACTGAAATTGTCTTATTTTACAGTTCGTGGAGTGTCCGGTCTCGTCCTGGCGGGCATTTTATTCACAAATACACACATTATTTCCGCTCAAACGGATTTTTCGCCCGATCCAATAATTGCCGCCGAGCAGGGCATGATTCTTGAGGAGGGCGTTACAGCGGCTATGCCGGCGGGTACATCTACGGGCGCCATTGTCAGAATGGTGCTGACCCTGGCTCTGGCCGCCGCCGCCATTTACGGGGTGGTTTTCTTCATAAAACGCTCTTCCCGGCGTGCCGATGTAAAAGACCCCTTCCTTAAAGTTCTCGCCACCGCCCATCTAGGCTCGAACAGGTATGCCCATGTCGTTGCTGTCGGTACAAGGGCCTGGCTTTTGGGCGCCGGCGATGGCGGCGTAAACCTTATCGGCGAGATTGATGATAAGGACATATTAAACGCAATGTTCATGGAAGATTCCCGGAAAGGCTCCGAAGTCCCCGCCGGCCGTTTTATCAATTTTAAGACCATTTTCAGCCGCCTTGGAATGCCGGTAGATAACAGCGTTCCTGGAGCAGACAATATCCGCAGGCGCCGCGAAAGGCTGAAGGGGTTCAAATGATGATTCAAAACTATGACAATTTCAGAAATGTATGCGTAATAATTTTTTCTGGGGTCCTGTCAGAGGCCAAGAGCACCATGCGTGCATGGCACTCTTGCCTCTGCCACCCCTTGGTAAAATTTTTTCGGCATACATTTCTGAATAAACTTAGTTGTGCATCACTAACGAAAAGGAAGGTCCTGAATTCATTGTTTTTTGCGCTGTTCCTTCTCTTCGTGCCGATTGCGGGGCAGGCGCAGGAGGAGCTTTTTCCTGATATGTCGGTATTGGGTACTACCGATTTACCCACACCGCCGGGGCCGCCTGTAATACCCTTCATCGATCTTACTGTGCGCAATCCGGCTACGGGTCAGGAAGTCGCCTTTTCGCTGCAACTGTTGTTGCTGCTAACAGTCCTTACGCTTGCGCCCAGCATAATTATTCTGATGACAAGTTTTTTGCGCGTCTCCATCGTGCTCGACTTTATCAAGCGGGCGCTTTCGCTGCAGCAGGTTCCTCCCAACCAGGTAATTTTGGGCATCTCCCTTTTTCTTACTGTGTTTATCATGTGGCCGACCCTTAGCACAATTTATAATAATTCGATACAGCCGCTTTCACAGGGCGAGCTTTCCGTGGAGAACGCCTACAGGGAGGCCGAGGCTCCCCTGCGTCTTTTTATGTACAGGCAGATGGGAAACAGAGCCGAAAGCGTCAGGAACATCAGGCTCTTTATGGCCATGCGCGGTCTTGACCGGCCGAATACGCTGGCGGATGTTCCAACCTATGTTTTAATTCCCACATTCATTCTAAACGAGCTGACCGTGGCGTTCAAAATCGGGATACTGCTTTTTATTCCCTTTATCGTTATCGACATGGTGGTGGCAAGCATTCTCATGTCCATGGGTATGATAATGCTTCCCCCTGTTATGATATCCATGCCGTTCAAACTAATTCTTTTTATTCTGGTTGACGGGTGGGGGCTTTTAACGGATCAATTGGTCCGTTCATTTTTATAGGGGCATAGTATGAGTATAGGTGAAGTAACGGATCTTTTACGGCGCGGTGTATTTCAGGTTTTGATTATGGCAGGGCCTCTATTGTTAACTGCTCTTTTGGTCGGCCTTTTTGTTGCAATTTTACAGGCGACCACTTCCATTCAGGAGCAGACGCTTACCTTTGTGCCAAAGGTACTGGCGATATTATCAATGCTTGCACTGCTTGGCGGCTGGATGTTCACATCTCTTGGACAGTACACGATCCAGCTTTTCAGCCAAATACAGAATATGGCGAGGTAAGGCAGGTATTATAAATTGATAGATAACGCTATCTTGCAGAATATTCTTGGATACGGCCCGGTATTTCTCCTGCTGGCCGCAAGGGCGCTTGCCATGATCGAGACGGCTCCGCTTCTGTCATCCGACGCCATTCCGCAGGTAGCGAAAATTTCCCTTGCCGGCCTTGCCGCGTTTGCTGTTATGCCAACAGCGGAGGTTTTTTTCGCGGAAGGCGCCGCGGCCGGTGTTGTTACCCTTCCCGGCGGCGGCCTGAGTGATTTGCGTTATGAGCCATTCAGTTTCAGGTTTTTGCTCCTCATTCTTGGCGAGGGAATAATCGGCATAATTATCGGTTTTTTCCTTACGATTATTTTCGCCGCCTTTTCCACGGCCGGCCAGTTCTTCTCGCTGCAAATGGGTTTCGGCGCCTCAGAAACCTTTGATCCCCTTTCGCAAATTGAAAACCCGCTCATGGGTCAGTATCTTAACATTGTGTCCATGATGGTATTCGTAACCATCGGCGGCTTTCATCAGCTCTTTTTAGGCGGCTTTTGGCGTTCGGTGCAAACCATCAATATTATTTCCCTTATCGAAGGAACACAGCCTGTAGTCGGAATGCTTACGGCCGGACTTTCCAGGCTCTTTCTGGACGCCATGGTTATTTCCATGCCAATTTTGGGTACATTGTTTTTAACATCGCTTACAACCGGCCTTATTTCAAAAGCCGCCCCGCAGATCAATATTCTCTCCGAGGGGTTTCCCATTTCCATAACTGTCGCGTTTCTTATGATATATACATCACTTCCCTTTATGACCGAGGCGTTTTCGCACGTGATTGACTCAGGGTTCAGCAGCATTGAAAGCTTGTATATCCAAATCGGCCGGCAAATTACGGGAGGAAGGCTTTGAAAAGGGAAAAATTAAAAGTTAAAAGAGAAAAGAGAGAAGATGCCCTTTTACTTTCTACTTCCTACCTTTTACCTTTTATTCACTTGCAGTGGTTTGCTGATGAGGAGCCCGATGCACCCGGCAAGACAGAGCCGCCGACCGAGCATAAACTCCGGCGTCTGCGCGAGGAAGGGCAGGTTGTCAAAAGCCAGGAACTGGTCAGCGCCCTGTCTCTGTTCATGCCGGCTTTATTACTTTTATTTTTAGCGCCGTCGATGCTGCGAACCTGTGTAGAGATGATCAGATTTTTTTACACCAGAATTACCGAGTTGGATCCTGTAAAAGACAGAATTATCGCCGTAGTTTTTTTCAGATATCTGGCGACGCTTGCCCTGCCGATTCTTGCCATAGCGGTTTTTTCGGCGCTGTTCTCCAATATTGCGCAGGTCGGTTTTCTTTTTACGACCAAGCCGATAACGCCCAATTTTTCGCGCATTATTCCCAAAATAGGGCAGTTTTTTAAGAGGATATTTTCCATCGACGGGTTTTATAATTTTTTCAAGTCAATTATAAAAATGGCGGTTGTAGGTTTTGTGGCTTTCATTCTGATCCGATCCGATCTGGAAAAGCTGGTGAACATTCAGAAGGCGGGGCTTTGGCTGGGGTTTACCGCCGTCGCTTCGCTGGCGATAAGAATGCTTATCATAATTTCACTTTTAATGCTTGTTCTTGCAATTCCCGATTATATGTTTCAGCGCTGGCGTTTCCGTGAGCGGAATAAAATGTCCAGGCAGGAAATAAAAGAAGAAATGAAGATGTACGAGGCGGATCCGCAGATACAAGGCAGGATTCGCAGCCGGTTCCGCGAACTGTTAAAACAAAATATCGCCGCCGCCGTTCCAAGGGCGGATGTTGTCATAACAAACCCGACCCACCTTGCCGTGGCGCTGGAGTATGATCAAAAATCGATGCCGGGCCCCATGGTTACCGCCCTTGGAGCGGATGAAATGGCCGCCAGGATACGGCAAATTGCCGAAGAAAGCGGTGTGCCACTTGTAGAAAACAAACCTCTTGCCAAAATTTTATACGATGAAACAAATGTGGGGGATTTTATTCCCGAATCGTGCTGGACGGCGGTTGCGACCGTATTGAAAAAAGTCTGGTACTTAAATCTGGAACGGCGGCGGAGGATGAGCGCATAATGAGGAAGATCAATGGCTGATGCAGCGCGTTTGAGCAATGAAGGGGCCGTCCCGCGGAATCCCCTGAAGTTTCTAAAGGATAGTTTTCCCGCCGTCGTTGTAATAACCGCGGTGGTAATGATTGTCCTTCCCCTGCATACGATTATTTTGGACGCATTGATAGCGGTAAACCTGATCTTCTCGCTATTGGTGCTGCTCATCGTGCTCTACACCCAAAAGCCCACCGAGTTCAGCCTTTTCCCGACCATCCTGCTTGTAGCAACGGTGTTTTCCCTGGCTCTGAATGTTTCATCTACAAGGCTTATTCTTACCAAGGGCGGACGTTTTGACGGCAGAATGATCCGGTCATTCTCCAGCTTTGTTGTAGGCTCGGGGGGCAGCGAAGGCATAGTTATCGGTTTTATCATTTTTATTATTATCATTGCAGTGCAGGTAGTTGTTATTACAAAGGGAGCGACACGGGTTTCGGAAGTCGCCGCCCGTTTTACCCTGGACAGTATGCAGGTAAAGTTTATGGCTATTGAGACCGAGTACAGTTCCGGCTCGATAACCGAGGAAGAAGCCCAAAGAAGAAAGGCCCAGGTACAGAAAGAATCTGACTTTTACGGATCTATGGACGGTGCCAGTAAATTTATTTCGGGTAACGTAAAAATAGGAGTATTCGTTACCGTGATAAATGTATTGGGCGGCATTATTATCGGCGTGGCCCTGCACGGTGAGCCCATCGCCTATGCCGTAAATAATTATATCAGTCTTTCCATTGGAGACGGGCTTGTTACCCAATTGCCCGCCCTGTTGGTTTCCACCGCGATGGGTATTGTTGTTACCAGGGCTGCCGCCACAGGCGTTCTTTCGGATCAGGTGGAGGAGCAGATTTTCTCTCGCCAAACAATAGTCTACTGGATTTGCGCGGGGGTGCTGGTATTTCTTTCGGTGCTGCCGGGTTTCCCCTGGTATGTATTGCTTCCAATGGCCGCGCTGGTTGGGTTTCACGGTTATAGAATTAGGCGCAAAAACCAAAGAGAGGCCAGGTTCGACGGAATGATGGCGAAGTCCAGGGAACGGAAGGACGAAAAGACAGCCGAAATTTCCCCGGTGGTTCCGCTGGACTCCCTGTCACTGGAACTCGGCTACGGCCTTATCCCGTTAGTTGACAAGGAAAAGGGCGCGGAGCTTTTAGACAGGGTACAGGGAGTCAGAAGGCAGTCGGCGCTTGATATGGGATTGGTTATTCCCAAGGTAAGAATAATAGACAACATGGTTTTAGAACCTTCCGAGTACTGTTTCAAAATAAAGGGAGTGGAAGCCGGCAGGGGTAAAATACGCATGAATTATTACCTGTGCATCAATCCCGGTACAGTAACAACCGAGATGCCGGGAGAAAAAACGATTGATCCTGTTTTCGGCCTTCCGGCCATTTGGATAGAACCGGAAAAACGGGATGAAGCCGAGCGGCTTGGCTATAATATAATCGATCCGCCTTCGATTATTGCGACGCATCTTACTGAAATAATCCGCCGCCACGGCGCCGACATTCTTGGTCTGCAAAATACCCAGGAAATTCTTAACACATTGCGCAAGGAATATCCGACTGTGGTAGAAGAAGTAATGCGGGAAGGCGCAGGCCTTAGGGTGGTCGAAATACAAAAAATACTTCAGGGCCTTCTTAAAGAAAGGGTGTCTATCCGCAACATGGTATCGATTCTTGAATCCATTGCCGACTATGCCCCTGTTTCCAAGAACATCTGGTTCCTTACCGAAAAAGCGCGGCAGGCCCTGGCCAGCCAAATCTGCAGCCAGTACGCCGACGAAGACAAAAAGCTGCGTGTGCTTACAATCGATCCTTCCCTGGAGCAAAAGCTGATCGACAGCAGGTACGAGACGCCCTCCGGCATTGTATCCGCACTTGATCCGCCGAGCCAAAAGATGTGGATAAGTGCCGTAAGCAGGGCTTATGCCGCCATAAGGGGCAAGGGCTGGTTCCCTGTTATTCTCTGCTCGGAGCAGGCGCGTTTCCTTGTGAAAAATTCCACCTACCGCGAATTGCCGGATTTGGCGGTTTTGTCCGTTCACGAAATTGTGCAGGATATCAAGCCCGAAGCTGTCGGTGTAATCAAGCTGGAAAGTCAGGAAAAGGCGGAGTAAAAAATGGAAATGTTTGTTGAACAGGGGGCAAGCCGCCGGGATTGCGAAATGAAAATCGCGGAAAAATATAAAAGGCCTTTCCATATCTGGAGCGAGAAAAAAGTAAGAATCGGCGGCTTTTGGGGGCTTTTTGCCAAGGACGGGGTTGAGGTTGAATTTTATTTTTCACCCATAGTAAATAAAACATTTCAGACCGGAATTCCTGTTTCGTACCAGGGCGGCGATTATTACCCGCGGCAGCGGCAATATACCGGCGAACAGGTGACACGTAACGCTGCCATTGATTTCGAAGAAGAGAAAAAAAGGGTGCTTGCGGCGGCAGGCAAGGACATGTCAGAAATTCAGGCGGCCAAAGAAAATGCGCAGCAGCAGATTCTTGACTCGCTTAATGAAATAAAGGAAAAAATGGAAATAACGGGCCGGAAAGAAGAGCATCCGGCCATTGTGCAGGCCAGACAACTTCTTAAACAGAATGATTTTTCCGAAAAGTATATAGACGAAATGATTGAAAGGCTGCGCAGGGAACTGCCCCTTGATTCTCTGGACGACTTTGATCTGGTTCAGGACAAACTTCTTGAATGGATTGGAGAAAGCATAAGCATTTACAGGCAGGTAAATCAAAAACGCGGAAAGGCAATGGTTCTTATCGGCCCGACCGGAGTGGGCAAGACAACCACGATTGCCAAACTCGCGGCAATCTTCGGCATCGGCAATTCTGAAAGACAGGCCATTTCGGTGCGAATGATTACAATCGACGGTTTAAGAATTGGAGCCAGGGCGCAGTTGGAGTCTTACGGGAACATTATGCAGATTCCTGTTTCCTATATGGACAACAAGCTGGAATTAAAAAAAGAGATAGCCCTGCATTCCGCCGATACCGACCTTTTTCTTGTGGATACAATCGGCAAGAGCCCGAAAGATTTGGCGAAATTAGGTGAAATGAACGAGCTTCTTGCGGGCTGCGGAAAAGACGCGGAAATCCATCTGGTTCTTTCGGCAAGTACCAAGACAAGCGATATCGAGGTTATTTTAAGGCAGTTTGAGCCTTTTAACTACTGCTCGGTTCTTCTTACCAAAATGGACGAGACCAGCCACATAGGCAATGTTATTTCCGCCCTGGCTGAAAAAGGGAAACCGGTCTCTTATATAACAGACGGCCAAAAAGTGCCGAACGACATAAAAAAGGCAACTGTTATACGTTTTTTAATCAATCTTGATGATTTTAAAATAGATCGTGAAAAAATGGAAAAACGCTTCCCATGCGGAGAAGCTGATCAATTTCATTGGAGTTAGATGATGGAAGATCAGGCAGAGAATTTGCGGGAGATTATGAGACAAAAGAAAGATACGGATGCAGGGCCGCAAGCCGGCGCCCCGAACAATAAATCCGGTTCCCATAACGAAGATATTCCCCGGAAAAAATCCCGTATTATCACCGTTACTTCGGGCAAGGGAGGCGTTGGTAAAACAAATCTTTCGGTGAATATGGCCATTGCATTTGCAAGGTTGGGGAAGAAAGTCACCGTTATGGATGCCGATCTGGGGCTGGCCAATGTCAATGTAATGCTGGATATGATCCCCAAGTATAACCTTTATCATGTTATTAAAAAACAAAAAACTATCCGGGATATTCTTGTAGAAACCGTATACGGTATTTCCATTGTTGCCGGAGCTTCGGGTTTTTCCCAAATAGCAAACATGAGCGAAGAAGATCGCAGGGATTTTATTAATGAGCTTGATATGCTTTCAAGCGCCGATATCATCATTATAGATACAAGCGCCGGCGTGTCGTCTAACGTCCTGGATTTTATCGCTGCCGCGGATGATGCGATTATTATTACCACTCCCGAGCCGACGGCAATTACAGATGCTTATGGTATAATCAAGATAATCGCAACTGAATATGATACGCTTAACATTGGGCTTAAACTGGTAATAAACCGGGCAAAGAGCGCCGCCGATGCGAAAAGCGTCGCCGACAGAATGATTGGCATTGCCGGTCAGTTTCTTAATTTAAGGGTGGATTATTTGGGTTTTATTTATGATGATTTTGCCGTTTCAAACGCTGTGCGCAGGCAAAAGCCCTTTATGGTACTGGATCCGAAATGCAAGGCGAGCATTTGTATCCAGCATATTGTTGAGCGCATGGAAAGGAACAAGTCATCGGATACAGCCGGTTTCGGCGCCATTTTCCGAAGGCTGTTTGGACGCAATAATGTTCTTTAGGTATCACGGGGAGGGCTCTTGATAAATATCAGATTTGGCTTATTAACCGGCCTGGCAGCGCTTGTCATTTCCTTTGCTGTTGGATTATTAAGCGGTGCAAATATTTTTTATATAATTATTCGGGCTCTGATCTTTGCTGTTGTTTTCTTCGGGCTCGGGTTTGGCGCCCGGCTGGTAACATATAATTTTTTCCCTGATCTGTTGTCCGTAGCCAATGAAAAAGAACAGGATACACTTACGCTCCCGGGTTCTCGGGTAAATATTACCCTGGATAATAACAAGGGCTTTGCCCTGCCTGAAATGTACAAAAACAGGGATAACCCCGAGGAAATCGGTGATATTGCGGATATTACAACCGGCTCTATGGCGTCTGTTTCTGAATTAAGCGAAATATCCGATGAAGGTATAGACCTGAACAGGGAAGATGTTTATACTTATGGGGGGTACGGCGCTGCAGGGGGCCAAAATGCCATTCCGGGCGGGGATGGTCAACACACTGCGCCGGCTTTTACTCCAAGTTTTGGGAGTGATGTTTCGGGTTTGGGAGGGCTGCCGGATTTAGACGCATTAGCAGGCGCTTTTTTAACCAATGCCGGAAAAACGGAGTCTTCGTCTCTTCTTGAGACACCCGGTCCGGTAAGGAGTCCTATGGGGAACAAGCCGCAGCCCATGAAGGGTGATTTTAACCCCAAAGAGCTGGCAGAAGGTTTGCGGACAGTATTAATAAACGATAAGTAAAAAGGAAAGACAGTTGGGAATACCGGGACAAATGACAGAAGAAGAACTCTGGCAGCAGTACCGTAAAACGAGGGATGCTGGAATTCGCGAGGCCTTTATCAAGCAGTATGCTCCGCTTGTGAAGTATGTAGCCGGTAAGGTCGCCATTGGAATGCCCAACAATGTAGAGTTCGATGATCTTGTAGGGTTCGGAGTTTTCGGCCTTATTGACGCAATAGATAAATACGATCCCGATAAAAATGTAAAATTCAAGACTTACGCTGTTACGCGCATACGGGGTGCCATTTTTGATGAACTGCGTCTTATTGACTGGGTGCCACGTTCTGTAAGGCAAAAAACCCGTGAAATAGAAGCGGTAATATCGGCGCTGGAAGCCCAGCTCGGCAGAACCGCCACGGATCAGGAAATAGCCGGCGCGCTGGGCATGGACGAAACCGAATACATGAAGGTTATTCAAAAAATATCGGGAACATCAATTATTTCCCTGAACGATCTTTGGTATTCGGGTGATGAAAACGACAAGGTTTCCATTGGAGACAGCATAGAATCTCCTTCAAGCTATAACCCCGATGTTATGGTGGTAAACGAAGAAATTCGCAGGGTCATTGTCGAAGCGATTAATGAACTGCCGGAAAAGGAAAAGAAGATTCTCGTTCTTTATTATTATGAAGACTTAACACTGAAAGATATAGGAAAGGTGCTGGATGTTACCGAGTCAAGGGTATCCCAGCTTCACACAAAGGCAATACTGCATCTACGATCTAAATTAACGAATATACGCAAAGGCATAGTATGATTGACTTTGCCAGGTTGCAGGAAATTGTAAAAGAAAACCTGGAACAGGATCGGGCAATACGCACAGTCGAAATGTCCGGCCGCACTCTGGAAGAGGCGCTCAGCGGAGCCGCAAGCCTGCTTGATATTCCTGTCCGCCGGCTTGAATACGAAATAATCGAAAAAGGTTCAGCAGGGGTTTTTGGATCCGGAAAAAAAGAATGGAAAATACGCGCATACGAACGCCTTTTGGTTAAAAAGAGAAAAGCGGAAGATGATCTCCTCTCCGATGAATTTGCCGCTTTTGCACCTGTTGTTGAAGATAAGGACGGCGGCTCGTTTGTACAGCTTAGATACGAGGGAGCATTCCTTAAAGTTACACCTCCTGTCGGCAATGGCAAGAAGGTGTCAGAAGAAATTACCATGAAGGCGGTAGACATAAGAAAGCTGGAGAATGTGGATATCGATTTAGTTAAAAAACTTGTGCATGAAGCATCCGGCAGTTATGTGAAAATAGCGGATTTTGAGCACCGCCCGGAAAATGACAGCATGGTAACGGTGGAAATCCAGGAAGGAGAAATGAAAGCGTTCATACAGGTTCTTCCTCCGGGCGTTGGCGGTTGTGATATAACCGCTGAAACATATATCAGTATATGTAAGCAGCATAGAATATATCATGGAGTAAAAGAAGATTTTTTATTTGATTTTGCCGATAAGCCTGTTTACAGGGAAAGGGTGGAAGTAGCTGAAGGAACAAGGCCCGTCGACGGCAGGGATGCCTATATACAATATAATTTTGAAACCGATCAGAACAGAATTCGGCTGCGTGAAGGAAGTAACGGCCGTGTAGATTTTAAGGAACTTAACATTATTCAGAATGTGGTTCAGAACCAGCCCCTGGCGCGAAAGATTCCGCCGGAGGAGGGAACCCCGGGCAAGACGATTACAGGAAAAATGGTACCTGCCAAATCCGGCAAGGAAACCACCCTGCCTGTCGGCAGCAATGTGCATGTCGGAGAGGACGGCATCACCATTTACGCGAGCATTAATGGACAGGTTTTACTGGGAGGGGGCAAGGTTAATGTTGAGCCTATTTACACGGTTGACGGCGATGTAAATCTAAAAACAGGAAATATAATATTCCTTGGTACTGTAATTATCAATGGAAATGTGGAAGACGGCTTTTCTGTTAAGGCAGCAGGAAATATCGAAGTAAACGGAACTGTTTCCAAGGCCGAGCTTGATGCCGAAGGGGATATAATTATTCACCAGGGGATTAATGGTAAAAGCGGAGGTAAAATACGCGCAGGAAGATCCATGTGGTCGCGTTTTATAGAAAACGCATCTGTGGAAGCGGGTAACATGGTAGTAGCGTCTGACGGTATTATTAATTCCCAGGTTACCGCGGTTAACCGCATCATCTGCCAGGGCAAAAGGGCTCATATAATGGGAGGCCGTCTGCGCGCCCGTGAGGAAATAAACGCAAAGGTACTGGGGAATCCTACCAGCGGAACCGAGACCATTTGTGAGGTCGGTTATGATCCGGAAAGCAAACTTGAACTTGAACGTCTTATTGCCCTAAGGGACGGACAGGAAAAAGAACTGGAAGATGTAAAGCTGAATTTGCAGACTCTTATCAATATAAAAAAACAGCGCAAATCCCTCCCTGAAGACAGGGAAGTATATCTTCAGGAATTGATGGATCGCCGTAATTTACTGATGGCAGACCTGAAAAAGTCTGAAGAAAAAATACTTAAAATTCAGGAATTCCTGAACGAACTAAAGGTACGCGGCCGCATTTCCGCCTCATCAAAGGTTTACCCCGGTGTAAAAATCGTAATCCGTGATGTTAAGGAAGATGTGCGCACCGATTACCGGGCTGTAACTTTTATTCTGGAAAACGGGCTTATTCGGGTAACAAAATACGAAGAACCCAGCGATGAAGTAAAAAAGGGACCGGATGGCTATACAACCAATTGACCTTCAAATTCTTTTTACCCAGGTTGACAAAGTCGGGAGGACTCAAACTGCACAGCAGGAGGGTCAGGCGGTGCAGCAGGCAATCCAGGGCGCGCAGCTTCAGAGGAAAACCGAAGAACTGATTCAGGAAGTAAACGAAGCGCAGGATTCCGGGGACGGAGCTCAAAAGGTAAATGACCGTAAACAGCAAAGTCAAAGTGGAGGCGGCGGAAAAAATGAAAAAGATCATGATAATAACGGTGATGGTGGTGGGGATCAATCTTCAGTATTTTTTGATCCCCTGCTGGGTAAAAATATTGATATAAGCCTTTGAGGTAAAATGAATATTAATTTGTTTATTTCTGCGTTCAGTATGATTTTTTGCCTCTTTGTTTTTTTCTACGTTAAATGGTATATAAAGCGGCGTACTTCCGCAGAAGAACTTCTCGGTGAGTACCGCTCCGAAGTGTACAGGCTTATCGCAGAAATTGATGCGGCTACAGACAGGGATTCCATGCTGGTAGAGGATCGCATAAAAACGCTTAACGCTCTTTTGGAAGATACCGACAAGCGCATAACGGTTTATCTGCGCGAGCTTGAGCGCAGCCGCTCGGGGCAGGCTCTTTACAACAATCTGGGGCAGGGTATACGATCGGCATTGCGCATTCCGCCGGCTGCGGGTGGTGAAAACACGTCACGTCCGGAATCCCAAAAATGGCCGGAGCTGCTGCATGTACCGGTTCAGCCGGCGGCGCAGATACCGCAGGCAGCAGGGCCGGCGCAGACATTACAGCCAATGCCGACGAAGCAGCAGATTCGCGTTCAAGTTGCGGATTTGGCTGCCCAGGGTCTTTCCCCGGGTGAAATAGCCTCCCGTCTGGATTTAAGCCTTTCGGAGGTGGACTTGGCTTTTAATCTGCTGGAGGCGGTAAAGGGGAGTCAAACTTAGCGGCGGCCCGTGGGGTAGCCATTATCAAATATATGTGATAGCATTACTAAAGGAGTTTTTAATGAGCGTAAGAGCAACAGAAAGACTTATTGGGGATTTGGTAGCCGTATCGGCGCTTCCCAATGGCCCGCAAATGGTAGTCCAGGCTATCGAAGAGGAAACAAAGATAGTCGTTACGTCGTGGTTTTCGGATCATAATGAGTATCAGGAAGGTTATTTTCCCGCAAAAGCCCTTGATAGGGTAGAGCCGGAAAAAGCCAAAAAAACGACCAAACCAAAAAGCGGCAAAAAATAAGGCTGACCGGCGGGACCTGAAAGTCTTGCGCAATATGCTGCGGAATTCAGGTTCACAATGTTTCAGGTATTCTCATCTCGCCCAAACGCGGGTGATCACTATTCTCAGGAATCGTCCAGCCGTGGTAGTCGGCCACCCACTTCACTACAGCAAGCCCCGGATATCCATAAGATTGAAAAATTGAATTGACAATTTTATGAATAGGGATATAAAGCTCTTAATTATAAAAACCTGTGAAAAAAGCGAGGGTATGGAGTTGTCAACTTCCGCATGCAGCCCTCACCAGGAGAAATCTCAAGCATAACCAAAAATGCTCTGCTTTTAATGTATTCTAAAGTATTTTGGGGAAATAAGCCAAAAATAAAAAGACCAGATTATATTATATTTATCGGTAAAAATCCTTTTTTATAGAAGTTAAAGCTGAAAGTTTTTATAAAAATGATACTTACACAATTGATAAAGATGTTTTAAAGGGACTAAGTGCATTAGAAGAGCAATATAATATAAAAGTATTACTGGCAATAACAAATATTGTAGCGCCTAAGCCGGACTTGCCGTTTTTCAGGCAGGCTTATAAGGTGGCTCGGAATTGTCAGCCATCGACTGCCAATAATTCCGCCTGTTAATATATGCAGTATGCATTTTATTCCTGCGTTCTGCAAGCC
>WRLP01000009.1 GCA_009777535.1 Treponema sp.
GCGATCACTCACGGGTGGTCAGGAGAGCTGCAAAGGCGCAAGGCTACTGCGGTTTTTGTTGTCTTGTTTGCTGCACTTTTGTTCATGGGGTGTCCCATGGAGGATGGCGGCAGTAGTTTTGTTGATGACGGCAAGCTTAACGTTAATCTAATAGGAACATGGCTGGACACTGCTGAGTGGGGCACAGACGGTTATACCGTAGAGGCTGACAATGTTGAATATATTTCTGATTATTTTCCGCATGCTGGTGTTATAAGTCATGTTACTAATTTTTCCAAGGCTGCCGGTGTAATCATCATTGAACTTGATCCAGGGTACGAAGCCTATGGTTACTCGGCCGGTACCTTTATTGGAATTTACTTCCAAAACTTAAGGCCGGGCGTTTCGGTGCAAATTGGCACTGCTTCTTTGTTCCCAGACACGGCGGCGGAACTTACACTTGATGATGCAATAGCGGCATTCACACTTGGAAATGAAGGCACTTATATAAGTTTTTACGGAACATACCTCCGTACCGCCGATTAACAATGTTATCCACCCTTTTTCATGCCAGGGCATTAATTCTGTTTTTGCTGTTTTTTAACTTATTTCTCCTTAATCCTGGTATGATAAAGGGACAGGAAACCGGTTTCGATAACGAATTTTTCGAAGACGGGTTTAATGGTGACAGCCATTTACATGAATTTGAAGAAGAATCCGGTCTTACCATTGTGGGAACCCGGCAGACAAGCCAACAGATGGCTGTCATCAACAGGGAAGACATTGAACAACAGGGTGCAAATGACCTTGCAGGCCTTTTACAAGATGTCCTTGCTCTTAACATTGCCCGCTATGGAGCTTACGGCAATCAAACAAGCATTCATCTACGGGGCCATAGTTCAAAACGGGTGGTATTCCTCATAGACGGAGTGCCGGCGAATTCTGCCATGGACGGAGGTTTTGATATAAATCAAATAGATCTCTCCTCAATTGAACGCATTGAAGTTATCTATGGCGGATCGGATACAAAGTTTAATGTTTCGGGGGCAATGGGCGGGGTGATAAATATCGTCACGATAAAAAAGCATAACCAGGGCTGGCGGTTTAGCGGCTCGGTGTCCAATACCTCAGCAATGCCTGGAGAATACCGTGGTCGCTCCGGAGAAAGGCAAAGCCGTCATTGGGAAGACTTATTTGACACCCAGAACTTTGCCTTTTCGGCCGCTTACGGAAGCAGCGAAGCTTACGACGGGGCAGCTTTCGGCAATGGCTTTTCGTTCAGGGGCGGAGTGTTTGCCAACCACGCCGAGAATCATTTTCTTTTTACCGATAGTTTTAATCACCTTCGCCGCAAGGACAACAACGAAGTGTGGGACGCCGGTGCAAATGCATCCTTTGTGTGGGAATCAGAAGATCATGCCAGCCTGATTGCATCTACAAATTTTTACTATGGTGACAAAAATATCCCCGCCACAGGTTTTTCAAGTATCTTTGGCACTCAGGAAGATTTTATCAGCCGCCAAACCATCATGTTTGATATGCCTCGTGCCGGGCATGATGACTTTGCAACAGAAGCCTCTCTTACATGGCAGTTTGCCAAAATGGATTATACTTCACCGGCTGATGACCTATCCCGCCACAATCAGCACAGCCTCAGCGCAATCAACCGCTGGGTGTGGTATCCGGGCGGACGGCTTACCCTGAGGAGCGGCTTTGACTACCGTTTTATCAATCTTGATTCCACGGATATAGGAAACCGCAGCCGCCACGACGGCGGCATATATCTTACAACGGAAATCAAGCCGCTGGAGGAATTTCAGCTTATTCCTTCGGTTAAGGCGGTGTTTACAAGCAGCGGATCGGCAAAGTTTCAAGAGCACATAACGTTCGTACCAAAACTTGGACTGCTCTGGAATGTGACAGATTCTATTTCTCTTAAAAATAACTATTTCCGCAGTTTCAAGTTCCCCGAGTTTGAGGATCTGTACTGGGAAGGAGGTTACGGCACCGGCAACCCCGATCTTCGTCCCGAAGACGGCTGGGGCGCCGATTTGGGCGCAGAATGGAAATTTAAAAACCTGCTGACTCTGGAAAGTACTTTTTTTTCCCAATGGATGAAAGATTCAATTCACTGGTATTCCGGAAGCGGCGGGGTTTGGCGGCCTGAAAATGTCGGGGAGGCCGTATTTTTCGGACTTGATAACAGTATCTGTTTTAATATACCTGTGTCCATTGGGCCTTTAAAGGAAGTATCTCCGTCGCTTACCTATAAATACCTGCGAAGTTTTTTGTTGAGCTTTGGTTATACTTTTGATTCCGGCAAGAAAATTCCCTATAACCCTGAGCATACCATCGGCGGCTCCATAAGCATTTCGTGGATCATCGAATCCCTGTACAGCGGCTCACTGATTATTTCCGGACATTATGAAAGTGTGCGTTATGAAGACAGGGCGAATCTTGCCGAACTGGAGCCGTATTTCCTGCTTAATGCCGCAGTTAATCAGGAAATCTCCAGTAACATAACAGCCTTTGTTTCTTTGTTGAATATTCTTAACACATCTTACGAATCATTTTATAGGTATCCCATGCCGGGCATTACACTGACCTTGGGAATGAGAATTAATATTGATATGGGGCGCAATAATGACTAAAAAATTTTCTTTTGGATTGATATTAGTATTTTTATTGACAGGGTGCGCTGAAAACAAGGGCAGGGAAATAGTCGACCGCAGCGGAAGAACTGTAACAATTAACAACTCCATTAACAGAATTGTATCTACCGCCCCTTCGAATACGGAAATAATCGCCGACCTTGGCATGGCGCATAAACTTGTTGCCATTGACCGCCATTCTGCGAATGTCAGCGGAATTCCCGCCGGCCTTGTTATGTTGGATTTCTTTTACCCCGATGCCGAGGTGATATTAAACCTGTCGCCGGATATAATTATCGCAAGCGGGCATAACCCCACCGGCAGCGGCGAAGACCCTTTCAGCCTGTTGCGGGAAGCAGGAATTCCCGTTGTATATATTTCGATGAGCAGGAGTATAACTGATATTTACAGGGATATTGCCTTTATAGCCGATCTGCTGCAGGTGCAAAAAGAGGGGGAAGAACTTGTTGAAACAATGAAGGCGCAGATTGCCGAAATTACGAATAGACTGGCGCATAACGAAAAAAGAACTGTATATTTTGAAATATCCGCAGCGCCCGATATGATCACTTTTGGAAAGGACAGCTTTATAGATGATATGATTTCTGTAATCGGCGCAGATAATATTTTCGGAAATGACAACTGGCTGGTTAACCCCGGGGCGGAATCGATAATTGAGCGAAACCCCGATGTAATCCTTACCAGTGTAAATTATATTGATGACCCAATCGGCGAGATAAAAAGCAGGCCAGGTTTTAATCATATTAACGCTGTAATAAATAACCGTATTTATCAGATAGACAACGATTCTTCATCGCGGCCTTCATCGAGAATTGTTTTGGCGCTGCGGCAAATGGCGCAGGCTGTCTACTGGGAGCTATATGACTAACAGCAGGCGTATCACAATCGGGGCGGTTATTTCGCTTTTAATAATCGCCGCCGGCGCATCACTGGGCAGCTCCGGTATTAATCCTGCCGAGACAGTTGCCGTAATTTTGCACAAGGTTTTTAACCTTCCCCTTAACGGAAAAATTGACGCAAGAAATGTTTCGATTGTCTGGCTTTTGCGTCTGCCGAGGGTATTGCTTGCTTTTATCGCCGGCGGCTGCCTCGCAATGAGCGGCGCTGTTTGCCAGTCAATTTTATTAAACCCGCTGGCTTCCCCTTACATTCTGGGTGTCTCCTCCGGCGCGTCCCTTGGCGCCGGAATTATCATTATCAGCGGATTTACAATTCCGTTCATTGGCGGCTTTACCCTGCCGCTGACCGGATTTGCCTTCGGTCTTGCAACTGTTCTTATTGTAGCCGTTTTTTCCTCCGCAATAGATAGATCAATGTCGAATAACACAATTATTCTCTGCGGTATGGTTTTTTCGCTTTTTTTGAACGCCCTGCTTACAACGCTCAGCGCAATTTTTTCCGACGACCTCAGGCGGATAATGATCTGGCAGATGGGCAGTTTTGCCATGCGGGGCTGGAGCCATGTCAGGCTGCTGATTCCGTTTTTTGTAATCGGAACCGCCGGTATTATGCGCTACACAAAAGAGATGGATATATTAACATTTGGAGACGAACAGGCAAAATCCGCCGGCGTGGAAACAGGCGCTGTCCGCAGAAAATTGCTTGTTTTTTGCGCCGTACTGACAGGCTCTGTGGTTGCATTATGCGGCGTTATCGGCTTTGTCGATCTTATAGCCCCGCATGCCGCACGAAAAATCATTGGTTCACGGCACAAACACTTAATACCCCTGTCGTTTATTCTTGGAGGCTCTTTATCAGTGTTAACCGATCTTGTCGCAAGAACTGTTATATCTCCGTCGGAGCTGCCCGTCGGAGCGATAACGGCTCTTATCGGCGCGCCATTCTTTGCGTGGATATATTTTAGAAAAGTAAAAGTTAAAATGTAGAAGGTAGAAGAGAGAGATGTTAGAAGTAAGAGAAATGTGCGCCGGATATGGTGGTGTTGATGTTATTCGCAATATCAGTTTCAGTGTGGTCGCGGGAGAAAGCCTCTGTGTGCTGGGGCCGAATGGCTGCGGAAAGACAACACTGCTAAAATCCATCGCACGTATCATTGATTACCGGGGAACTGTTTCACTGA
This sequence comes from Treponema sp., assembly GCA_009777535.1. Taxonomy (GTDB): domain Bacteria; phylum Spirochaetota; class Spirochaetia; order Treponematales; family Breznakiellaceae; genus WQXQ01. The sequence goes on from WRLP01000009.1 coordinate 4,732, forward strand.
AAGACCGTGACATTTTATCTTTCTCCCGCAAAGAACTCGCAAAAAAAATCGCCCTTTTAGGGCAGAGCGCAAAAGTATATTTTCCCTACACGGTATACGAAACTGTCTCTATGGGGCGGTATGCTCATTCCGGCGGTTTCCTTAAAGGTCAGCCTGCCGAAGACAAGACAATAGTCGAAGATATTATCGAAAAACTTGATATTAAAGACATAAAAGATAAAATGATCGATGAACTTTCCGGCGGACAGTTACAGCGAGTTTTTCTTGCGAAGACTTTTGCGCAGACCCCCGATATAATTCTGCTGGACGAGCCTGCCAATCACCTTGATCTGAAATATCAAATTGAGCTGCTTGATTTTTTGAAATCATGGGTGCGTGATAACAATAAAACCCTTATCAGCGTGTTACACGATCTAAACCTGGCGCGCAGATTTGCGGATACCGCTATTGTCATGAAGGATGGCGAAATTACCGCCTGCGGTAAAATTGAAAATGCACTGAACGGCGAAATACTGCAGGCAGTTTACGGCCTTGATATTCACGCCCATATGTTAGAGTCGCTGGAACAGTGGCGTATTATTTCACCGTAACAAGCTCGTACTTGCTGCTGCCAAGGCCGAGCTTTTCAGCATGGGCTATCTGTACACGCCAATCAGTCGTTGGGTGAATGTTTGTCATGTGATCCGCATTGCCGGCTTCATCCTTGTGCGTGTGCTGCCTCTCCGAAAGAATGCTGGAGTACAGTGCGGGCGCCGCATTTACCGCGTCAATACAGGCCTTGTCCAGAGCAACAGGATCGAAACTTGCGAAAATACCTATGTCGGGTACAATTGCGGCATCGCTTTCATCATGGCAGTCGCAGTAAGGTGAAACCTGATTCACCACGCTGATATGAAAATGAGGCCGCCCGTCCAGCACTGCTTTTGCATACTCGACAAACTTGCAGCTTAGCAGAGAGTTGCCTGTATCCCAGTTGCCGTAAATCGCATCCTTGCTGCATGCGCCTATACAGCGTCCGCAGCCCGTGCATTTACCGTGATCAATGAAAGCCTTGCCGCCACTGAAACTGATTGCGCCATGAGCGCAAAAATTTGCGCATATTTTACAACCTATGCAATCGCTTTTATTTACCTGCGGCTTGCCTTCATTGTGCATGGCCATTTTGCCTGCACGGCTGCCGGAACCCATTCCTAGATTTTTAAGAGCGCCGCCAAAACCTGATCCTTCGTGTCCCTTAAAATGATTCAGCGAGACAACAATATCAGCATCCATAATAGCTCTGCCTATACGTGCAGTCTTGCAGTACTCTCCGCCCGCTACCGGCACTTCAATATCATCATTACCCCGAATACCATCCGCAATTATATTTTGGCAGCCTGTACTCATTGGAAAAAAACCATTTTCGTTAGCGGAGTCAAGATGATTAAGCCCCTGATTGCGGCGCCCCACATAAAGAGTATTGCAATCCGTCAGAAAGGGCATTCCGCCCAGCGCCTTTATTCGGTCGACCGTTGTTTTGGCAAAATTCGGCCTTAAAAAAGCCAGATTCCCCGGCTCGCCAAAATGAATTTTAATGGCAACATATTTTTGCTTAAAATCAATTTTGTCGATCCCTGCCTTGCATATCAGCCTGTCCAGTTTAACCAGCAGCCCTTCGCCAAGCTGAGTCCTCATATCCGTAAAATATACTTTTGGTGCACTCATTTTTTTTCTCCATTGGTTACATTTTATACAGAATGAGCTTATTAAACAATGGGATTTTTTAATAAATATTGATACAATCAAAACATGTCTATTAGGGAACAGCTTGATACAGCGGCAAGGGAGCGCATTTTAATTCTTGACGGCGCAATGGGCTCCATGATTCAGAAATACAATCTTACAGAGAATGATTTTCGGGGAGATGTTTTTGCCAGCCATCATGTGCCGCTGAAGGGCTGCAATGATGTGCTCTGTCTTACAAAGCCGGAAATAATAGGCGCCCTCCATGACGCATATCTGAAGGCCGGCGCGGATATTATCGAAACATGCAGTTTTAATTCAACTTCTGTTTCGCTTGGCGATTTTGGTTTGAGTGATTTTGCATACGAAATAAGCGCCGCCGCCGCAGCCATTGCCCGAAAGTGCGCCGACAGATTTTCCGCTTCCGGCAGGCGGCGTTTCGTTGCGGGGAGCATGGGCCCTACCGCAAAAAGCGCAAGCCTTTCCCCGGATTATAATAACCCTGCGAAGCGCAGCATTTACTGGGACGAACTGGAAGCCGCCTACTATGATAATGCCCGTGGGCTGCTCGACGGTGGTGCCGATATATTCATGGTAGAGACTATTTTTGATACGCTCAACGCCAAGGCTGCGCTTTTTGCAATCAGCCGCCTTTTGGAAGAAAGGGGCGCCGATGTCCCCGTTATGATATCCGCCACTGTTTCCGGCGAATCGGGGCGGCTTCTTTCCGGCCAAACACTGGAGGCGTTTTGCATATCGGTACTTCATGCAAAGCCCTGGGCAATAGGCCTTAACTGCTCTTTCGGCGCAGAGAAACTCCTGCCTCATGTGCGGCTGTTATCCGACATTGTTCCCTGCCTGACAAGCGCCCATCCGAATGCCGGCCTGCCAAATCAGCTTGGGGTCTACGACGAAACACCCCAAACAATGTCGGCTCACGTCGAGGCCTATCTTAAAGAGGGACTTGTAAACATTATCGGGGGATGCTGCGGTTCAACTCCGGAACATATCGCCGCAATAGCCGCTGTTGCCGCCGCTTACAAAGGCCGTCAGGCGCATAAGGAAAAGCTGAAACACAGCGGCAAAAGTACGCTTGCCGGACTTGAGCCGCTGGTCATTGAAAAGCAAATGTCGGCTAACACTGAAAAAATCGTCCTGATTGGGGAAAGAACCAGTGTTGCAGGAAGCCGCAAATTCCTGCGCCTGATAAGCGAAGGGAATTACGAGGGAGCCGCTGCCATTGCAAGGGATATGGTCGAAGAGGGTGCAGCAGTTATTGATATTAGCACAGACGACGCAATGCTTGACGCCGGAAATGCGATGGCTGCTTTTCTTGACTTCGCCCTTATGGATCCGAACATTTCCAAGGTTCCTTTTATGATAAACAGTTCAAGCTGGAATGTTCTGGAAACTGGACTTAAACGGCTGCAGGGAAAGGGCCTTGTTAATTCAATAAATCTGAAAGATGGGGAAAAAGAGTTCCTGCGAAGGGCGGGAATAATCCGGCGCTACGGGGCTGCGGCAGTTGTTATGCTGATTGACGAGCAGGGGCAGGCTGCAAGCTATGAGCGCAGAATTGAAATTGCACAGCGCTCTTATAAACTGCTGATCGACAGCGGCTTCCCTTCCTGTGATATTGTTTTTGATCCTAATGTCTTCACGGTTGCCACAGGCGTAAGCGAGCACAATTCTTATGCAACAGATTTTATCCGTGCCTGTTCATGGATTCGGGATAATTGTCCGGATGTGCAGATATCCGGAGGAATCTCAAACCTTTCTTTCAGTTTCCGGGGAAACAATGCCCTGCGTGAGGCCATGCACAGTGTTTTTCTTAAACACGCAGCCGCAGCAGGCCTTAGCATGGCTATTGTTAATCCGGCTGCAAGGGTTTCCTACGGCGATATAGAAGAAAATTTGCGTAACGCGATTGAAGATGTAATACTGAACAGGGATACAGAAGCAACTGAAAGGCTTTTGGCCGCCACGGAGCAATTTTCTGCCGGTGTTTCACCTAATGCAAAAGATGTGCCGCCGGAAAAAAGCGGCCGCCTGTTGGATGCTGAATCTCGTGTTGTCCAGGCCATGCATAAAGGCCATGATGATATAGAGGCTGATATTGTTGAATTGTTAAAAAAATACAAGCGTCCCCTTGATATTATCGAAGGCCCTCTTATGGAAGGCATGAAGGAGGTAAGCATACGTCTCGGCAAGGGCAGTATGTACCTGCCTCAAGTGATACGCAGTGCAAGGGTTATGAAAAAAGCCATAATCGTACTTGAGCCGCAAATTGAGGCGGAGAAACGCCTCGCCAAACAGGCGGCTTCACCGAAAATACTTCTGGCGACTGTTAAGGGGGATGTACACGATATAGGCAAAAACATTGTAGGCCTTGTTCTTGGCTGCAACGGTTATGCGATTATCGATTTGGGGGTGATGGTTCCCTGTGAACAGATTATTGAAACTGCCGAAAGAGAGGGAGTAAGCGCTGTAGGGCTTTCAGGGCTTATTTCCCCCTCGTTAGACGAAATGATAAACATTGCTGGGGAAATGGAAAGCAGGGGAATGACCATTCCCCTGCTGATAGGCGGCGCAGCGGCAAGCCTTGCGCATACTGCCCTGCGGATTGTCCCGGAATACTCAGGCCCCGTTGTCTATGTTCCCGATGCGGGAAAATCCGCAGAAACAGTCCGTGCCCTATTGTCCGAAACAGAACGCTCCCGCTTTCTGGAAGCGATTGAAGAGTCCTATCGAAAGGCGGCGGAGCATCATAAAATGATTCAGTCCAATATCAAAATAATCCCCCTGGCTGAAGCAAGGGCCAACAGGGCTCCCCCGGGGCCATCTGTTGATGAACCGAAAACAACGGGAATAATTGAGCTGAATAATTATCCCCTGGACAGGGTTATCCCTTACATCGACTGGACTTCTTTTCTGGAAAGCTGGGAAATGCAGGGGGCGGCTGCAGCGACAAAAGAAAATCTTCTGGAAGACGCAAAAATTTTTTTACAGCGAATAAGAACGGAAACACTTCTTACACTTAACGGCGTTGCCGGTATTTTCCCCGCCGCTGCACATAACGAGGATATTACCCTCTTTGATCCAGCCGATAGGAAAAGCGAAGTAGGGCGCTTTTTTTTCCCTCGTAGCTTGCAGAAAAAACCGGCGGGCGTTTTTAATCCCTGCCTTGCGGATTTTATCACAGAGCAGGACTGGCTTGGCCTGTTCGCTCTAAGCGCCGGTTTTGGCATGGAAGAAAACGCCCGCAAATTCCGTGCACGCGGCGATGAATACGCAGCGGCGCTTTTGGCAAGCCTTGCCAATTCGCTGACAGAGGCATTTGCCGAAGAAGTGCACCTGCGCATCCGCCGAGAATGGTGGGGCTATGCAGCCGCAGAAACACTTTCGGCGGAAAATGTGCTGAAGGGAGAATACACCGGTATTCGCCCCGCCTTCGGTTATCCGTCATGCCCTAATCACGAAGACAAGCGGATTGCCTTCAAGGCTCTCGAAGCGCAGAAACGCTGCGGCTTTGAATTAACAGAATCCGCCATGATGATTCCGGCAGCCTCAGTTTGCGGAATGTTCTTTGCCAACCCCGGGGCGTACTATTTTAGCGCGGGTTAGATAATATCTATCTCTTTCCACCTTCAAACCATTTTAAAAAATCCGCAGGAAGCATGATAAATGGTTCTTTGGGAAAATGTTTTATATTCCCGCTTATTAAAATTGATCCGCTTCCCCTGGCAGTATCATAGAATATCTGGTCGGATTCATCGGACAGTTTAGTATCGCCAGGGAAAGGGTTAAATGAGATACCAATCTTCCTGATAATATCTATTAGCCTGCGCACATTGCCAGAATGAATTTTGTTTGCGAATTTAGGACGCAGCATAACGGTTTCATATTCATTTAATATTATTGAATTGCAGTACAGTTCAGCCTTACGGCTAAAAATCATTTTCATTATTTGGGAAGGTTTGCCGCCAGGATTTATAAGAGCCGAAACAACAACATTGGTATCCAATACCAGACGCACTTATTTACCTTTTTTTCTGCGGGCTGCGGCGACTTCTGTGTTAATTTCGTCTATTGTCATAAAATTGAGGCCGCCCCTTACTGCCTGCACCTGAACTTCCTCAAGCAGCCTCATTGCCTCTGCACGGTTGATGGTGTCTATTAGGTCTTCAAAATCCTGCCCCGTGATATCAAAAACAAGCATAGAAGGTTTGCCATTGTTTGTTAATACAATTTTTCCGCTGCGCTTAAGGGTTTCCTGTGTTTTACGTGGATGCGCAGAAAATTCCCGAATACTTAAAAATTCCATAAACTACTCTTAATATTCATTATATTTTGTATCTGATAATTGTCAATCTATTGTCGGCGAATTATCAGCGTATCTGCCGGGGCTCGCCTTTCTCTGCCCAGGCATTTATTGCCAGCATCACATTTTCCTGGTCCGTGGCGCTGAGCTTACGGTATATATTTACCAGTTTCCGTTCGGCCATGCTTAAACCTTCCGGCTCCGTACCTGTAACCAGGTATTCCACCGATGTGTTCAGCAGTTTTGCAATCTCGATTCCTTCTTTTATGTTAGGGTAGGTCTTACGGGTCATCCATTTTCTGAATGTGCCAAAGGGTACGCCGATCTTACCGGCAACCCATTCCTGGGTCGTATTTTTTGCCTTGATCTCGCTTTTTAGCCTCATCCAGAAGTCCATAGCGATATTTTATTCTAAAAAATGGTCAAAATTGGCTTATTTTACTTGACAAATAGGGCAATATTGCGCATTATATTGTTATTCATAGGGCAAATAAAGAACATTTATTTATTACGATAGGCAATTTTGAGCTTATTGGGAAAAATTCAGGAGGTTTTTATGAAAAAAATGGTTTTAATGATAATTATTGGGTTTTGTGCAACTGCTAGTCAATTAATGGCTCAATCGGCACCTTTTAATGGTTACGACCAAGTTGTATGGGGTTCTTCTTTAGAAGATGTAAGAAATGCATACAATATTGGAAATAATATTGTTTTAAGTGAAAATTACAATAATGATCCAAATATTGCAAGCTTAATACTTGAAACTGCATCTGAAAGCATTAAAAGACGCCAGTTCCTTTTTAATAAATGGAATTCAAATTCATACAGACTTTATCGTGTATGGGTTACTTACTCTGATTCAAAAGATGACACACACAATACATTAAAAACTCGTTTGCAACAGATATATAGCACACCTACAGACAATAAAATGAATGTTGGTGAAGCAAAAGAATATTTTGGTCAAGTTACAGTTGTCTATAGACAAGAGACCATTTCTTATGGAAATTATTCTCCGGAAATTGAAGTTGAATTAATACGTAGGGTAACTGGAAATCCACCCAGATATGGAGATATGTTTGATTCAATTAGAGCATCTGAGTATCAAAAACATAATTATATTCAGGTATGTTATACTTGGAAAAAATTACGTGATGAATATCAAGCTTCACAAGTAGGGCTTTGATTGTAAGGAGATACTTATGGATATTGAGGATGCTTCTCTTGAGGTAATGTCCCGTGAAGAATTATTGAGTGTAGCAAAACACCTTCGGGATAGAATTCGTGATGGAATAGATAAAAGAATTTGAGAATTATTTAAGATATAAAATATGTTTAAAAAATGCGTTCGTCATATAAAACAAACATACGATTAACGCTATACCGCCAATCGACGGGGCGGGGTTTTTTCAAGCGCCCTCTGCGCATTTTTTCTAATTAATGGTTAGTGTTGTTAGTGTGGTTCGTGGTTAGATTCTTGTAAAGCTTTATTTGTTTCAGTCTACTAGTTGCTAAGCCAATTAATTCCAAATTCAGCCTCCGACCAATTTACTTTTCACTAGTAAATCGGTCGGGCGTCTTTGTCAACCGCTCGCCAGCAGCCGGTTCAGTCTTTTTACAAAACCTGCCGGGTCTTTCAGCTTTACGCCCTCCACGAGCAGCGCCTGATCGAGCAGCACTCCGGCGATATCTGCGATGCGCTCTTCGTCATCAATGCTTTTCAGATTTATCAGAATTGGGTGATCGCCGTTTACTTCCAGAATGGGCTTTATTTCTGGCATTTCGGCCTGTCCCATGGCTTTGAGCATTTGCGCCATTTGTATCGACGGATCCTTTTCGTCAGCAACAATGCACGACGGCGAATCGTGGAGGCGGCGGGAAAGTTTTACGTCTTTTACACGGTGGCCCAGGGCTTTTTTTATCTTTTCTATGACAGGTTTCGCTTCTTTTTCAGCAGCCTTGTCTTTTTTTTCACCTAACTCTTCGTCCGCTCCGGCGCGGTTGACTGCCTTCAGCTCCCAGCTCTGGCTTTCGCTCTTGCCGTCGGCACCGGGGGTTTCTTTCCTGTAACTGTGCAGGGAAGGAATTACAATCTCGTCGATGTCATCGTCCATGATAAGGACTTCTATCTCTTTGGCGCGATAGGCTTCCAAAAGCGGTGATGCTCTAAGGGTTTTCTCATCGCCGCCTGATGCGCCGCCGCCTGTAATGTAATAAATATTTTTCTGATCGCTTTTCATGCGGGAAACATAATCGGAAAAACTTGTCCAGCCTTCCACAGCGGTGCTCTTAAAACGCACGAGGTCCTGAATGGCCTCACGGTTGGCATAATCCTGGTATAATCCTTCCTTCAACGGCCGGTTAAACTGGCCGATAAAGTTTTCCCATTTTTCCTTTGCCTCGTCTCCGCCGGAAACTGCGTTATCTGCCATTTGCTTGAATTCCGAAAGCAGCTTTTTTACTGAAGCGTTTTTGATGTTCAAAAGAATTTTATTCTGCTGCAAAATTTCACGGCTTACATTCAGGGGAAGATCCTCGGAATCTATAACACCCCGCACAAAGCGCAGATAGGTCGGCATCAGTTCTTTGTCGTCATCGGTTATAAATACCCGTTTTACATAGAGTTTTACACCCGGCTTGTAATCAACATTGTACAGATCGAACGGAGCCTTTTGGGGGATATAGAACAGGGTGGTATATTCCAGGGTTCCCTCCGCCTTGGTATGAATGTAGTGTAACGGAGCCTCATTGTCATGGCTGTGCTGTTTGTAAAATTCTGTGTAGTCATCTTCCTTGATTTCAGTTTTTGCCTGCCTCCACAGCGCTGTTCCGGAGTTTATCCTGTCTGTTTTTGTTTTGCTGCCTTTTTCCTTCCCTTTGTCGTCCCACTCCTTTTCATCGTATGTAAGATAAATCGGGAATGCAACGTGATTTGAGTAACGCTTGATAATGTCCTCTATTGACCAGCGGTTGGCGTATTCTGTTCCTTCTTCCGAAAGATGAAGGATCACTGTCGTTCCCTGATTGCTGCGCTCTGCGCTCTCGATCTCAAAACCGTCTTTGCCGTCGCTAGACCACTTCCAGGCAGTATCCTCGCCGGCCTTGCGGCTTATCACTTCAATTTTTTCCGCCGCCATAAAAGCCGAATAAAAGCCCACGCCGAACTGGCCGATCAGATTGGAATCTTTTTTAGCATCTTCGGCGAGCTTCTCCAAAAAGACACGGGTGCCGGAACGTGCAATGGTGCCAAGAGAGTCGATTAAGTCGCCTTCGTTCATGCCGATTCCGTTGTCCGATACCGTGAGGGTTTTGGCTTCTTTATCGAAAGATATATCTATTCTTGGATCAAAATCGATCGATTTGTATGCATCGTCCGCCACAGTCAGATATTTGAGCTTGTCCAAAGCGTCGGAGGCGTTTGATACGAGCTCCCGCAGAAAAATTTCCCGGTTGGAGTAAAGCGAGTGAATGATAAGGTGAAGCAACCGGCTTACTTCGGTTTGAAACTGGTGTTGTGCCATGATGGGCTCCTATTAGAAAATAATTTTTTTTGGTGTATTATAATATTACATAATCAGGATAAAAATGTCAAATATTGTTTTATTGGGGCTGGTCAGCCTCTTTACTGATATAAGCACGGAAATGGTTTACCCCATTATGCCGTTGTATCTGTCGGCAGTAATGGGCGCTGGGCCGGCCATTATCGGGATAATAGAAGGAATTGCCGAAAGCATAGCAAGCATTATCAAACTTTTTTCGGGAATTATCGTCGACCGTTACGGGCATAAAAAACGCTTTGCCATATTTGGTTATGCGTCATCAACTGTCAATAAAATTATTATTTTGTTTTCAACCGCGTGGACTGGTGTTTTAATCGCCCGTATAATCGACCGTTTCGGCAAGGGGATCCGCACAGCGCCAAGAGACGCAATGATCGCAGAGTCTGCCGATAAATCGCGGCTCGGCAGGGCTTATGGCTTGCATAAGGGGCTTGATTTACTTGGCACCGCCATCGGTATTTTACTGGCATGGGTTATCCTCTCCCTCGGCGGGAATGAGTACAAAAAAATATTTATATTTTCGTTGATCCCTGCCCTGATTGGGCTTACATTTCTTTTTTTTGTAAAAGATAAAAAACTAATAAGTGCCGGTAACAGAATCGCCTTTAACTGGAAAAACCTTGACAAGCGGCTTAAACTGTTTTTAATTTTTATATTCTTGTTCACTCTGGGTAATTCATCAAATGCTTTTATTCTGCTGCGCGCCTACAACGCCAGTTTTTCGCCAAGAGGCGCAATAATGCTTTATTTTGTTTTTAATATGACAGGTTCCCTCTTGTCATATCCGGCAGGATCACTATCTGATAAAATCGGCAGAAAAAACCTGCTCTGCACGGGTTATTTGCTGTATGGGATCGTGTATATTGGCATTGCTCTGGCATCGAATAGCATCACATTCATTGCGTTATTTGTCATTTACGGGTTTTATACAGCCATGACCGCCGGTGTTGAACGTGCGCTGATAGTGGATATGGTTCCGCCGGAACACAAGGCCGGGGCATTGGGGCTACATGCGGCGATTGCGGGAATAGGCCTGCTGCCGGCTTCTGTTATTGCGGGGTTGTTATGGCAATGGCAGGGACATTCTGCCCCGTTTTTGTTCGGCGGTACATTGGCGTTCATTACCAGTATTGGCGTTTATGTTATATTGAATAAATACGATGTTTTACGATAACTTGTAAAATATGGGGAATATACTGCGGCGCGGTCTTGATGCGTACAAGCAGACCATCAAAATACCGCTGCATGAAGATCAAAAAAAAGATTCGCGGGCTGTCGGACAGAGTATACATCATTCTGACGGACAGGAACAGCCGGATTCCAAGTACCGGCGTGTGGCGAAATTTCTTATTTTGATAGGCGGCGAGCAGGCGGCGGGTATTCTTGCAGAGCTCGATCCCGATCAGATTGAAAAAATATCCAAAGAAATCGCACTAATCAAAGTAATAAAGCCAGATGAAGGGCAGGAGATTCTTGAAGAATTTCAAAACCTGTTTTCGATGACCTGCCGATATTCAGGCCTTTCCCGCGGCGGCATCGAGGCTGCCCGCCGCATACTCTATGCGGCGATGGGGCCGGAAAAAGGCGAAGCCCTGCTGAATAAAGCCGTTCCCGTATCAAGAGAAAACCTCTTCAGTTTTTTGGAGGAGTTTACTTCTGAACAACTGGCCATGCTTATTAAAGAGGAAGCTCCTCAAATGGCGGCGTTGATACTTTCCCGTCTGCCGCCGAAACTTTCGGCCGGAACAATCAGCAAACTGGCGCCGGAAAGCAAGCCGGAAATATTAAAGCGCATTGCCCATCAGGGGGAGGTTTCTCCGGAAGTTCTTGAACAGGTCTCGGCAGCATTAAAAGAAAAAGTGAGGCATATTTCCGGCGGTGCAAAGGATTTTAAAATTGACGGAATGCAGACACTTACGGCAATTTTGAAACAGGGCGATTATGCTTTCGGCGACTGGATTGTAAACGAGCTTGAAGAAAGCCACCCTGCGATAGGGAAGGATCTGAAAAACAGCCTGTATACTCTTGATGATGTAATTTACACCGTAGACCGGCCGGTGCAGGAAAAACTGAAAACCATGTCCGATCGGGAAATTGCCATTCTTCTGAAAGGCAGGGGAAATGATTTCAGCGATAAACTGCTGTCCTGCGTATCAGCTAACCGCAGGCAGTTGATAAGGGAAGAGGGTGAAATCCTGGGAGCTGTACCAAAACGGGACTGTGATGCCGCGGCCAGCGAATTCCTTGCGTGGTTCAGGCTCGCCCGCGAAAAGGGAGATATAATGTTATACACCGATAAGGATCTTATATGAGCGATAATATTGCACATAACGGAAATCCCGTCCCGCAAATCAGCCTGAAAGCCGGGCAGGTTCTTGATTCGGGTTTTATCATTCTTGATGTTGTCGATCTGCCGGAATTGAAAGCCGCCGGCATCTGGGCAAGACACGAAAAAAGCGGAGCAGAGGTTTTCCATGTGTTAAATGATGACAGCGAAAATCTTTTTTCATTTGCCTTTGCTACATCTTCGCAGGATAATACAGGCGCAGCCCACATTCTGGAACACTCAGTATTATGCGGCTCGGAAAATTATCCGCTAAAGGACGCTTTCCTGGCCCTTGCACAGGGAAGCCTGCAAACCTTCCTTAACGCATGGACATTTCCCGATAAAACCGTCTATCCCGCCAGCTCTGTCAACGAACACGACTACTTTAACCTGATGTCAGTGTACGGCGATGCGGTTTTCCGGCCGCTTCTGTCGGAGTGGACATTCATGCAGGAGGGACACAGGTACGAGTTTGCAAAAGACGGCAAGCTGTCTGTTACTGGCGTTGTCTACAACGAAATGAAGGGCGCCTATTCATCGCTGGAAACCTACGCCGGCCTCTGGTCGGTAAAGGCAATCATGCCCGGCACGCCCTATGATTTTGAATCAGGCGGAGATCCGCAACACATTACCGAATTAAGCTGGGAAGGCTTAAAGGATTATCACCGCCGGTTTTATTCTCCGGCTAATTGCAGGGTTTTTCTTGCGGGAAATATTCCCACCGAAAAACAGCTTGCATTTCTTAACGAACATTTTTTTTCCCGCATCGAAAGCGGAAAAACTTCCGCGCCCATTGCAAAAACAGAAAGGTGGACGGCGCCTAAAAATTTCCGTGTTCCGTGCCCGGCCGGCAATGAACAAAAAGCAACTGTATTCATTTCCTGGCTTTGCAGCGATGTAACCGACACCAGCGAATGTATCGCACTGGCGGCCATGACAGAAATTCTTATGGGTCACGATGGCTCCCCCCTTACCAGAGCGCTCATTGAATCCGGCCTGGGTGAAGATATTACTCCGGTATCAGGTCTCGAAGGCGAAATACGGGAAACCCTTTTTGTAGCCGGCTTGCGCGGCGTAAAAACTGATGCGCATAACGTGGAAAAACTTATCCTGAGTGAATTGCGGCGTCTTGTGGAAGAAGGTATTCCCGGAGAAGAAATAGAAGCGGCCCTGCTTTCGATGGAATTTTCGCAGAGGGAAATTCGCCGCTCCGGCGGTCCGTTTTCCCTGGTGTGGATGCGCCGCTCCCTGCGCGGCTGGCTTCACGGAAACAAGCCGTGGGAGAGTCTGCTGTTTGCGCCATCGATGGAAAATGTAAAGAAAAATCTTGCGGCTAACAGCCGGTATTTTGAATCACTAATACAAAAATATCTGCTCGATAACTGCCACCGGGCGCTGGTGGTTCTGGAGCCAAAGGAAGACTTTCTGCCGGAGCAGCAGGAAAAATTTAATCAAAAACTTGCTAAAACCGCGCAGGACTTAAATAAGAGCGAGCGGCGTAACATCACGGAAAAATCGGCCGCACTTGAAAAATTTCAGAGTACCGCCGACAGCCCCGAAGCTGTTGCCGCAATTCCGCATCTTTCACGCAGCGATCTTTCCGCAGAGCCTGATTATATTCCACGCCGTATCGAAAAAATTCAGGGGCTCCCGGTGCTTTGCCGCGAGCTTTACACAAATGGAATAACATACGCCGACCTTGCCTTTCCGCTCGATGTATTGCAGCCGCTGGATTATCCCTGGCTTCCGTTTTTCTCCCGCGCCATTGTATCGGTTGGGCTTCCGGGTATGGATTACGGCGAGGTCTCCAGTCTGCTTGCACGTACCGTGGGCGGCTTTAACGCAGTTCTGCACACAGGCTCCGCTGTACCGGGCTCGGAAGAATTTGTTAAGACCCCTGCCGGCCTTTTCGATTTATCAGGCCGGGACTGGATCATCTACCGGCTTAAATGCCTGGACGAGAAGACGGCTCCTTCGCTTGATTTGGCGCTGCGCCTGATAAGCGAAGCTGATTTTTCCGATCAGAGGCGCATCAGGGACCTGGTGCTGGAGATGAAAAATGAGATGGCTTCCAGCCTTGCCCCGCTTGGACACAGTTATGCGTCAACAAGATCCGGCCGCTTTGTTTCCCGCTCAAGACATGTAGATGAAATCTGGAGCGGTTTGTCCCAGATTGAGTTTGTCCACCAGCTTGCGGAAACTGATATCGATACAATTATCGAAAAGCTAAAGTCTTTTCAGCAGACAATTACTGAAGCCGGGGTCATCGCCAATTTAACGGGCGGCTCGCTTAATTCCGGCGGAAAGGAGCTTGCGATAAGGTTCAGCCGGTTTGGGCCGCCCAAACCCCGCAGCCGTTTTCACGTAACGCCGCCGGCTGCCGCCGCCGAGGTTTTCGCTTCACCCTCCCTGCAGATAGGCTTTGCAGCGATGGCTATAAGGGCGGCTCCCTTTGATTCGCCCGGCCAGGCTGCACAAACGATTTTGGCGCACTTTCTCTCTACCGGAGCGCTGTGGGAAGATATCCGCATGAAGGGCGGCGCCTACGGTGCTTTTGCAAACAGCGACAGCCTGGAAGGCTCTTTTTCCCTGGCTACATACCGCGATCCAAACCCTGTAAGGTCTCTGGAAACAATAAAGGGAATACTTTCCAAAAGCGATAAATTTAATTTAACAGAAAAAGAACTGGTAAAGACCATCATCGGCTGTTATGCAAAAGAGACCAGACCCCGTACCAGCGCGGAAAAAGGACTAACAGATTTTTTACGTTTTTTTTGCGGCATTACAGACGGCTATCTGAAAAGAAAACTGGAACTGCTGATAGCGGCCGAAAGCTCCGATCTTGCCTCCGCTTTCGGGGAACTTGCCTCCCAGAAAGCGGCAAGCCCTGTAATTATCGGCGGAGTGAAGATCGCGGAGCAGGCCGCCGCCGCACTGGGAACAGAAGTAAAAATGCTGCCGGTTTAGGGGGCGCTGCAATGTTTATTGAATATTTTTCTGTTTTTATTCTTCGCTATAATGCCGGAACATGATACTTTGTTGAACTTTTTGTACAAGAAGCGCTAACAAGCGTCCTAATGTTTGATTGTTTAATTCCGCAAAATTTACATGTATATTGGGATTTTTCATTTCCTTCATATAACTCATGTTTTTTTGTTGGGCTTTTTACACAAGAAGCACTTGTTAAAGTTCTAACATCAGTGTATTTATTTCCACAATGTTTACAGTAGTAATTCGCCATAAATATAATCTCCTTTATGCATTGTATAGACTATCTAAATCCCCATTCACCAATACTAGCTTTTTTCATTTTACACCACTATTAGAAATATTGTCAAGCATATTTTATTTTACTAAGATGATCATCTTAACATGATTACCATAAAACTGAGGAAAACAAACATCATAAAAAATAAAAATTATTTTCCCACTCTGGCATTCCATGACAGACCAGTCTGTTATTAATATACTATAATCCAAAAACTCCGCATGCGCGGATAAATAACAGAAGGAGCATTTTATGTCAACTGTAAAAGCGTCAATGTATTTTGATGACTATAATTTAGAGCTATTGGAAAACGAAGGGCATTATACACTTAAAATTGATTCATACTATGGCAAAGCAAAAAAGGTGGTTATTCCTGCTTCTATTGGAGACATACCGGTAACTGTTATAGGAAATTGTGCATTTTTGTTAAGAGAAAGCTTGGAAAATGTAATCCTGTCAGTAAATATTGAAATTATTGAAGACAGCGCATTCAAGGCTTGTTCCAATCTAAAAGAAATATATTTACCGGAAGGCCTTACTTCCATTGAAGACAGTGCATTCAAGGACTGCACTAATCTAAGAGAAATAAATCTACCGGAAAGTCTTACTTCTATTAAAGATTATGCATTTAACAATTGCGAGCGCCTTGCAAATGTTAAATTTCCCGAGAACCTTGTTTCTATAGGCGATGAAGCATTCAGAAACTGTAAAAAAATTACGAATATAACAATTCCAAAAGGGCTTATCAGCATTGGATGCGATACATTCTTCGGCTGCATAAACCTGAAAGAATTTATAGTAGACAGAGAAAATCCAGCCTTTACATCCTGCGACGGCGTTATATTCGACAAAAATATGACCACTCTTATAATGTGCCCAAATGGCAAAGAGGGTGAATATATAATTCCTGAATCAATTGTGAATGTAGAATTTACTGCTTTTCGTTACTGCAATAAACTTACTAAATTAATTTTCCCTAAGGAATTTATGACTCTTCCTCATAATAGTTTATACTTTTGTGAACAACTTGAAGATATATCTGTAAACGAAAGCAACCCATTATTCAGCAGTGTTAATGGTGTCTTGTTTGATAAAGAAGGCAGTAGACTTTTCCAATATCCTCAAAACAAGGGTAATACTAATTATCACGTTCCAAATAAAGTTAAGGAAATTGAGAAATGTGCGTTTTATAATTGCAGATGGTTAACAAAAATAATACTTCCCGAAAGCCTGATTATTATTCGCGATAAAGTATTTCGTTCCTGTGAGCAGCTTTCTGAAATAACATTACCGGAAAGCCTTCTGCACATTGGAGATGAAGCCTTTATAGACTGCCCTAACCTTAAAACCATTACGCTTTCAAGAAAAACAAAAATTGGGTATGGAACCTTCAATGGTTTTTCCGGACAAATAATCTATAGGGACTAAAGCAGAAAAATGAGAAAAAGCAAAATGATTTTAAGTGATGCCCAATCGGTTAACTTTCGGGAAATACGCATGGGAAATATTGCTCCCGGAATATTGTATCGCAGTAGTCATCCAATAAAGGATCTTATGCAAGAAAAAACAATTTCCATACTGGCAAACAATGCCCGGATTGCGGCAGTACTCAATCTATGTGATAACAGTACCGGTATTTCTTCCAAGGCATTTTTTGCTCCTTGGTACAATTCTCTTCTTAATAAAAACAAAGTTATTGCTCTTGATATGGATTTTAGCGTAACAAACGATCGTTTTAAAAGAAAACTAAAAGAAGGGCTTAAATTTATTATTGATACCGAAGGCCCTTGGCTAGTTCATTGCCACGCCGGAGTGGACAGAACAGGCTTTGTTTGCATGGTGCTGGAGGCATTTATGGGAGCAAAGCTTGACGATGTAATAGACGACTACCTGCTCTCTTTCAACAGCATTTTTAAATCAAGCATTTACGAGGCGCAAAAGGCTGATTTACAGGTGGCAATGAAGCTTCTTTCCGTTATGAGCGATTCGATTACAATAACAGAACAAAATCTACAGCAAATTGCAGAAATTTACCTGCTAAAAAAGATAGGGTTATCGCCTTCGGAGATTGAATTATTAAAAGAAAAGCTTGCAGATACATAGAAAAAATATTAAAAAAACATATTGATCTATCACTCTATGACAGACCAATATGTTATATTTATGATATGAAAGCAGAAAAAAAACCATCAAGGCTAAGCGTACCCAAGGCTGGGCTGCCCAGGATTTACCGGATTGACGAGGAAATTGCCTCGGGAAAGTATCCAAATACAAAAGACCTTGCTAAAATCCTGTTTAATGATTGGGGAAAGGTAAGTATTTCTACCATAATCCGGGACATTGATTTCCTTAGAGATCGCTTTCATGCTCCCATTGAATATGATGCCTACCACCGGGGTTATTACTACACGGAAAAAACATTCCGGCTTCCCGCAGGATTTACCGGGGAAGAAAATATGCTTGCACTGGGCATGGCAAAAAATATTCTGTCTCTTTACCGTGAAACGCCGCTGTACGAGGCTTCGGCTAATCTTCTTGATAGCATCGTTGCACCCCTTGCTTCTGATGGCAACCGCGACTGGCTGGATAAGCGAATTATTGTTCCAAAGATTGCTTCCGCCAAAGTAGAACCGGACATATGGAAAACTATCGTTGAAAGCTTAAAAGAAAATCGTATTATCACTTTTGAATATATTGGAACATGGGATAATGATTATCAACAAAGAAAAGTTTACCCTTATCAGCTTTTATTTGATTCCGGCGTTTGGTATCTTTACGGTTTTTCCGAAGAACGAAAAGCTATTCGCCTTTTTTCACTTTCCAGAATGAAAAACGCCGTATTAACCAGAAGTAAATTTGAACTTCCAAAGAATTTCGATTATACAGAAACTACGGGAGACAGTTTCTTCGGCGTTTTTTCCGGTCAGGAAAAATTATCATTTATAATTGATTGTTTTGCAGATGCTGTTATATATGCATCTGAACGGCAATGGGCAGCAGATCAAAAAATTGAAAAAAATAACGAAGGTGTTACTCTGAAATTTACCAGTACCCAGTATCAAAAAGTGTTGCAATGGGTGCTGTCATGCGGCTGCAATGCTTTTCCGAAAAAACCCAAAAAATTAGTAGAGGACTGGAAACGGCATGCACAAGAAATGCGGAAAATGCAGCAAAAATAATCTGTATTATTTATTAGGGGTATGAGTATGAATTTTTCAGCTATTAAAAATAAGTTATTCCATGAAGATACGGAATCCAAAAATAACATTCCTTTTAAGGACATGTGCATTCTGGATCATATCGAGAAAATTGTTGAAATTTCTAAAAAATACGGTATTGCCAGATGCCTTGGTAAAGGGAAAGGCCACCTTGACTATGTCAGCATTAAGCTTGAAATCAGCCCTCTGCAAGCGCTGCTATTTTCCTTATTTATGGAGAAATGCAATGATAGTAATATCCTTATCAGTGAAATTGCAGAATCCCTTAAATGCAGCCAGATCAGGATTATTAAATACATGAATGACTGCGAAGAACTGGAAAAGAAAAAGCTGATCCGATGCAGTAGAGGCTATTCCGGTGTTT
Source organism: Treponema sp. (assembly GCA_009777535.1). GTDB lineage: Bacteria > Spirochaetota > Spirochaetia > Treponematales > Breznakiellaceae > WQXQ01. The sequence continues at coordinate 23,511 of WRLP01000009.1, forward strand.
CGTACAGGATCCCACGTGATGTATGGAATTCACTCCGTAAAAACAACGGGTATATTTTGGAAAAACATGAAGACCTGTCATTATTTAAGCTCTTTGATGTTCTTCAAACGATTTTCGAAGAAAGGAACAATAATGAGTTGACCTATAATAATATGACAATGGAAATACAGGACCTCATCAATCAGAATATGCATCTGGAATTCTGTAAAAAAGTAATGAGTTATCAGCTTAGTACAGATGATTTTATTCTGTTTATTTGTTTTTGTCATTTATTTGGCAATCACGATTATGACAATATAGGTACGCATGATATTGATTTTTTGTACGAAAATAACCTTTCCTTTTCTGAAATCAAGCAAAGCTTATCTGATGGAACTCATTGTCTTATGGTGGAAAAATATATTGAATATGCCAATAATAATGGTTTAGTAAATTCTGGTTCCTGGAAATTATCGGAAATAAGAAAAAAAGAACTTATGAGCGACCTCAAGGGAAAGAAGAATTATAAGAAAAGTATTATTTTATCTGATACAATCAAAGCCAGGAAGATGTATTACAATCCAAGAGAAACAGCAGAAATTCAAAAACTAACATTTCTGTTAGCAGAAGAAAATTACTGCAAAATCCAGAACAGGCTTGACAATAAAGGTATGAGAAAGGGTTTTGCATGCCTGTTCTCAGGGTCGCCAGGAACGGGGAAAACCGAGACTGCCTATCAAATTGCCCGTGAAACAAAACGAGACATTATGATGGTTGATATTTCTAAAACAAAAATCTGTTTCCTCGGTGAAAGTGAAAAGATGATAAAGGAAATATTCGATACATACAAAACTGCGGTGGAAAAATCTGAAATTGCTCCAATTTTATTGTTCAACGAAGCCGATGCTGTCATTGGTAAACGTAGTGAAATTAATAACTTCAATTCTTCAATTATCGAGACTAATAATAGAATTCAGAATATCATTTTACAGGAAATGGAAAACCTTACTGGTATACTTATTGCAACAACCAATTTAACCCAAAACATGGATAAGGCATTTGAACGCCGCTTCCTGTACAAGATCAGTTTTGATAAGCCAAGCCAGGAAAGCCGTATGGGAATTTGGAATTCTTTAATGCCCGGCCTTGCACAAGAAACAGTAAAAGATCTGTCTTCGCGTTTTGAGCTTTCCGGCGGCCAGATTGAAAACATAGCGCGTAAAACCGAAGTTGATGATATATTAAATGACATGGGGTTTTCGATGGATACGCTCATGCAGTACTGTAAAGCCGAGACCCAAAATGATTTTAATATAAATAAAAGGATAGGTTTTTAAAATGAATGATTTTATTGCTATAGATTTTGAAACCGCAGTATATGCCCGCAGCAGCGCTATATCTATTGGACTGGTAAAGTTCCGCAATTATCAGCCTGTTGATACATTTTATTCGCTCATCCGGCCCCCCAAACTGTATATACGTCCTGATTTTACCGACATACATGGCCTGACGGTTGATGACGTTATTGATGCTCCGGATTTTAAACAAATCTGGAAAAAAGATATTCTTGATTTTCTGGAAGGCGTACATACCGGTATGCCGCTGGCTGCACATAACGCGTCATTTGACATGGGTGTGCTTAAGGCTGTTCTTGAATGGTATAAACTGCCCATCCCTGAAATATCATACTTTTGCACCTGCAGCCTTGCCCGCAATACATGGCCTAGGCTTAAATCGCATTCTCTTACCATGTTAGCAAAAGAATTCAGAATTGTTTATAATGCACATAATGCCCTCGATGATGCCATGACTTGCGGGAACCTTGTTCAAATGTCTGCAAAAAAGTTTGGAAAATGTAGTATTAAGCAGCTGCTTAGAGCTGCTGGGATTAGGATGAATGTATTGTGTTAGGAGTTTAAATGGAAAAGTAAAGGGGAAACAAAAAACGATTTTCCTTTAAATGAGCCCCTTCATTTTTTTCTTGTGTTTTATTCATTCGTTTTCTCCACATAGCAGCACGCTTACTTTGTCAATGATTTCATCAATTATTTTTGAAGTTCCTTTTAAAATAAATTCAACTGTTCTTGTCCGCCAGTCCATACTTTTGATTTGATCAGATAGTACCACTCCGCTTATTTTATTGTTTTCTATTATTACTTCAAAGGGGTAATTTTTAATTTTGCTTGTAATGGGGCAAAAAAGCCCTAATCCTGTTTTTTCATTATATTCTTTGGGAGAGACTACTATTGCCGGTATTTTGCCGCTTTGTTCATGACCAGGTTGAGGATTAAAGTTGAGCCAAACAATGTCTCCCCGCTTTGGAACATATTGCTTTTTTACCATACCTCAGTCCCCACAGGAGCACCTGTATCAATTTCTTCATGAAGATTCTGCTTATTGATTTTACTGAGCATTTCGGAAAGAGAATTATTTTTGATGGGTTTGATAATTATTTCTTGTTTTCTTTCATTGATATCAACAAAAGAACCATCTTTTAAAGATAAACCACGGATAATATGATTTGGTATTCTGATCCCAAGGCTATTTCCCCATTTTTTTACCACAGCTTCCATGACAATACTTCTTATTTTACAAGTATATACGATGTTTATACAGATGTTAATATAAATTTTTTATCATATCGTAAAGATATATTATTGCGGGCTTTATTCGTGGCGAGGGTTTAATCAAGAGGGGAACTTTCGCCTTTCTACGACATGCTCGATTGAGAAAACCCGCTCTTTGGGGCGTGAATTAAACTGCTCATTGTCTCGCTTTATTTGTATTTGGAATTCATTAATACCCAGCCTTGCAAAAGAAGCTGTAAAAGATTTATCTTCAAGCATTGAGCTTTCCGTCGGCCAGATTGAAAACATAGCGCTTAAAGTCGAAGTTGACGACATAATAAATGACAGCGGGTTTTCGATGGATACACTTACGTAGTAGTGTAAAACTGAAACTCAAAATGATTTTAATACAAAAAAAGGATAGGTTTTAAAAATGAATGATTTTATTGCAATCAATTTTAAAACTGCAATGTATGCCCGCAGCGGCGATATATCAATTGGACTGGTGAAGTTCCGCAATTATCAGCTTATTGAAACATTTTATTCATTCATCCGGCTTCTCAAACTGTATATTCGCCCTGATTTTAGCGATATTCATGGCTTGACAGTCATATAATAACATTATATCATTTGAGTCTAAATTAGTGTATAACGTTTTTTTCTTAAGCATTATGGAAGGTTGTTTAAATCTAAATAAATAGGAGTAATAAATGAAAAATGTTTTTGTAACTCCCTGGGTTGGTAAGTTATATGGCAAAAAAGATAGTTATTTTAATAAGAAAATAATGATTTTAGGGGATAGTCAGTATTGTGATGGCTGTGGAGATGATTGTTCGGCTTCTGTAGAAAATATATGTAATTCCAGAACAGAAAAAATTGAGAGATATTTGAATCATAAGAAGTGTAATGGTAATTTTGAATCTTGGTTTCCTACATATACAAAATTTACTAATCTTTTTATTGGGAAAAAATGTGATAGTGAAACCATAAACATATTTTGGAATTCAATTTTATTTTATAATTATGTACAAAAGGCGTTAAAAATTCCTAGGGAAGCCCCATCACCTGAAATGTTCAAAGATAAATATAATGAAGAAGCATTTTTCGAGATAATAAAAAAATATAAACCTGACGCGATATTTGTGTGGGGGAAAAGATTATGGCAGAATAAAACAAACAGAGACTTTTCCTCAAGTAGAACTATCTTGAATAGGGAAAGTGGTTTCTATTTGTCCATACCAATATTTTTTACTGATCATCCATCTTATCCATATATTGATTATAAATGTACAAAAAAATATTTGCAAAAAGTAAAAATAAAAATTGGCCTTAAAACGAATATAAATGTAATATGATGAGGTTGTAGAAAAATATATCAATATATGTAAAATAATAATAAAAGGGCGATAAAAAGACCCAGTTATGATAAATAATTGTTTATACACAAATTATAAATAATGATTACTTAACAAAGCTAATTTAATTTTGCTGGCAGAGAGATCAGGCATATAATAAAATTATAAAACATTAAGTGGAGTAAGACGGTATGAATAAATATCCGAAAACAGAAAAATATGACCAAAAATGGATTGAAGAAAATTGGATGGGGCCAAACCCATTGCAATTATTGGAAGAATTAAGCAATAACATGAAATTACTGTCCAATATGAAAGTTTTGGACATGGGCTGTGGGAGGGGCTTAACCTCTGTTTTTTTGGCAAAAGAATTTGGCGTTACTGTTTTTGCTAACGACCTGTGGATTGACCCAACCGAAAACCTAAAAAGGTTTGAAGAAGCGGGAGTTTCTGATAAAGTATTTCCCATTCGTGCGGAAGCTCATGCCCTGCCTTATGCACAAGGTTTTTTTGATGCCGTGATTTCTATTGACAGTTACCATTATTACGGAGCTGATGAAGCCTATTTTCCATGTACTTTTTCCAAACTGGTAAAACCGGGCGGACAACTTGGCATTGTCATTCCAGGCATCGCAAAGGAATTTCCCGATGGCTATCCGCCCACGCATAAATCATTTTGGTTAAAGCCGGAGACGGGAGATGCAGGAGAAATGTTTTCTTTTCACAGTTCTGCATGGTGGCGTCATCTTTGGGAAAAAACGGAAATTGCTGATATAACTTCCTGCTACGATATACCCGATCCGAAAGGTATATGGTATCCCTGGGCGTATTGGGCAGATCAGAATTTCAAGATTAAATTCGGCCTGGAATCTGATGATGTTAAATTTCTGGATGCGGATACAGAAAATCAAATAGCATTAATTGCAATGACAGCGGTAAAACGCGGGAAGTAATAGATAGCGTTATCAAATAAACATGGAAATTACTGACGCAGAAAAACTATTATTGGGAACACAATATGAGCCTTTTATCGGTACTTTTCAAAGAGTAACCCTTAAAGATTTTCAATATAGCAATCTTTATAAAATCGGTAATGCCAATTTAGGATATTTTGCATTAAAAGTAAGAAAAAATAATGAAAAGAATGTAATGGACTCAATAAATATTTTAGATAGGATTATTGATGCAGATAATTTTATCAATAGAAATACCGGAATTATTGAGAAATATGGGTTTGTTATAATAATTTCTGAATGGCTAAATGGTAAACAGCCCATAGAAAACAGAGATACATTACCAAAATTCTTTTCAAAATTGGCAATGCTTAATAAAAACAACATAGCGAAAGGGCCTTTTACTTCAATGTATCTTGATGGCAATTATTTCAACAGCACCAGTGAATTAGTGGATTTTGAAATAAACACTCACATGAAGTATTTTTCTAATAGCCTGGATAAAAAGAAAATAACAGATGTATTGGAAAACCTTAAAAATGGAATTTCATGTATAATAAATGAGGATATGAATTGCGGAAATTTTTTTATTACATGCGAAGGTGAACATAAAATTGTTGACACCGAATGGATAATTAAAAGTATAAATTTATATCAATTTCAGCATATTGATTATTTTGGATTTAATGAAAAAAAATGGCACACCATAACAGAAGAAGCAGAAGACTGTTATAGGGCATATTTTAATACTCTTGGAACGGGCAATTCTGAAGCAAATGAGCAGATTCGGGCAATAGAACTATTGAATGTATTAAGGGAAAATACCTTTTTAAAGTTTTCCGGAAAAGAATATGATAAAGAAATGGAAAGAAGAATAGAAACAGTATTAGGAAAGGAAAAATACATATAGGAAATTAGAGCATGAATTACAAATATTGAAATTTCATAGCATCTTTCTCTTTAATGCTCAAGAAACAAAGAAAAATAATCTACGTCTATGGAATATTCATTCCATAGTGAAGCCTTTTGATTTCTATAGGCATTGGCTTGTTCATGTAACCTAAGCATGTCAGCGCATTGTGCAGACAGTTCAAGCGTTTCAGGATAGATTTGCATAGAGAAAATTAATGGGTTATGTAAAATAATTTTCAGATGTTCATATGCATTATTATGCTCATTAAGTAAAATATACATTTTCGCAAACCAATATGATGTCCACAATTCCTCTGGAAATATATCGTTCGCTTTTTCCATAAGAGGCGCCCAAACTTTAAATTTCGCATTCATATTACCATGTAAATTTTCAGGCTGTAAGGAATTAAAATACTCTATATACTCATGATAACTTCTTAAAGTTTCCATATACGGAATTGTGAAAGCCATTATGGATTGAAGTTCGTTGCCTGAAGAGACAAGCGTCTCCAGCCTGGTTAATGCCTCTTTTAATGACATTTTAGGATTCCAAAAATCGTATGGAAAATTATTGCCAAAAAAAAGTTTTAAGTAATAAATGTTTATTAAATAATTTTAATGGTATAGTAAATTTCTGGATCATTGTAATTCAAAATATTTTGTTCTGATAAATTAAATATATTTTCATCATATTTTTTTGTTAGTGCGATTACTTCCGTCAATACCGAGGGATCAAACAAAGCATAGGAGTACATTATTCCTTTTATGCCGTTTTTATCAACAATATAACCGTCAAATCCGGGTGAATATAGAACCGGTATTATCTCGTGTAGCTTTTCGGTTTTTAATGCGGTTATAAATTTCGGCATATTCGTTATGTCTTCCCATTCTTTGGAATTAAGCATAGCCTTATATGAATCGTCATCTGCTATATTTTCATCTAGTGTTATATAACAAAGAGATAAATAATTATCCTCGTATTTTTCCTTCAAATATACACCAAGGGGCGTCCAAGTATCTGAACTTCCAAATGCATCAGGTATTATTTTTGTAGACCCGTGCAGCCCTCCGCCTATTACAATAAATTTTTCTCCGGGTGCCGCATTATCAATAAAATGAAATGCAATTTTTGCCATGTACTCATCTCTATAATTGTTCAACATTACAGGATCATAAGCTCCGCTGATAAAATCTTCACGTCCTGATTCAAGTCCAATATATTTAATCTTATCTCGTTCTTTCTTATTACTGTTAAGTAAAAATATTTCGTTTCTTAAATCATCTACACCGTAACGAACCCCAACATATTCCCATGGGTAAAACAACAAAACAGCTTTTTTAAGCAACCACTCATCGGTATAAATAGGACCGTTTTCAATTCCGCCTTCAGCAAAAATATAACGAACGCCGGCGTCATACAAAAGCTGCAAGCTGGAATTCAAAAACAATTTCTCATTTAACAACAGATGGCTTGCACCGCCTATAAAAATAATATCGGCTTCCTGCAGCTTTTCCAAAACAACTTCAAGAGCGTCGCTGGATTCGGACATAATACCGGATATTTCGCTAATCGTATTTTTTATATTTGAGGAACCGCATGAGGTTATTATAATTATGAGGAATAGTACAAAAATAAATCCTTTAATCTTCATAAAATGCTTACCTGATTATACTCCTTCAAAAATAGCAAAATATGAAGAATTTCACAAGACTTGTGGGAAAACTGTTAACGCAAGCGTTAGCTTGCGAATTCTCGAACAAGTCCAATATTGACATTATAAAAAATATATATTGTAATATTTAAGAATGATACGGTTGGCAAATAAAAATGATATAAACCGCATTGCAGAAATTGAATTATTTGTTAATAGATTTAATTTTTGTAATATTTTATCAAATGAAATATTATATGGAAAAATATCATATGAATACAATATAAATTGGCTTACAAGGTCATTCGATGATATGGAAAAAAACAGGGGTATAGAATATTACATATTTGAGGATAATAATATAATTAAAGGTTATTTTTCTATTGGCTATGGCCCGAATAATGAACAAGAATGTGAAATAATAAATATTTGTATTGACGTACCTTTTCAAAATAAAAAATATGGTACAATTTTAATAGATTATTGTATAGAATTATTAAAAAACAGAGGAAAAAAAATAATAAGACTTAATGTATTTGAAAATAATATAACAGCTATAAAATTATATGAAAAACAGGGGTTTATAATAGAGAAAAAATATTTTTCAGAAGAATGGAAAATAAATATTCTTAAATATAAAAAAGAGATAAAATAATCTTATTGATATAATAACTACTGATGCGCATATTTAATTCTTTTTTTAGCTCTAATATATCCAATTATTACTATGATGATTGAGATTGCCTGCATAATTGCCAATAATGTTTTTCCCTGTATTGCCATTAAAATTACTATGCTTACACACATTAGGGCAAATAATAGCCAGCCATTATGATTATTTTTTGCAAGGAGGTAGCTTCCGCTCAAAAATCCGATAATTACAAGTATTTCCAAAACTTGTGAAATTGTTGTAATTCCGCGAAAATAATAAATGCTGTATGAAGTTCCCATTATGATCATAAAAACAGTAAAAAATTTTACAAATTTTTCGTATATCTTATTGGCTTGATGGTTTTGTTTCCATGCGGTTATAATGCCAAGAATCATGGAGGGAATGCATCCTATATCATTGGCCGCAATAACCCAATTATTTTTGCTTACCAGTAAAATGACCCATGCCGGTATGCCAAGAAGATAGGAAAACCAGCCGACAATACGCCATTTCCTGCCATTATCCACACCTTCGGCAATAGCAAGCAGTAATTTTGCAAGAAGATATCCGGTTCCGCCCCAAATTTGTAAAAGCAAGTCAAAATCCAACATTTTTATATACCCATTCATATTTTAATACTGACTAATCTGAAAAAACAAATTTCATGAATTTTACCAAATCCTTATATATAGTGGAGGTCTAATTACTCTACACCATATACAGGGTTTATGCAAACTTTTTTTTGTAAATGCAAGGGGGGAGGAAAATCAATATTTAATATAATGGTAGCAGGTAACAGGTAGCAGGTAGCAGGAAACGGTGACTGTTAGTATTTGTGGAAACGTTTCCACAAATGTGAAACAGGGGTCAGATTGTATACTTGTAGAATATTTGATCTATGCTTAAAATAATATGAGCGGGATGGCATTTCTGATATGCATTGCCGAAGTGATAAATACCTTGCGGATGAGCTAATGCTCGAAAAAAGCGCCGCACAATAGCACGGCGCTCCCCATTCTCTTTTACCTTCTAACTTTTAACTTGCATCATCTTCGCATCCAGATGTAAATAGGATACGCACTCCCATAATCCAGGCCCTTGACATACCCTGAGTTCATGTTGGCATCGCCTCCCCCCGACCATTTTACCCTTTCCCAGCCGCTCCCAACCATGCTTCCAATTTCACCGTTTACTTCTACAAAAAGATCCGTTATGAATTTCCCGTTATAATCCTGATAATTGGCATACAGCCAGATATTATCCCCGCCCAATCCTTTATTGGCGTCATATCCAAACAGGTGATAGGTTTTGCCGTTTATTACTTTTGGCGTTGTTGGGTTGCTTCCGCCCTTAACAGCTTTAATATCACCAATACCAGCCAAAGGGCCAGGGGCGGTAACCGTTGTTGTGTAACCCAAATATAGATAGTTTTGTTCTGATGGGGTATTCAGGCTCTTTAAAATAGGGCTTATCTCCGCTGTGGATTTTGACCGTAAATCGCTTAGCGCCAAAGCGCTGTTGTTGCCATGGTATCCCATATAAAGATGATTTATGTTCTCCGGCTTAGGATCTTTTTGAAGCTGAAAGAGCAAGCCCCCATTCGCCGCAAGCTGCGTATCATAATGGTTTTTAATGGCGTCGCGGCGGCTGGTATTGCTTGGGTCAATAAGCTCCCACAGGGGGACCATTTCGGTGATGGATTGGAGGTTCCCTCCTTTGACAATCGACCAGCGGGTGCCAGCGTCAACGCTGGCTTTCCAGTTGGCTCGCCTGAGCTGGGCCTCGGCGTAGGTTTCCATGCCGTATGCCTGGCTTCCGCCCTCTGTCTTGATGAACTCTTCGCTGTTAGCGGTGAATTCCTCCTGTAATGTTTTCTGTGTCTCTGTGAATGATCCTGAAACCACCGCATACGTGGCCCTCACGGAAGTCTCAATTTCCGTTGCACTTTTGGACTCTGTATTGTGGTACATAAAACCCATGTCCAGCCTGCCGCCAATATACGCGGTCAGGAATACATGGGTGCCGTAATTCTGGAATAATTGAGCGGGAGTTACACTGTTGTTCAGCAGCCAGTTGTTTTTGAATTCATCTTCCAGGTAGCCCCGCAGCTCCGTCAGGGGCATGGCTGTCAGATTCTGCTTTTCCCTGATCAGTTCGGTCCTGCTTGTGGCAAAACTTTCGTAAGATTCTATGGAATTGGCTGTATTTTTACTAAAGCTGACACTGGCGCTGAATAAACCGATTCCGCCGGAAATACCCATCTTTAAGGAGAAATTTTCTGCATATTTTTTTAAGGTCTCGCCCCTTATATAGATCGTATCGGACGAATTGTAGTGATCCGGATCGCTGACGAATTTGCCTTCCCCAATCAGCCTTTTCATATTGAGTATATAGTTGGTCTTTACTTCACCCGAAGTGTAGTATGGGCTGTGGAGCACATTGTAGCCTTTCCCGAGGAACCCTGTATAGGTGATACCTTCATAGCCGTAATAGACGGTTGTTGTATAATTCCATTCGGCACTAAGGTTATGGATGATATTCCAGCCCGCTTTTTGCACAGTTACCGTGATGGCGCCGCCCTGGGTAAAACCGCTGATGGGAAGGTAATAGGCGTACCCATTTCTATCAGGCACAAATTCGGAACCGCCGGCTAGGGTGCCTTTTGTAACGTTCATGCCGCTCAGTATGATATTGTCCCTGGTAAGGCCAAGCACGGACATTGGTTCTGATACATGAATGATTAACTGGGTTGTGGTGGTATTGGGATTGCCGTTAGCGTCCATCTTCTTTAAATAGGCCTCCGGTGTGGGCGGAGCCGGTGGAGGCGGCGGCAACCAGCCCGTATACACATCTACCAAAAATTGCGCCGAGGCACTGGTAGCGCCATCCTGCTTTACCAGCACTATTTTTACGTCCTTGAGCGTATCTCCGTAAATGGTAGAGGGCGCAGTGATGTTAAGGGTATACGATGTTCCTGAGCCCACCACTGAATCAATTTGAAAAGTACCGCTATACACGAAAAAATCTTCAACGCTAAGGTTGTAGACTGGTTTGTCAAAGGTCAGGGCTATTTGTGATGTGGGAAGGCCCGAAGCAACATCGCCGTTTACGGTATGGCTGACCAGCCTTATTATGTCTGTTTTTTGGATGGTCAGTTTGGTAAATGTCAAGGTTGGCTGCTCCGGCCCGTTATTCATGGTATAGAACATAATGCAGTTTGCCAGTTCTGAAAGGCTGGCTGTAAAGGTTGAACTACCATAGGTAGATTGCTGCTCTGAATCGCTTATCACCGTGTTTGCCGGAATATCACTGCCGGCATTGAGCGGCAGGCTAAGAGCGCGTATGTTGGGGTAGCCATTATTCACCATAGCCTCAAGGTCCGAGCCGGGAGTGGGAAGCTCATCTCCGGTAGCATTAACCGGAAAGTAATCCAATCTTCCAATCGCCACATCTGAGCTGAATGAGTAGCTTATGGTATAGGAGGTACTTGGCTCCACCATGACGGCGCCCAAAATTTCCGGTACAAGTATGGCATACCATGCTGTTGATCCCTCCACATTGGGAAACAGCGGCTGCATCACCACCGTTAATTCACCCTCAATGGGAGCAATACCGCTGGAGTCCGCCCAGTCGGCGTAGAGATTGATGTTTTCATTAACCGTCAAGGGCTCGCCGGGGCTGTAGATGCCTCCGCTCCCGTTGGCTTCGGTATTCCAGCCCTGGAATACATTAGTAGCCGTATCAGGGTCATAGCCCGGCAGTACCGCCACATGCACGATGGAACCGGGCGCCACCCTCTGAGCTGGGGGAACCGTTACTGCTTCTCCGTTGGCATGGTAGGTCACCGAAAACAAAGAGCCGTTGCTCTCCGGACCGGGACAGCTCCCCAGCGCAAGTATTGATAATGATGCCACCAATAGAATGGCAAGTCCGCTGAAACATTTGTTCTTTTTCATAACTTTTCTCCTTAAAAAATTTCTTGAATAAATCACACAGGGGCACAAAGGATAAAAGGAGGAAAGAGAGAACTGACTATCTTCACTCCGTGCCTTCGTGTGAGGAAATTTTCAGGCCAATGCCGGATGCTGGACGCCAATGGGGAGTTATGCCCCAAAAGCGCGGATGTTTTTATCACTATGGTATTATAACACGAAAAAACGGGGAAATCAAGTTTTTTTTTGACAATTTTCTGCGATTTGCCGCCTTTTTTTACTCGAAGCATTGACTAACGAATCCAAACAATAGGAGGTGATTTTTTTGATATAGCCTTAAAGCAATTTTTCATCCTGATGGTAATAAACTTATATAGGGATAAACCTCCTGTAATGAAATATTATGAGAAACAAACTTATGCATAATAACTACTGACGCGCATATTTAATTCGCAGATACAGTATATGCATCAGTAATTCCTGACTTCCGCGGCAAGGTAAAAAGAGCCGGTGCATAAAACGGCCAGCTTCTTTTCCCTGCCCCACTCCAGAGCCTGCCTTAGGGCTTGGCGGGTTTCTTTTATTAGCAGCACCTGCGCCTTATTGTCCGGCTGTCCGGCGCAAAAAACAGAAAAAGTTTTATCTGGGTCGCTTGCCTTAAAGGTTCCCGGGGTTGTGATAATGATGCGGGAAAAATGAGGGAGTAAATACCGGGCTATTTCTGCGGCGTTTTTGTCAGCGGCGCAGCCAAAAATCAGAATATTATTTTCTCCGTAAAGGGTGCAGAAGGTCTGCACACATTGGTCTATGCTCTGCGGTGTATGTGCACCGTCAATAACGAGCGGCGGCTCTTTGGAAATTAATTCAAAGCGGGCGGGAAGTTTAAAATTTGCCAGGCCGACGCAGAGGGCTGTTTCTTTAATTTCGGGGAAAACAGTTTTTAGCGCGAGCACTGCAAGAGCGGCGTTTTCGGCCTGGACAAAACCTGGCACCGGAATGGAGAAGCGAAGGGGAGCAGAGCCATCAGTAAAACGCAGGGTAAAATTTGTGCCGTTTATATTAATTTCAGTTTCATCTATTTCCGCAATATCAGGAAAATAGATAAGTGGGCTTTGCATCTCTTCGGCTTTTTTTATGAAAACTTCCAGAGCTTCGCCTGTTTGTTTTGCCAGAATCAGCGGCCTCCCGGGTTTTACTATGCCGGCTTTTTCACCCGCGACTGCCGCAATGGTATCCCCCAGATATTTTATGTGCTCAAGTTCAATCAGGCTTATTACAGAAGCCAGTGGATCGACTATGTTTGTGCTGTCGAGCCTTCCGCCCATTCCGGTTTCTATCACCATAAAATCGCATTCTGCCAAACGCGCGCAAATAAAAAAATACAGGGTTAAAATTTCAAAATATGTCGGCTCTTCGCCGCTGTCAGCATCGAACAGCTCGTTTTTAAGACCGGGTAGTCTTGTATCAACAATGTCCCGCAGTTCGCCGCCGGCGGAACAAAATATCTGCTCACTGAAAAAATTATTGCCAATGCAAAGCCGCTCCCGGATATCGCTTACGTGCGGCGACATATAGCGGGCCGGCTTGAAACCTGCAGCTTCCAGCACGGAAGTAATCATGGCCGTTATCGAACCCTTTCCCTTCGAGCCTGCAATATGTATTGAAGGAGCGCATCGATGAGGATTCCCCGCCAATTCAGCAAGAATCTGCATACGGTCAAGGCGAAAGCTTTTGGGACTCTGCCCCCTTTCAAGATTGATAAACTTTTCCATCCAGCAAAAAACTTCAGTTGATGATGAAAAAGAATTTTTCATTCTTAGGTTATGTCCCGATAAAATTGAGCTAAAATCCTGCGGACTGAAGAATTGTTGTAAGGGCTTCCCATTTGTTCATAGTATACAGATGAAGCCCCGCTATGTCCAATTTTTGAAAATCATGTATCAGGGCGGCTGTAAATTCCATGCCGGCTTTTGCAAACCCTTCCGGGTCTTTATCATATTTGCCCATTATTTCAGCCAACTCGGCAGGTATGGAACAGCCGTTGGAAAGTGTCATGCGTATAACGGGCTCCCGGCTAAGAATAGGCATTATTCCGGCTATGACGGGCGCGCTTACGCCGGCCTTTCGCGCTTTTTCCAGAAACTGTTCCAAAGCGGCGTTGTTATGGCAAAGCTGTGTAATAAAAAAGGAAGCCCCGCAGTCCTGCTTGTTTTTAAGACATGCGATGTCCGATTCAAATGAAGGGGCGGTAAGATGTTTTTCCGGGTACGCTGCGGCACAAAGTGAAAGCTGCGGGAACTCTTTCCCGATAAAGACGAGCAGCTCGTCGGCGTGGGAAAAATCCCCCTTTGTGCCTTCCCAGCCCGGCGGATAGTCGCCGCGCAGGGCCAGCAAATTCTCCGCCCCCAAATCCATAAAACCGCCGATCACTTTTATTACATCTTCGCGGCTTGAGCCAATGCAGGTAAAATGCGGGACAAATATCTGCCCGATGTTTTTTACAGTTGCACATAACTCCAGATTTCTTCCCCTTTGGCTGCCCCCTGCGCCGTATGTACAGCTTATAAAATCGGGCGCAAAGCGGCTTAACTTATTCAGTGTATTCGCAACCGCATCCATCGGCACTTCGGGTTTTGGAGGAAAAACCTCGAAGGAAAGAGTTCGTTTTTTTTTCAGTATTTCAGCAATCTTCATTTTTTATTGAAAATATCCCGCTCAATAAGTTTGAAAATTTTTGGGGGACATTTTTCCACACAGGTGTTGCAGGATGTACATCTTGAAAGATCGACAACTGGGATATGCGTATCAAGGTTGATGCATTGCTGGGGGCAGTTTTTTACGCAGAGCCCGCATTTTATGCAGGCGGTTTTACACGATTTGGCTGCCATCTGTTTGTTGGGATTACGGTTGGAACACAGAACCATGGCGCCTTTTTGATCCTTTGGTACGCTTTTCAGCAGTCCCTGCGGACACTCCATTACGCATAACCGGCATCCGGTGCATTTCGAATAATCAATTTTAGGCAGCCTGTCATCACCCATGTGGAGGGCGTCGAATTTACAGACCTTGGCGCAGTCGCCGAAACCCTGGCAGCCCCAGGAGCAAAGTTTGGTTCCTCCCGCAAGTTTTGCGCCAAGGCATGTCTGAAGGCCGGTATACAATCCCTTTACGGGGGCGTTAGCTGTAGAGCCCTGGCAGGCAAGAACAGTTACAACATCTACGACCTCTCCGCCCGCGGCGCCTGTTATCTCTGCGATTTTTTTTGCCGTTGATGAACCGCCGACTGTACATAAACTTGTTCCTACATGCCCTGCCGCAACTTCCGCGGCATAGTTGTCGCAGCCTGGAAAACCGCAGGCGCCGCAGTTTGCGCCGGGCAGAACTTCGCGAATCCTGCCGGCAACAGGGTCTTCGGGCACGGCGAATAATTCCTTAAAAAAGCCAAGGGCTGTTCCAATTATAAAAGCCAGAACCAGCGCAAACAGCGCTGTGATTAAAATAATTGTCATTGCACCAGCCCCTTAAAACCCATGAATGCTATTGAAAGCAGGGCGGTTGCCGCAAAAAGTACCGGCGTTCCTTTAAGAAAAGCTGGAACGGGGCTGGTTTTAAGCCGCGCCCGTATACCTGCCAGCAGAAGCATTGAAAGAAGAAAACCCATGGCAACTCCGACAGCATAGACAATCGATTCAATTAAACTATATCCATTCGAGATTACATCGAATGTAACAGCCAGAATTCCGCAGTTTGTAGTTATAAGAGCCAGATAAATGCCCATTGCTTTGTACAGCGATGGTATTGCTTTCTTCAAATAGTATTCAACTAACTGAACCAGGGCGGCTATAACCAGAATAAAGACTAAAATCTGAAGGAATACAATCCCCAGCGGCTCTAAAATAAATTTGTAAATCGGCCATGTAACGCAGGTGGCCAGCACTGTTACAAATGTTACTGCCAGACCCATGCCTATGGATTTATTTTCGTCGGTACTCATTCCTATAAAGGGGCAAAGAGCGATAAAGCGCATAAGCACAACATTGTCAATTAAAAAAGCTGTTAAAAATATTCTAAAGAGGTTCATGCCTGTTCTCCATTGTTTTCCGGTATGCCGCAATGGGTTTTCATGCAGCCGTTAGCCGCACATTCTTCACAATCCGCCGCCGGCGCCTTTAGTCTGGATTTTATGTACAGGTTCAGCGAAATAAAAAGTGAAAAAACAAAAAACCCGCCGGGAGGCAAAATAAAAAAGATTATGGGCTGATAACTTGAAGGCAAAACCTGAAAATTAAGAATTGTGCCGTTTCCCAAAAGTTCACGCACCAGTGCAATGCCGGTTAGCACCCAGGTATAACCCACGCCCATTCCCATGGAATCGAATATTACATCTATAACCGGCTGCTTGTAGGCAAAACCTTCTACTCTGCCCATGATAATGCAATTTACCACGATGAGGGGAATAAACACGCCCATGGCCTTTGAAAGATCGGGAAACCATGCCTTTAATACATAGTCTATTACGGTGGTAAAGGCGGCGATGATAATGATAAAAACAGGAATTCTGATTGAATCTGGAATCAGTTTTCTGAATGTACTTATGACAACCTCGGACATCAGCAGTACGAATGTCATGGAAAGACCCATGCCGATGCCGTTAGCTGTCGATGTGGTTACGGCAAGACTGGAGCAAAGGCCGATCATCAGAATCAATAAAGGATTTTCACGGACAAGGCCGTTGGCAAAAACACCAAACAGACGTTTCATTTTTCTCCTCCTGTGGAAACAGCCGGTAAAAGATTTACATCGGCGTCTTTTAGCCATTGTGCAACAGCAAGGGCGGCGGCCTTTACCGATGATGAAACAGCCTCGCTGGTTACTGTGGCAGCGGTAATCGTTATCACATCATTTTTAACTTCAAACGGATCGGTAATTTTTTTTCCGGTAAATTGTCCGTAAAAAGTAATGCCTCCCGCACGATCAACAAAGTACGAGGAAGATGCGGCATTGGCACCAAGTCCCGGCGTGTCTGTATGTTCCATTATTTTTACTCCGGTAATGGCGCCCATTGCGCTCACCCCTGTCATTATTTTTATTTGTCCGTTATAGCTTGCACGGGAAAGACTTAATACAGCTCCTATAATTTCATTGTTTTTTATAACCGCGTATGAGTTTTCAATGGCAACCGCTCTGTCCGGGCTTTGAATATCGTATACCAATACGAAATCGTCCGCATCGGAAAAAAGTTCCCTTAATGCCGCATCCAGATCCGCCTGTTGCCTGTGGGCAATAATTGTGGACGTGCCGGTGTAAACAAAGGCCAGCATTATACATGCCGCGGCGGCGAATATGGCCAGAATAATTCCAAGTTTCATCATTCCCAATAAACCGGATTTATCTTTCATTTTGCGGCCTCCTTGTTCCCATTCGCCGCAGCCGCAGGTTTTTTCTTTGGCACAAAACCGTATTTTTTCGGAAGCAGTTTGTTCAGGAAGGGTACGGCGGCATTCATTATCAGAATTGCGTAAGTTACTCCCTCCGGATATGTTCCCCATTTGCGGATAAGCATTGTAACTATTCCGGCGCCAATTCCAAAAATAACCTTTCCCTTCGCTGTAACCGGAGATGTTACATAATCCGTTGCCATAAAAACAGCGCCGAATACAAAGCCGCCGGAAAGAACGCTGAACAGGGGATCCATTCCCAGAAGTAAAGAAAGCACAGAGCCTGAGATGATCATGCTGATTGGAGCGCGCCAGTCAATTGTTTTGGTAATCAACAGGAAAATGCAGGCGGCAAAGATCAAAAATATTGAGGTCTCGCCCATGCTGCCGCCGTGGAATCCGAAGAAAAGTGTTTTCATGGTTGCCCAATATGAGTCAGAAGATGAAAGTCCAGCTTCAACTAACGCCCTGCCAATGCCGGCCGCATCGGCCCCCATTTTTGCAAGCCCCAGGGGAGTTGCACCCGTGGCGGCATCAACAGCGAAAAAACGACTCGGCGCCGGCCAGGAGGTAAGGGCGGAGGGAAAACTCATCAGGAGAAAAGCCCTTCCGATTAAGGCGGGGTTAAACACATTTGCGCCAAGGCCGCCGAAAAATTCTTTTGCAGCGATTACGGCGAACACTGCTCCAAGGGCTGTCATCCACAGCGGAGTAGCCGGCGGAATAATCAGCGCCAGCAGCAGACCGGTAACACCCGCCGAAAGATCTTTAGCCCGCACCTGCTGTTTGGTAATCACCCTGAAAAGACTTTCCCCAGCAATGGCGGCTGTAACTGAAACAAGTATATTCAGCAGTGCGGGAAAGCCGAATGTTACAATTCCAAAAATGGCGACAGGCGCCAGAGCGATAAGCATATTCCGCATCAGCGCTGCGGAATTCCACGGCGAGGCGATGTGCGGGCTGGACTGAAGCAGCATTACAGGCGCGTCGCCTTTTTTTTCAGTTGAGGCGTCAGACATTTTTCACTCCTTTAGCCAGTGTTGCGGCCTGCCTCATTTTTATCTTTTGTTTGCCGGTGCGGAATCTTTGAACCAGTTTAATTCTTGCAGGGCATACATAGGTGCAGCTTCCACATTCTATGCAATCCATTAATCCCGCCTTAACAGCGTAATCCAAATCGCCTGTTTCTATGCTGTTGCTCATTATCACGGGCGAAAGGCGGCAGGCGCAGTTACGAATACAGCGGCTGCAGCGGATACAGGGCCCCTCCAGCTCGGCAATGGTTTCTTTCTTTGTCATCAGAATAATGCCGGAGGTATTTTTTTGAATGGGTATTTCCAGTGATGGAACAGCGCTGCCCATCATTGGGCCGCCAAAAATTATCTTGGCAAGTTTATCAGTATCAATATCCATAAATTCAACCGGCGCATCTTTCAGTAAAGTTCCGATGGGAGCGCGGATATTTTTCGGAGTTTTACAGGCGCCGCCGCTAACGGTCAGATCGCGATCAATCAGGGGCTTGCCAAGGACAAATGCTTCGGCAATGGCAATAAGGGTTCCTACATTTTGAACAATGCACCCTGCATCCATCGGCAGCCCGCCTGAGGGAACTTCCCTGCCGGTAAGGGCTGTTATCAGCATTTTTTCGCCGCCCTGCGGATAAAGCGTTTTACAAAGACCGATGGAAATACTGCCGCTCATATCGGCAACCCTTATTTCCCGTTCAATCATGGGGATAAGGTTTTTTTTGTTATCTTCCATTCCGATAATTGCTTTTCCGACGCCAGTTATCTTCATTACAATCGCCAGTCCCTTTATAAGCATGTGAGGCTTTTCGGTCATGGCAGCTTCGTCGGTGGTAAGGTAGGGCTCACATTCAGCACCGTCGGCAATGATCAAGTCGATGGGCTTGTCGGAAGGCGGCGAAAGTTTAATGTGGCTCGGAAATCCCGCTCCCCCCATGCCAAGTATGCCGGCTTCCCTAATTCGCGCAAGAGCTTCTTCCCTTGTACAGGTGGAAATATCCAGGGGCGGAAGTAAAATTTCCTGTTCTGCGGAACTTTCTTCCTGCGAAGCTTCGATAATTATGCACAGGCCGTCGGTATTATTTGACTGGGTCCTGGGCTCGATTTTCTTAACGATTCCGCTGATTGAAGCATGAACCGGCACTGTCATTGGACCCGGCGCCGCCGCATCGGCAATTTTTTGCCCGCGAATAACCTTGTCGCCAATGCTTACAAGCGGTTTATTTGGAGCTCCAAAATGTTGATTTATTGGAATTGTTACCTGCCTGGGCGCCGGAATTAATTCGACCGGCTTCCCTTCCGTGGCGTGCTTCCTTCCGGAAAGTTTCAAGCCGCGCCTAAATGTACTCACAGCCATTGATGGCTTCTCCTTCTGTTTCTGCTGATTGATGTTTTTTGCAAAGATGTACTTTATTCATAATAAAATAAAAGAAGTAGAAGCGCTAGTGGTTAATCTTCATGCCGAGCCGGCGGAGTGTGGTTATAAAAATGTGAAACGGAATCTTCCCCGCCGGCCTGCGGCGGGGAACTGGTACTAGCTTTGTATCAGATTATTTGCTACACCGGGAACCTGTGAAATAAAATCATTGATGGTTTTGCATGTTTTGTAGTCGCCGCAGGTACCGCAATTTATCAGATTTTTTTCTGAAGCGCATTTGCGTATTTCACATGCCGTACAATGCCCTATCTTTACTCCGGTTCCCCTGCATGAAGTGCAGTTAATCATATCAGGCGTAAAGTTGAAACCGTGTGCCTGAGACCATTCTGCGGCGGTTTTTTCCCTCAATGCCTGATCATTGTTTTGCGTTGCCTTGTATGCAGCGCATTCGGCGCAATCCAGCCCGCAATAGGCAATCAATTTTTCCATTTTATAACTCCTTTGTTGTTCCTTATGCAGATAAGGAATCGTATTAAAGAAATTATACATTTTATAATATGACAACGGTATGTCATATTATATATATTTTTTAAAAATTTTTTCTGCTTTATTTTTAATTATTTTTTTAATTCGTTCCGGCTCCAAAACTTCAACATATTCTCCAAAAGACAGTAAAAACCCATACAACCAGTGATCTTCCGGCCATGTTACCTGCACTATAAAGCTGCCGTCCGGCCGTTTTTTTATCATTTTGTCATCAAACTCATCATACACCCGGTGAGCCATTCCCGGGTCAAATTTTAGTTTGAGTAATATACCGTGTTTTTGCGGTTCTGAAGCAGGCTTTGAACGGGTTACTGACGGATCGCGAAGGGAAAAAAGCTTATTCGTTATTCGCAAATTTCTGACCCGCGTCAGCTTAAATAATCTCATGTCCTTCCGGCTAAGGCAGAATCCGTTGATATACCACGCTTTTGACTTGAACCACAATTGAACAGGCTCAATCCGGCGGCGGGTTTTTTTACCGCTGGAACCGTAATAATCGAATTCAGCAATGCGCCGTTCCAGGATAGCTTTCTTTAGGTCATGAAAAAAATCGCTGTCAGCAAAACTCCAATCAGAAAAATCCACCTGAAGCCAATCTGTTACGCCTTTTTTAAACAGGCCGGATAATTTTTTTAATACCTGGGCCGGCTCTGATGGCATTACACCGGAAACAGCCTGTAAAGCAGATAAAATTTCATTCTGCTCCCCTTCGCTCAGGATGGATTTATTCAGAACAAATTCCGGCAGCAGCAAGATGCCCCCGCCCCTGCCTTTTTCCGAGTACACAGGAATCCCCGCCAGGCTTAGGATGTCTATGTCTCTGTAGATTGTTCGTTGAGACACCTCAAACATTTCGGATAATTGTTTTGCAGTAACTGCCTTTTGTTCCAGTAAAACATAAACGATTTCCAGCAAGCGGTTTATCTGCATTTTCCTACCCTATACGATTATTGGGAAGTCTGTCGAGTCCTTGCCTGGTGCCGGCGGGTGCTGTTATTATAAATGAATAACGGGTTTATGGGGATCTGATGAATCTTATAGAATTGTTTCTGCTTGCGGTTGGTCTCTCGATGGATGCTTTTGCCGTATCAATCTGTCTTGGACTGAACATGGAAAAATATTCAAAAAGAAAATCACTTATTGTCGGATTGTACTTTGGAGTTTTTCAGGCTGTTATGCCATTGATTGGGTTTAAGGCTGCGACACTGTTTGCCGTAAGAATAGTTGCATACGATCACTGGATTGCGTTTGCATTACTGTGTTTTCTTGGAGGCAAAATGATTATCGGAAGCCTTAAAAGAGAAAACGGAGAGAATTGCGGCTGCAGGGAAGCATCATTAAAGCCGGCTCAAATGCTTCCCCTTGCCCTTGCTACAAGCATTGATGCGTTGGCCGTCGGCATATCGCTTGCTTTTTTACGGGTCAGTATTATTCCGGCGGCGTTTTTCATCGGCATAACCACGCTTGTAATTTCAATATTGGGTGTAAAAACAGGCAGTGTATTTGGATCAAAGTTCAGCTCGAAGGCGGAACTTGCCGGCGGCGTTATTCTCGTGTTAATCGGAATAAAAATATTGCTAGAGCATTTGAATATCATTGGCTGAAGCAAGCGCAAGCCGGCAGTAATCCATTAACCTTCCAATATTCCTCCGTTTGTGGTCAGGGTGATGACCTGCCAGGGCAGGAATTTGCCCGATTTTTTTATTGCCGTGGTTACAGCATGTTCAATCCCGCCGCAGCAGGGAACTTCCATGCGCACAACCGCTACCGATTTGATATTATTTACGGTAATAATTTCCGTGAGCTTTTCACTGTAATCGACATCGTCCAGTTTTGGACAGCCGATTATCGTAATCTTGTTTTTCATGAATTTTTCGTGGAAGCCCGCATAGGCATAGGCGGCGCAGTCTGCGGCAATCAGCAGGTGGGCGTTCTCGAAATAGGGAGCCTTTACCGGCACGAGCTTGATCTGCACGGGCCATTGCCGCAGTTCGCTTACCTGATTTGCTGCCGGAGCCGGTGCCGCTCCCCCCGCAGCTTCGGGGCGCTTCAACGCCTTTGCATTTGTGCCCGGGCAGCCGCAGGCGAGCGGCTCTGCTTTTTCCTTTTGTTCCATGTGTGCCTTGACCGCCTCTTCATCGAACGCTGCGGCCTCGCGTTCCTCAAAGGTGATCGCCCCCGTAGCGCAGACAGGCAGACAATTTCCCAGCCCGTCGCAATAGTCGTCCCGTATGAGCTTTGCCTTGCCGTTCACCATGGCGATAGCGCCCTCGTGGCAGGCGTTGGCGCAAAGGCCGCAGCCGTTGCATTTGTCTTCATCAATTTTAATTATCTTGCGTACCATTTCGATACCTCCTCGTGTTGCTTTTGTTATCAAAAATATATAATACTGATAGTGATAATTCGGTTGTATTTCCAACAAAAGGGGAAAAAATGAAAAAAAAATATCCGGATAATTGCATTCTCTTTGCCGGAATTGATGAATCGGACATTAGAGCCCTTCTAGACTGCCTGTCCGCCAGGCAAAGGCGCTTTAAGAAAAACAGTTTTATATTTGATGCAGGAGATAAAATAGAATCCATTGGCATTGTGTTAAGCGGCGCGGTTCATGTTTTGCGGGAAGATTTTTGGGGAAAGCGGAAAATTGTAGCGCGCCTGGAAGGCGGCGGATTGTTTGGCGAAGCCTTTGCCTGTGCGGGAACAGAGGAAATTCCCGTCAGCGTTATGGCCGCTGAAGATACGGAAGTTTTGTTTGTAAACAGCGGGCGGATTATCAGATCCTGTCAGTCGGCCTGCGCTTATCATACGGCCCTGATTAAAAATTTGATATTGCTGCTGGCGGAGAAAAATATTGCATTGATACAAAAGCTGGAATGTATCACACAGCCAACCACCCGCGAAAAGCTGTTGACGTATCTGTCCGAACAGGCTCATCTTGCCGCGAAAAATTCATTCAGCATACCATTTAACCGCGAAGAACTTGCCGACTATCTTTCGGTGGAGCGCAGCGCAATGTCGGCGGAGCTGTCAAAAATGAAGAACGACGGCTTAATTCTTTACAAAAAAAATCATTTTGAACTGCTTAAAGGGGCTTTGGCTCCTTATGACTGCTTATAATTATGAGAATATATATGATATACTGTTAAAACACGGTTCTAAAGGAGGTAATTTTTTATGAAAGTTACGCTTGAACAAACAGAAAAATTGTTAAAGGGCGATCAAAAATTTGAACAGTTTGCGTTTTCCATGCTGTTGACGTTTTTGAGAGAGCGTTATGCGAAAGACCCGTCGCAGGTTACGGTTGAAAGCAGCGCCGGGGAGATAAATGCGTTTCTCGGCAAAAACCAGGCGGTTATGGCAGAGGACTATGCCATAATAGAAAGTTTATAAAAGAGGTAAGGATATGTTAATATCATTTGAAGAAACATCAAAACTAATTGAAGACGGGAAGTTGCTCCATATAGCCGGAACCGAGGCGCTGCTTAAAAAGCTGCCGAGGGGGAGATGGATTGGCGGTTCTACTGAATATTTTATGACAAAAGACGGCGGTAAAGTTTCCGGAAACTTGTTGTTTGTTACAGAATTTTCCTATAAAGATTTTGTTATTAAATCATACAGTGTGGAGGATATAAGCCAAATAACGAAGGACTCTTTTGACAACGGCTTTTCCATTCTGATTATACCGTTTGACAGCGACGTGCATAAGGAGTACGCATACAAAGCCGCAGGATATGAAAAAATGTTTTTGCGCAATATTGTCGGCTGGATTTCCGGCTTAAATTTGAATGTTCCGGGTCAGACACCGATAGCTGTAAACGGGAGCTCGCAGAAGGTGTTTACAGACAAAGCGGTGGCGCTGCACATACAAACACCGGCAGAAAAGACCGTATCTGTCAATATCATCAATATTTTTAAACAGAACGACACTTCGCCGGTAATGGAATTTATGGAAGATGGGTTCTCGGTAAAAAAATGCCGTGTAGACGGCAATGAGGTATTACTGGCCGACTATATTAAGGAAAACGCCATAGACACCAAACTTCCGATTGTCGGAGACTATTCGGGAAACGGCGTTAACATTTCTTTTAAATCCATTGAGAACGGAGTCGTAAATTTCTACGCGCCTGTGTTCAGGGGAATTAAATACCGGATTGCGAAAGCAGTATGGAATTATGAAAGTTTGTTCAACAAAAGCATTGCCAAACACAGCCATTCATCGGCCGTGTTTTCCTGCAACTGTGTTCTGAATTTTCTTTATGGCGAACTTGAGAATAAAAAAATAGAAGCGTTTACCGGCCCGATTACATTTGGCGAGATTGCCTACCAGCTTGTAAATCAGACTCTGGTATACGTGTCTATTTTTTAATAATTTTGCTTTTTGGGAGCCATTTGTAAAGGCACATATTCATAAGTTGCGCGTCTATGGGTTTTGCAAGAAAGTCATTTATGCCGCTGCTTAAAAACATTTCCTGCGCTTCGACTGTAGCGTTCGCCGTCAGGGCAATTATTGGCACGTCCGCCCAGTGACCGCCCAGTTTTCTTAGCTCCAGTGTTGTTTCGATACCGTCTATTCCGGGCATCATGTGATCCATAAAAACGATGTCAAACTCCGTTTGCTTTGCAGACTCGATCGCTCCATGCCCGCTTGTTACTGAAGCAACTGTTATGCCGTATTCTTCAAGCATTGCTCCGGCAACCAGTAAATTTATCTCAATATCATCAACGATCAATGCCGAAGCGCACGGAGAAGTAAATTGAATAAACTCATACCCGCTGTTTTTGATGCCGGAGAGGTCTCCTTCGACCACAGGAAATATGGCTGAAAAAACAGAGCCTTTTCCGTATGTGCTTTTGACTTCCAAACTGCCGTTCATGATCTTGCATACACGGTGCGTGATTGAAAGCCCGAGTCCGGTTCCCACGATGTTCTTGTTGGCAACTTTGTCGAACTGTTTGAAAGGCGTAAAAATTCTTTCTATATCTTCTTCCTTGATTCCAATGCCTGTATCCTCAACGTCGAACCGAAGCCAGTCGGCACTGGGGCAGTTTACATTTAATGCGACGAACCCTTCTTTCGTGTATTTTAATGAGTTAGACAATAGATTCATAATAACCTGCTTCATTCTGTCTTCATCAGAAAAAATCACTTTGGGAACTTTCGGATCAACATGGACACGAAAATCCAGTTCCTTTTGGGCAAACAAGACATTAAAAATCGACTTGATATGCTCTATCATTTGCCCAAGATCAAAACATTCATTTGAGAGTTCGAATTTTCCTGCTTCAATTTTAGAAAAGTCCAGAATATCGTTTACAAGAGCAAGTAAAGCCTTTGATGATTTATTGATATTGCTTGATATAAATATTTGCTGCTCGTTGAGCTCGGTTTTTTTCAGCATGTCTGTCATGCCGATGATCGCGTTCATGGGCGTTCTGATTTCGTGCGACATTGTCGCTAAAAAGTCAGATTTAGCCTTATTTGCGGCATCGGCCTGATCCCTTGCGTTAATAATGTCGGTTAGGTCATTCATGATAACAAGAATGCCGTCGCAGTCTTTTTTTCCGTAAGAAAACGGTACGATATTTACGGCATAGTCACGTGCCTTTCCCGACCTGTCAATATCGATTTTTTCGTTTGACGACTGAATTGTATTGGTTTTCAACGCAGCGCAGAACATTCCTTCCATGCGAATAATCCATTCTTCGTTTGAAAATGCAGAAAATATCTGCCGGAAAGATTTGTCTCTAAGGAAGCCGGCATTCTCTATACCGGCCAGTTCCAGGAATGACTGGGTAGACAGTATAAATACGGCGTCACTGCTGAAAAGAACAATGGGAATCGGCGTATTGTCTATAATAACCTGAATGTGTTTGTCTTGTTTGGTTTTTTCGGCGGCAATTACCGCGCTTAGGTTGGCCTTGGCATTGGAAACATTCCGGAATTTTTCCATCGTGTTATTTGCCATTGCAAGCTGCCGGTTTAACTTTTTATTTTCAAGACTGAGCCGGTTTATTTCCTTCAGCAAATCTTCTTTTTCGGCCAAATTACCTTGTCTGCCCATTTTTGCTGCCCCTTTTTGCAATTATCTCCGCCTAATTCAAAACGCGCAGGCAATAACAGTATTATTATGAAAACTGTTAGTGTTAGCCGCGTCGTGTAACGGGCAAATTTCCCCTCCGGAATATGCAAAAATAAACGGCACTTTGTCGCCGATGTTCTCATTCACTTTTTCCGTTTCTGCCGAAATATCCGTACCAAGGGCGTAGCTGCGGGCCAGGCATGAGTACAACAGGAGCGTACTTATCCCTTTTTCAGCTAATATGCTTTTAATTGTGCGCACCGTGGTGTTAACCACGTCGTCTTTGTCCCAGGTTCCAAGGCTGAATTTTGTTCCTTCGGGCATTAGGCCCCCGCATATCCCGTATCCGTCTTTGCTCCAGGACAGCAATACCCTGGAGACGGGAATACCCTCGCCTGTGTAATCTAGAATAAACGGAACCGAATGGAGTACATCGCTGATTTTGCCGCCATTGGCCAGACCCAGGGTCTCCATGTATTCAATAATGGGAAAGCCGTTTACTTCTTTTAGCAGATTCCCTTCCGATTTGGTGATCATCGCCGTTTGCGCAAGAATGTACTCAGGAGAAAATGACGCATAAATAAATTTAGGGTTGATGTTCCCGCTTGCCGCGATGATGCCGTATATATTCTTTTCAACCTTGTCGTTGAATATGCTGAAGCTGTGCTCATAATCCGGGGTATCGTCTATGGCAAGAGTGCCGAAATTCGGAACCCCGCCGGATACTTTGTTTAATGCATCGACATAGTGGTCTCCCGCAAAATTTAGCATAAGCGGTGCCGCGCTTATTATTAATTTCGGTTTTTCAGAATGACCTGCCAGGGCGTTTTTGTACATCTCGGCAAAAGGCGCTTCCAGGTTGTCTTTTATGGACGGCGAGCAGGCAGCGGTAAAAACAGCGTCGTCGGAGGTGATCATTAAAATCGCCATTTCCAGCTGACCGGCGCCACGGTTTGTAGAGATCGCAGTGGTTGTGGTGCCGATGATGGGGAAATTAAGTTTTTTGTAAAGCTCTGCTATTATGCCGTTTGTGGCAAATTCATAGTAACAGGTAACAACAGCCACGGTACTGTTTAAGCAGTTTTCTTTTGGCTTAAGCTGTGCAAGTATTTCCGATACGGCTGTTTCCGCATCATCAATTTCGCTGGTGAATGCTGTATAAGACTTAATCATGATTTACCTCCGTCTATATTGTCGCATAGTATACAGAAACTGTGAAGAGCTTTTTGTGAACAATATTCAGTGATTGTAATGCTGCCATAATAAAGATATGATTCCTGTAATTAGGGTTATTTTTATGAATATTTCCGTACAGCATATTACAAAAACTTATAACACGGGGAAAAAAGCGCTGGACGATGTATCAATCGAAATTACCAGTCCGGCTATGATAGGGCTGGTTGGGCCAAACGGCGCCGGAAAGAGCACCCTGATGAAGCTGCTGGTCGCTGCCCTTCTGCCCACTTCCGGCAAATTATTGCTTGATGGCGAACCCATGCAATCGAAGGAAAAGCGCCTCAAAAGCATGTTGGGTTATCTGCCCCAGGCCTTTGGCCTGTACGACGAGCTGACTGTCTGGCAGTTTCTTGATTATATGGCGGCTTTAAAGCAAATAACAAATAAAAAAGAACAGATAACAAAGGTAATTCAAGAGACCAATCTTGGCGAAATGAAGAGGGCTAAAATCAGAACCCTGTCCGGCGGGCAAAGGCAGCGTGTCGGCATAGCCCAGGCGCTGTTAGGCGATCCGGCGCTGCTTATTCTTGATGAACCCACCGTCGGACTGGATCCGGAGGAAAGAAGAAAGTTCCGCAATTTGTTTTCGCAAAGCGCCAAAAGCAATATTGATAAAATTGTTCTGCTTTCAACGCATATTATCGAAGATGTTCAGGCGGTGTGCGGCAGGATTATTGTTATAAACCACGGAAAAATTTTGTTCGATGGCAGGCCGGAAGAGTTAATTAAGGCGGCGGCGGAACATGGCGGCAATAAAGATCCGTCGCTGGAAGATGGTTATTTGCATCTCATCGAGAACGGCGCCCAACAATGAATTTTCTTTCGTTAGCGCGTGTAGAAATAAACAGAATCTTCAGAGCGAAGCATACATGGCTCTTTGTGGCGCTTACAATCTTCTCTCCCGTATTCGGCCTTACAATTTTCAAGATGAACGAAGTAGAAACAGCCGGTACGCAATTAATTATCAATCCGCTGCTTACAGGCGCTGTTGGCTCTGCGCTTCTCTTTGCCTTATTCACTCTGCTGGAACTGGACAGGGTAAACAAGTACAGGGTTTCCGCCCTGACAGATACAATAATATCTCCTGTTACGCTGCATATTGCAAAAATGATCGCCGTCTTTTCTGTTGCATTATTTACCGGCCTTATAACAATCCTTGCCTATTTTCCATACACCATGATAAAAATGGAATCTTTTGCCGATCCTGTATTGTATGTATCAGCATATTCTCTTTTTATGATACCCGCCATGTGTTTTGGTAGTTTGTTTGCGGCTATCTTTCATCAGATATTTAGACGGGCGGATATTTCCTTTATAATGGCGGCAGCCTGCGTACTGGCAAGTTTTTATTTTTTTTCAACCGGCGATATTTTGTTAACCTGGGTTATTACCAATATTCCGGTGTTTTCTGATGGATTTGGCAATATAAGGCCGATTAGAATGGGACTGTACAACCGGTTGTTCTGGCTTTTGTTTTTAACTGGCTCATGGATCATATCCCTGTTATGCACAAGAAGGTACGAAAAAGGCATTTTTGGTTCTCTTGTTTACAACAGTAAAAAATGGTATGTCCCATTATTGGGGGCGTTGTTGCTGCTGTTTAGCATAAACCATTACCGCAATCAGCCGTTTTTTAACAAAGCCCCGCTGGAAATAGACTGGAGCGGGATTGATTCTGTTCATGAAATAAACTCAGGGTTAAATGTATTATCCGCAACTGCTCATGTAATACCGGATTTTAACATGGGAACACTGTATGGTGAAATAAGGTATATTATCGGCGAAGATTGCGCTTACGGCATAAAAAGAATGAATATTAATTGCGGGTATAGTATTTACAGCATGACGGCTGACGGCATATCTATTGGATCCACCGATTTGGCCAATGATCAGTTTTATACAAAAATTATTGAGATTGATATCCCGGAAGGAACAAAAGAGTTAAAAATAGAATATGGCGGTTATCCCATGCTCTGGGGAGCGTCAAAATTGGGCTTTTTAGGCGTGGAAATCAGCCGGCATAATGTTGAACTTCGGGTGAGTTCGCTCATTCCTGATATGCGTTTAAAAGAAACAAAAACAGAAGTCCGTGTTGTTTTACCTGGCAATTTTATTCCCCTGCCTTCGAGTTTGATCCCAACTGTTATTGACGGTGTCGATAATGGTGACGGTACCAAAACATGGGTAATTACCCACCCCAAGGTCGATTACATCGAATTTTTCGCAGCGGACTATGTTAGCAGAATAGTTGATGTAACAGGATCAACGGCAGGTTCAATGACCGTGGAGTTTTTTTATCACAGAAACTTTCACAGTCTTTTGGAAGAGCATGGCATAGATGAAGTTCTTGCCGATGTTTTTAATTTTTGCATCGAACGTTTCGGGCCCCTGCATTTTTTGCAGGACAATTATCTAAGGCTCATTATGACATCGGCATATAACTTTGGCGGCGGTGCGGTACAGGGCTTAAGCGACATGAGTGAAACTACCTTTTCCATTTATTCGCTGACCGATCCCTGGAAGGGCGCTACAGGCATGGAAATTCTTGCCCATGAAATCATTCATCAGTGGTGGGGGCTTAACCGGGTGATTTGGGACGATTTTGATGATTTTCCCGCCTGGACATCGGAGGGGATTACCGTTTATTCAACCTATCGATTGTACAAGGAAAAATACGGCGAAGAATACGTGCAGGCAAACTATGTTGATAAATGGAAGCAGTCTGTTGAAGAAATGAACCGCAATTTCTACCGCCGCCGCCCTGAATATCTCGAAATATTGCCGCAGCGTTTCAGGGATATTATCAGTGTAAGTGAAAGGGGCGTCTTAAAATATAACTATATGCCCTTGTTGATACATAGAGCTGCACAGCTTGCAGGCGGCGATGAAGCAATGGATAAGATATTATTTACTCTGGCGCAATCAAACAATTACGAAAATCTGACATTCCAGGAATTTTTGGCAGCCTGCGGTTTATCCATGGAGGAGCTGCTTTAATGCACAGAATTTTTTGGTATGAACTTAAAAGGTTAATGTTTAACAGATTGTTTTTAGCTCTTTTAATAATAACCGGCTTGTACAGCTATATGACACTGAGCAGGGAAATAATCCTTGGGGTTGCCTTTACCGCTCCCTTTTCGCCCTGGAGTTTTAGCGCCTATCTTGCAAAGATACTGCCATTGTTGATACTCACCCTGCTGTTTTTTATTACCTTTATATACTCAAACCATGAAAAACAGGTCAGGCAGCTTACTTTCGCCACACCCGTCGATCCTTTTAAGTTCAATTTTGTTAAATACGCAAGCATAGCGGCAGGCTTTTTTGTAATAACGTTATTTGTCATTCTGATGGGTATGGTATTTCTTGCTGTTCTGTTTCGTTTTTATCATTTTGGAGATTTTATCATTCCCATTGCGATAACAATAATTCCGTGTTTTCTGTTTGTCATTGGAGCCGGTTTGCTGCTGGGCGGAATACAGTATAATTTCCTGTATGTTTTGATGATCGCATTTCTTTTACCTGGCTTTCTGCCGCTGCCGCCTTTTTTCGATCTGTACGGAGGCAATTTTTTTACCTCACATCCGCTTACATTGCCTACGGGGCTTTATGGCGAGCCCGCGTTTACATTGCCGGCCTCTTTCATTTTGGGCAGAGTGTGTTACAGCGCTGCCGGCGTTTTGATGGTATTATTAGTTAGAAAATCAGCACAAAAGTGCCCATTGTAATTAATACTCCCCCAATAACTGTTTTTATTGTAACTGCCTCTTTTAACACAACAAATGCCATCACCATTCCGATAACCAGGCTGAATTTATCTATGGGGATTACTTTTGATGCCTCGCCGATTTGCAGCGCCCTGAAATAAAAAAGCCACGACAATCCTGTTGTTATTCCTGATAATACCAAAAAAACTATGTTTTTCTGTCCAATGCCGGAAAATTCAGTATGCTTTCCTGTAATGAATACAATGGCCCAGGACATAATTAAAACAACAATGGTGCGAATTGCCGTTGCCAAATTTGAGTTTATGTTCTGAATGCCGATTTTTGCCAGTATTGATGTCAACGCGGCAAAAAAAGCCGATAATAGCGCAAATATAACCCACATAATAACCTCTTGTTTTCCAGTTGGTCTTATTCTTAATACTAATGCAGTGTATATCACTTTGCAATATTTCTATTAAAATTTGTACTAGCAAGTGATAGTTATCTAAAATTTAGTTGTTGTTTTATCTCTTACCAGGATATATAATACAGTGTAAAAAGGAGGTTGTTATTGTGAATAAGCTGGAGCGGGTAAGGGCTTTAGAGAATGGAAAAGGCATTCAATACTTACTGGACGCCTCCAAAATAGTTTTTAACAATCCCATAGCCATGTTCGATACAAATTATGATTTGAAAGCGTATACTGATGCTGCCACCGATGATCCTATCTGGAATGAACTTATAGCAACCGGGACATTCAGCATGAAGACCCAGGAGTTTTTCGCGAAAGAGTGTTTTACAGAACTTGTCGCAAATGCGAATAAACTGGTAATTTTGAAAAGCAGTTTATTAAAACATGACAGAGTATTGGGAAATATTTATAACATAGAGAATATCAAGGTTGCAAATCTGGTGATGGTTGGCGGCGGCATTCCCTTTGAGGAAGAAGAGATGGCCGCCTTTGAAGAGCTTGTAGACAAATTTACAATGGAAATACGTGATGACGAGTATTATGCCGCATCCGGAAGAGCATACCATGAGTCAATTATTATCAAGCTGCTCGAAGGGATTATCAAGGATCCCCTGATATACAACCCTCATGTGCAAATTGTTGTTGAGGGGTTTGAAGATTATCTTTTTGCGGCGGTTGTGGACATAGTGTATGAAAAACCGGCAGCCGAAGGCAGTAAACAAGACAGGCTCATATATTACAAAAATTTGTTATTGAAAAAGTACCCGTTATTTAAATACGCGGTTTATTCTGATTATATGGTAATGATTATGAGTTCAAAACATAATGGTTTTCATGAGGAAATTTTTTTTGATAAGGACGATAACCCTTTTATGCATAATAACCTCTTTGTGGGAATAAGCAGCAGCTTCGAAAACCCGTATCAATTACGTGAATATTATGACCAGGCTGTTGCCGTGTTAAAAAAAGGCATCGAAGACGGCGGCAGTCAGCGGATTTTTTCATAAATAATATACATAGGCATTTAATATCCCCCCCTTTTTTCACAGCGGAATATATATTAGACTGAACCCAATACAGGGAGTATATAAATGCCAAAGAGAACTGACATCAACAGTGTTATGATCATCGGCTCCGGCCCGATAATTATCGGACAGGCTTGCGAGTTCGACTATTCGGGAACACAGGCCTGCAAGGCGCTAAGAAGTTTGGGTTACAAAATCATTCTGGTAAACTCCAATCCTGCCACCATTATGACGGACCCGGTTACGGCAGATGTAACTTACATAGAGCCGCTTAATTTGGCGAGACTTACGGAAATTATTGATAAGGAAAGGCCCGACGCGCTTCTTCCCAATCTGGGCGGGCAGACCGGTCTTAACATGAGCCTGGAACTCCAAAAGGCCGGAGTTCTGGATAAATACAATGTAAAAGTAATTGGAATAAATCTTGATGCGATTGAACGCGGGGAAGATCGTATTGAGTTCAAAAAAACCATGGATAAGATTGGCGTCCAAATGCCCGGAAGTTATGAGGCTCTGTCAGTTGAGCAGGCAGTGGAGGTTGCTACCAAGCTTGGCTACCCTGTGGTAATCCGGCCTGCATATACAATGGGCGGGACCGGAGGCGGCATTGCCTACAACCAGGAAGAACTGCAGGTAATTGCAAACAGGGGAATACAGGCCTCGCTTATAGGGCAAATTTTGGTTGAAGAAAGTGTTCTTGGCTGGGAAGAGCTTGAAGTCGAGGTTGTAAGAGACGCTAAAAACAAAATGATCGCCATTTGCATGATCGAAAATATTGATCCCATGGGGGTTCATACCGGGGACTCCTTTTGTTCCGCGCCGATGCTTACAATCAGCGAAGATTTACAGGAACGGCTGAAAAATACTGCGTTTAAGATTGTTTCTGAAATCGGCGTTATCGGGGGAACAAATGTGCAGCTTGCCCATGATCCTGTTTCCGGAAGAATTGTTGTTATCGAAATTAACCCAAGAACATCGCGTTCCTCCGCCCTTGCCTCCAAGGCCACGGGTTTTCCAATCGCGTACGTGTCTGCGCTTTTGGCGGCCGGGCTTACTCTGGACGAGATCCCCTACTGGAAAGAAGGAACAATGGATAAGTATGTTCCTTATGGTGATTATATAGTTTTAAAGTTTGCCAGATGGGCCTTTGAAAAATTCCCCGGCATCGAAGACAAACTTGGAACGCAGATGAGAGCGGTCGGCGAAGTAATGAGCATAGGGCGTACCTTTAAGGAGACTTTTCAAAAAGCGATACGCTCCCTGGAAATCGGCAGGAGTGGTCTTGGCTTTGCGGGTAACTTTAACAAAATGAGTGTTGATGCCCTGCTGGAAAGAATTGCTGTTCCTAACAGTGAACGTTATTTCGCCATTTACGAGGCTTTGCGTAAAGGCGTAAGCATCGATGCAATAAATAATGCGAGTAAAATAAAAAAATATTTTCTGGAACAGATAAAAGAGCTCGTTAATCTGGAAAGTGAAATTTTGACATACAAAAAAAGGGTGTTGCCCGATGATCTCCTGGTAAGGGCAAAGAAGGACGGCTTTGCCGACAAATACCTGGCACAGCTTCTCGAAGTGCCGGAAGAATATATCAGGCTGCACAGAAAGGTTGCAGGCATTAACATGGAGTGGGATGTCGTCCCCGTCAGCGGAGCGGATGCCGAGTATTATTACTCTACATATAACGGTCTTGGAAAACTTGGCGGCGAACTGGCTTCTTCCAGGGAGAAACAGGGGCTTAAACCCAAGCCGGCTGTGGCAAACAACAAAAAAGTTATTATCCTTGGAGGCGGCCCCAACAGAATCGGACAGGGAATCGAATTTGATTATTGCTGCGTTCATACAGCCTTTGCCCTTCGTGAGCTTGGTTTCGAGACAATAATGATCAACTGCAATCCCGAAACGGTTTCCACGGACTACGACACTTCCAATAAACTTTATTTCGAGCCGTTGACAGTGGAAGACGTTCTTTCGATCTGCCGCCATGAACAGCCCCTTGGCATTATCGTCCAGTTTGGCGGGCAAACCCCGCTCAATATTGCGATGGAAATGAAAAGGGCGGGAGTGCCTGTTCTTGGGACAACGCCGGAAGTTATCGCGCTTGCAGAGGACAGGGATTTATTCAGAAAAATGATGGAGAAGTTGGATATTCCCATGCCCGAATCCGCTATGGCGTGTAACTATGAAGAAGCGGTGGTAGCCGCTGAAAGGATTGGCTATCCTGTCATGGTGCGCCCGTCCTATGTTTTGGGCGGCCGTGCGATGGAAGTTATCTTTGATGATTATCAGCTTAAAAATTATATTCAAATTAATGCCCGGTATATCAGCGATGAAGCGCCGATCCTTATCGACCGCTTTTTGAATAACGCCCTTGAATGTGAAGCGGACGCTCTGGCTGACGGGAAAAACGCTTTTATGCCGGCAGTAATGGAGCATATCGAGTACGCCGGTATTCATTCAGGCGATTCAGCCTGTGTTATCCCCACTGTCAATATTACCGAAGAACAAACGAAGACAATACGTGACTATACTTGTAGAATCGCCAGTGAACTGGGCGTTGTCGGACTTATCAATATACAATATGCCATACACAACGGCAAAGTGTATGTTTTGGAAGCCAATCCGCGCGCATCAAGAACGGTACCGATTGTTTCCAAGGTTTGCAATCTTAATATGGCGAACCTGGCTGCAAAGCTGATAATGGCGGAGTATGCCGGGCAGGCCGTCAATCTTGAAACGATGAAAGCGCCGAAAATACCATATTTCGGCGTTAAAGAAGTGGTTCTTCCGTTTAATATGTTCCCCGAAGTTGATCCTGTTCTTGGCCCGGAAATGAGATCCACGGGCGAAGTTTTGGGACTGGCCGACTCCTTTGGGCTGGCGTTCTACAAAGCGCTGGAAGGCAGCAAGACCATTCTGCCTCTTTCCGGCTCGGTGTTAATTTCGGTTGCAAAAAAAGACCGTCAGGATTTGGTTGAGACTGCCAGGCGCCTGGAAAAACTTGGGTTCAGGATTTTTGCCACGAGAGGGACATTTTCGTATCTTGCAGATAACGGTATACGCGCCGAGGCGATCAACAAACTGCATGAAGGACGCCCCAACGTTGAAGACGCCATAATAAACCGTCAATTGGACATGATAATAAACACGCCCGGCGGAAACAAGCGCAGTGCTGACGATGGTTCCTACATAAGAAAATCGGCTATCAGATATAATATTCCGTACATGACTACTTTAACGGCTGCGCTTGCAAGCGCTAAGGGCATCGAAGAAAAACTGAAAAGTTCAGACAAGAATATTTTTTCGCTGCAGGAGTATCATAAAAGGTAGGGGCGGCCTTACGCCTTAAACCTTTTTAGCCGCAGGGCATTTGACACGACCGACACGGAGCTTAGGCTCATTGCAGCTGCTGCAAACATGGGGCTCATCAAGGGACCTCCAAAAAGATACAGAAGCCCTGCGGCGACAGGAATGCCAAGTGTGTTGTAGGCAAATGCCCAAAAGAGATTTTGTTTAATTGTACGGATTGTCTGTTTGCTCAAATTGATTGCCGTTGGTACGTCCATAAGATCGGAGCGCATCAATACAATGTCTGCGCTTTCCATTGCGACATCTGTGCCGCTGCCTATGGCGATGCCAATGTCCGCCTGTACCAGCGCCGGGGCGTCGTTAATTCCGTCTCCAACCATTGCCACCTTTTTACCTTCATTTTTAATTTTTTTTATTTCATGGGATTTATCTGATGGAAGCACCTCCGCCAGCACATGATCAATCCCTACCTGCTTTGCGATGGCGGCGGCGGTTTTTTTGTTGTCGCCTGTTATCATCACTACTTCAATTCCCATTTTGTGCAGATGTTCTATAGCTTTGCCGCTGCCTGCCTTTACAACATCGGCGACTGCTGCAATCCCTGCAAGTTTTCCGTCAAGAGCGGCATACATCGGCGTTTTGCCCTCATCTGCCAGTCTGTCAGACTGCGCGTCCAATGCAGAAAGAGAAACACCCCGTTCAATCATGAGTTTTCTGTTTCCAATGAGGATGGTGACTGGGGAGGGGTGGGAAGCACTTGACGATGTAGTATCAATTACCGCTTCGACGCCCCGGCCGGGAATGGCTTTGAAATCATTTACGGGAAGCAGGCCAAGGCCGCGTTTTTCTGCTTCCTGCACAATGGCCTGCCCCAGCGGATGCTCAGAACCTTTTTCAGCGGATGCGGCTAGCTGTAGAAAAAAAGTTTCCCCATTCCCTGGTCCCCAATCCCCAGTTACTATAACATCAGTAACCCGCGGCTTGCCCTCGGTTATAGTCCCGGTCTTGTCAAAAACTATCGTGTTGATCTTGTGGGTAATTTCCAGAGCCTCGCCGCCCTTTATCAATATGCCGTTTTCCGCGCCTTTTCCCGTGCCAACCATAATTGCCGTCGGCGTTGCAAGACCCAGGGCACAGGGGCAGGAAATAACAAGCACAGTAATAAAAATTGAAAGCGCAAATGCCGCACTGCCGCTTGCCATGAACCACGCTATACCGGCTACTGTCGCAATTACAAACACGGCCGGAACAAACACGCCGCAAACTTTATCGCCCAATGCCGCTATGGGAGCCTTGCTGCCCTGGGCATCTTCGACAAGTTTAATGATCTGCGCCAGCGCAGTATCAGCTCCGACTTTATCCGCCCTGAATTGTATTGTCCCTGTTGTGTTAATCGTTGCGGCATATACGACGTCGCCTGCCTTTTTGTCCACGGGCATACTTTCGCCTGTCAGCATGGATTCGTCTATGGCGGTGTGTCCATTCACGACCGTACCGTCCACGGGAATTTTCGCACCCGGCTTCACAACGATAATATCGCCGGTTTTCACTTCATCAATCGGGATTTCTTTTTCAATACCGTCTTGTATAATGATGGCAGTTTTCGGCGCAAGCCCCATCAGTTTTTTTATCGCTTCGCCGGTTTTGCCCTTTGATACAGCTTCGAGAGTTTTTCCAAGTAGTATTAAAGCAAAAATTACTCCGGCTGTTTCATAATAAAGAAAGTTTGCCGCGGCGAAATCACCGCCGGCAATCTTCCATGTGTTATATGCACTGTAAATTATGGCCGACGAAGTTCCCACAGCAATCAAAGAATCCATGTTTGGGCTGCGGCGGACTAGCGCCGTAAAGCCAACGGTGTAAAATTTAAAACCAGCTATGACAATGGGAAGCGTTAAAATTATTTGTACTATCGCAAATTTTAGCGGGAAGTTTTCCATAACATGATGAATCGATGTCCAAAACGGAAGCCACTTGAATGGCAGCATGGGAGCCATTGTCATATAAAAAAGCGGCAGTGCAAAAATAATGGCGATAAAGGTTTTGGTTTTCAGTGTTTTAATTTCTTTTTGTTTTTTTTTCCAATTCTCATCGTCAGTGACTGCTTTTTTTATCTCAATCGTCTGATAGCCTGCATTTTCAACAGCTTCGCGGATAGCGGAAAG
This sequence comes from Treponema sp., assembly GCA_009777535.1. Lineage (GTDB taxonomy): Bacteria > Spirochaetota > Spirochaetia > Treponematales > Breznakiellaceae > WQXQ01. The sequence goes on from WRLP01000009.1 coordinate 61,891, forward strand.
TTTTATCGCCTGCGGGTCGTAAGCAACGGTTACTTTTTCTGTAGCCAGGTTTACCGATGCAGAAGATACGCCGGAAAGTTTTCCAATTGCCTTCTCTACCCGCGCGGCGCAGGCGGCACAGTGCATCCCGCTGACACCCAATGTTTCGTTTTGCATTTATGCTTTATATTATAACACAAATTCCGACAGCCTGCACGACTCGTGCAGGCTGTCTGGAAAACCAGCGGATATTATAACTTTATCGAAAACTTTTACTTACTTGTAAGTCACCATTTCGCTGGCACTTCTGCGCGGCGAGGCGGCGCTTACCGCATCTGTTCCGGCGGTAACCCTGCCTATGCGCACAACGGCTACGGCGTTACGGTTGGCGGGAAGCCCCAGATCGCCTTTAAGCTCCCTGTTCAGCGCGGCAATGGGGCCGGTATATATCTGGGAGCCGTAGCCAAGTGCCTGCGCCGCCAGATAAATTGTCTGTGTTGCCAGGGCGCAGTCGATAATTTCCCTGTTTGTAGTACCCTCGGTCGAGATTACAATGATCACATTACCCTGAACCGACTGGGGAATAATTCTTTGGGTAAGGCTCAAATTCTGCACCACCGTGAAAAACCAGGGCTGGCGGTTGCCAGCGCTGCTGGTGCGTACGCCTGCCTGCACGATAAGGTCCAAATCCGCCCTGGGTATCGCTCCCGTGGTAAAGGCCGTACGGGGCGAATAATTATTAAGAATAACCCCAAGGCGGGCAGCCGCATCCTGAGCCGGCAGGGAAAAAACGCAAAGCGCCGCGCCAAGTAAAACAGCAATCAGATTTTTCTTCATTGAATTGCCTCCTGTTATATCAATCTTATACATCATATTTCTGAACCGTACCAGTCCAGTTTTCTGGTTAGGAACATTACCAGGGCAATTACCGCAAAGGCTCCGGTGGAACCAATTAAAAGAGCGTACGATTCAGCGTTCAACACCGCATACAGCAGCACATACGACAGGGTAACTGTCAGCCCCATGTACCAGCTTTTATTCCACGAAGGCAGCAGCGAACGCGAATAAAGGGTTAAAAGGATGGCAACTGCGCCGGCGGCAATCAGGTATGCCAGGTAGAACTGCATCTGCTCCGAAAGGGAGAGCAGCAGCAGATAAAAAACTACATTACCGATTCCGGAAAGCAGATACGGCACCGGATGAATCCGCTTTTTGGTAAATACTTCCAACAGAAAAAGTGTTAAAAAGGGAACAACCAGAAAAAGTATCGCATACTTGACCGCTCTGGTATTCAGGGAATAAGTATCAATGGCACGGAAAAAATTCACTCCAAAAAGGGAGTTGTTGAAATCCCGCCGGTTGATTTCGGCGCCTTCATTTTTCCAGTAAAGGGGAATGTCGCGGCTCAGGTAACTGATGTCCCAGACTGCGTTAAAGCCGCTGTCTGTGATGCTCGATGATGCCGGAAGAAAAGCCCCCTGAAAAGAAGGCGATGGCCAATCTGCGGAAACTTCAATGTGAGAATCCTGACCAACTGGAAGGAAGCGAACCAACTGTCCCCCTTGAATAGTTATGGCAATATTAAACAACGTTTCGGAATTTGATAAATCCGGCAGGGCTGCATATATGCCGCTGTTTATAGTGCCGCTCTGGTAACCCTTAGTCCCCATTGAAAATGACGAGCCGGTGAAAGCAAGCCCCCGGCTGCCAGGCTGAAAGAAAAGTTCCCTGCTCTGTCCCGAAGGCTGATTATTCCAGATGGCTTTCTCGATCCTGCGTATCCCTTTCTGACTCGACAGGGCTATAATCAACTCTGCTTGATTAAGATGTACCTCTTCGTTGGGAAGCAGGGATAAAAGAGCCGCTTCGGGATTGAAATTTCCGGAAAAGACCAGATCCCCCGAAAACAGCGGCACGGAAAAAATTCCTCTCTTGCGGATTTCGGTAATATAGTTTGAACGGATATCAAGCTTTTGCGGCGTTATGATTAAGGTAAAAGGATTTTTGATAATTTCAACTCTTTCGCCGTCACGTTCCAGCCTGGTAATGTGTTCCTCGGTTCTTGTCCCGGGAATGGCAATTACCGGTCCAATGGCAATCAGCTCGCTGCCCCAGGCTTCCATAATGCCTTCTTCTGCCGAGCGCGCGGTCATGTTACGTTCGCTGATTAAGCCCCGTATCAAAGCCAGAGGGATAAGCAGTAACAGTACAAGAATAAATAATATTACAATCTTGAAGGTATACCCACGGGAGATTTTTTTAGCCCGCTCTTTTTTTTCTGTTTCCATGCCTGTATTGTAACGGGTTTGCGCCTTTGCGTGAAGGCGACGGATTCAATATCAAAATATATACTTTGTACCAAAATAATAGGCCAATCACTTGCCAAACAAGCAAACATTTACTAGCATTAAATATCGGTGTTACCTAATATTTAAGCAGGGTATGTATTTACCAAAAAAAGGAGAAAACAATGGCAAACAAAAAAATGTGGCTGGGAATACTGGCAATTCTGTTGGTATTCGGATTGACGGTTATTGGCTGTGATACTGGCGGTGGCGGCGGCAGTGGAGGCGGCGGTAAGATTGAAGGGACATGGGGAGATGGTTCAAGCCATGAACAGACAATTACATTTACCGGCTCGAACTATGTATTTGCTGATGAAGATGGCGCTGTACTAAGCAGCGGGACATATACCCTTTCCAGTAATGGGAAAGATATAACGTACAATCAAACTTTCCCATCAACAGATACTTATGAAGGATATTATTTCCCCAGAGATAATCCTCCCCAGCTCACTGCCGATTTTTCTGGTTTTAATGTTACGTATTATAAAAAAGATGGTTCGACAAATGGCGGCGGCGATATCACATATACAGTAGACGCAAAGGGAACGCCGACAGATTATATTAAATTTTACTTTCAGGGTGAAGTAACCGATTTAACTCTTTCTCACATAACAGTTACCAATGTAACCGGAGCTGTAACTGTAACTTCCCTAAGTACTGTATCTGCGAACCTTGGTGAATGGACGTATGAACTTTATGTAACAACAACGCAATCTGGTACTGTCAAGATAAAAGTCACAAAAGCCGGTATAGAAGCTGAAGAAAAAGAAGTAACTGTTCAGGCAGGGAGCGGTTTAGGGGAAACTGATATCACCTATACCGTAGAGGCAAGAGAAACTCCAACCGAACGAATTGTTTTCTTATTTCAGGGGGAAGTTACTGATTTGGCTGTTACCGACATAACAATTACCGATGGAACCGGATCACTAATTGCAAATGAACTTAGTCCTGTATTTATACTCCTCAATCAATGGAGGTATGAATTATTTGTATTTGCTGTACAATCTGGTACTGTTTATATTAAGGTAACAAAAGACGGTATAGAGACCGTTGAAAAAGAAGTAACTGTTATAAAAGGCCTTGATGATAACCTTGTCTTGGATGACGGGTGGGCATGGGTAAGCAGTGGTGGTAGTGGTGATGGTGGTTATATCTTCAAATCAGATGCCACTTATCAGAGAATTGAAAAAATTGGTGATAGTTGGAAAGTTGAAAGAACCGGTACATGGAAGGCATATGGTGGTCAATTAACATGGGATCCTGGTTCATCGAGCGGCTCGATAGGTTATTCGGTAGAGGGCAATATTTTCACTTTGGCGGGTAATGGTTTTACAAAAACCAATATAGGTGTGATCAACTAAGATATGTGAAACATATTTAACTTCACATAACAAACAGTTAACGTTTCGCCGCCTTGCCGCCCGCGAGTGGCCGGGCGGCGAAGCTTTTTCCAATGTTAGATGAGACATGAGTGAATTTTCTTCAGAAAAGCCCGTGTTGATAATTTTTGAATATTGATGTACAACAATTAAATGAAAAATCAGTACATAGAAAGAAAATAATTGTAATAAGGGATTGTAGATAACCCATATAACAGCGCATTACAAACTGTTAATGCTGCGCTCATCGCAGCCCTGTGACGGGCTGGAATGTTATCAACTCGGAACGTTATAATAGGATTGTTATGAAAAATAAGCTTATATTTATGCTTTGCCTTTTAATTTGCAGTTGTAAGTCGCAGCAAGCCGGAGAAACTATGAAGGACATTGAAAATATTTTAGTCAAAGAATTGAACAAGAATAAAACACCATCAGTTCAATACATTGTCTTTGACAGGGATAATATAATTTATAAATACCAGTCAGGTTTTTCAAATATTTATAATCAAAGTATTGTAAATGGTAATACTACCTATAATGCATTCTCCGTAACAAAAACGTTTACTGCATTGGCAATAATGCAATTAGCGGAGAAAAATTTGTTAAATATTAACAATCCAGTAAAAGATTATTGGACAGATTTTCCATATTCTTCAGAAATTACAGTAAAACACATTTTAACTCATTCCGCTGGGATTCCTAATCCAATTCCCTTGAGTTGGATACATTTAATAGAAGAACATTCATCCTTTGAAATGAATTCATTTTTTCAGGAAATTATTTCTAAAAACAATAAAGAAAAATCAAAACCTAATGTAAAATTTGCTTACTCTAATCTTGGTTATTATCTTCTCGGGGTTTTGGTTGAAAAAATAACCGGACAAACATATGAAAATTATGTTAGAGAAAATATTATTATTCCATTAAATATCAATGATAATGAATTGGATTTTACAATCATAAATTCCGTAAACCATGCAACAGGCTATCACAAAAGATCTAGTTTTTCTAATATTATATTGGGATTTTTAATAAATAAAAAAGAATTTATTGATAAAACAGAAGGCAAGTGGAATTCTTTTAACAATTTTTATGTAAATGGTTCTCCGTATGGCGGTTTAATAGGTACACCCTCGGCATTTGTGGCTTATTTACAGGACTTATTAAAGCCTGACAGCATTTTACTTACAAATGAGTATAAGGAGTTATTATTTACAGAAAATATAACAAATAATGGGAAAAACACAGGAATGTGTTTGTCCTGGTTTAAGGGGAAATTGAATGAGCAAACATATTTTTCACATGCCGGGGGAGGCGGTGGTTATTATTGTGAAATTAGAATTTATCCCGAACTGGGAATTGGAAGTGTAATTATGTTCAATCGTACGGGAATGTCTGATGAAAGATATCTAGATAAGCTGGATATCCATATAATAAAGCGTCAAAATCTTTGAAAACGATCATGTTGATGTAAAGTTTGATATGGAAAAATAGAAAGCAGGAAAAACATATATGAATCACTGCTGCCGCATTGTGGGTAACAAGATACATATCGCTATAAAAGCCATTCCAGGTGCTTCAAAAACTGAATTTGCCGGAGTGAAAGAGGGGTGCTTGCGAGTTCGCATAGCCGCCGCACCGGAAGATGGCAAGGCGAATGCTGCATTGATTGCTTTCTTCGCAAAAGCCATCGGCTGTCCCAGGCGGGAATTGACTTTGCTGTGTGGAGAAAAATCCCGTAATAAAATCCTTGCATTGCCGCTTGTGTACAGGGAGCAGCTGGAATCAATACTTCGTTCTTGTATGGGCGATATTGCTGTTGGCGGCGGAACAGTTGTATAGTTAAGTATGGACATGGATAAAAGGAAAATAATCCAAAAAATATCAACAAATCTGCTTGAACAGCATCATGATTTTGCCGCTTTTCCCGGTACCGAAAATATTATTGGGATAATAAATAAAATAAGGGCGGCAATTTATCCTGAATATTTTATCGAATCACTGGAATCAAAACCATTGGCTTTATGGCTTCAGTCGCTGCTTGAAGACATCTACACGGGGCTGCGAGACGAAATAAAAACAGCGCTGTTAAAACGGGGGGGCATCGGGGGAGCCGCACGTCTTGCAGATAAAGTTTCCATGGGCTTGCTAGAACATCTTGCCGGCATAAAGCGGATGTTAAAAAAAGACGCCGAAGCCGGCTTTAAGGGCGATCCTGCGGCGCAGAGTATTGGTGAAGTAATACTGACATACCCCGGGTTCTTTGCCGTTTTTGTGTACCGGATTGCCCATTTTATTTTTTCGCAGGGCATACCACTAATACCTAGAATAATGAGCGAACACGCCCATAGTGTTACGGGAATTGATATTCACCCCGGCGCTGCGATAGGAGAATACTTTTTTATTGATCATGGCACCGGCGTTGTTATAGGTGAAACAACCGTTATCGGCAATCATGTAAAGCTGTATCAGGGTGTTACCCTGGGTGCGCTTTCCACCAAAAGCGGACAAAAACTCGCGGGAAAAAAACGCCACCCCACCATCGAAGACAATGTTACGATTTATTCCGGAGCGACAATACTTGGCGGCGAAACGATAATCGGCAAAAACTCAACCATTGGCGGAAATGTTTTTATTGTTGAATCCATTCATCAGAACACAACGGTAAAGGGCGCTAAACAAAAGGGAAAATAAATGCCAAAGATTGCAGACAGCTTAGCGGAATTAATCGGAAAAACGCCCTTGCTGCGCCTGAACAGGTATGCAAAAGCGCAAAACCTGGAAGCGGAAATTATCGGCAAACTTGAATACCTGAATGCGACCGGCAGCATCAAAGACCGTATCGCGCTGGCAATGATAAACGATGCTGAAAAAAACGGCAGGTTAAAGCCCGGCTCGGTCATTATCGAGCCAACCAGCGGCAACACCGGCATCGGTCTTGCGTCCGTTGCGGCGGCGCGCGGATACCGCATAATACTCACCATGCCGGAAACAATGAGCATGGAACGCCGTAAACTGTTAGCTGCATACGGCGCGGAACTTGTGCTCACCGATGGAACCATGGGCATGAAGGGAGCAATGGCAAAAGCTGAGGAACTTGCCGCCGCAACGCCCGGAGCGTTCGTCCCCGGGCAGTTTGTAAATCCAGCCAACCCGCAGGCGCATAGGGAAACCACAGGGCCTGAAATCTGGGAGGATACCGGCGGCAAAGTGGATATATTTGTTTCCGGCGTCGGCACCGGCGGCACAATTACCGGCGCTGGCGGCTTTTTGAAAAATAAAAACCCCGCTTTACAAATAATCGCCGTCGAGCCCTTTGATTCGCCTGTTCTGGCCGAAGGCAGGGCCGGGCCGCACAAGATACAGGGCATCGGCGCGGGCTTTGTGCCGGACACGCTGGATACATCTATTTATGATGAAGTTATCAAAGTAAAAAACGAGGACGCATTTCAAACCGGACGCATTCTTGCCCGCAGCGAAGGACTGCTTGCCGGAATATCTTCTGCCGCAGCGCTTTGGGCGGCAACGCAGATTGCAATTCGCCCTGAAAACAATGGAAAAATAATCGTTGTAATTCTTCCCGACACGGGCGAAAGGTATCTTACTACACCGCTGTTTGGGGAATAGGTTTTTTCCCGTATCAAGATTTGCGAAACAACAGCAGGACAACACCCGAAAGCGCCAGGCCGCCCGCCGTGCAAAGAATGTATAATGCCTTTATGCCAGTCAGCACGCCGGCTGACTGATTGGCGGCCCGTGACGTATATCCAAGAATTGCCAGTGTCAGCGGCACTATGCTGCTTGCGATAGCGGAAGCCATGGTTGAACTTAAATCCAAAGCTGCCGTTAAAATTTCGCTCATCTTCATGTTTTGCCTCATCCGTATCTCATCGGAAAAAGAAGCCATCACGGTGAAGACCAGATTCGCGACAATGGCGGTAAACACACCGTAAAGTACGGCGCAGGCAATCAACGGGAAGGGACGGGTCCCGGCAGCCAGCATCAAAAGGCAGGCGCATGTTGATGCAAATAGTCCAAAAATAATAAGTGACTCTTTTTTTGCAAACGACAATAGCCGCGGTATAACGGGCTGTACAGCCAATGGCGAGATAAGTCCGGCAAAAATAATCACCGGCAATAAATCCGATCGCCCCATGTAATAAGTCATGTAGTAATATGTTGTAAGACTTTTGAACGAGTCGGCAATGGAGTAAAGACAGAAACCGGCCAAAAACAGCAGTATCCGCCTGTTACGCCCAATGGCCAGGAACATTTCCTTAATGCCTGGCTTGTCCTGAATACCGCCATAATGTCTTTCTTTTAGCCTAAAGTAGGCGTTAAAATAGAGAGGCATGGCGATAACTGCAAACATCGCGAGAGTCAGCCGGAAGCCTTTGGCCATGTTTTCACCGCCGAAGAAATTAGCCAGCGGAAGCATAAATGTTCCGATAACGATAAAAGCAAAAATTGCGCTGCTGTTGGAGAATGATACAAATTTTGTCCGGCCGACATCGTCTAATGAAAGGTAGGGAAGCATGGCGATGGCCGCTGTATGCAGCGCCAGCCAGCACACATCGCAAAGAATCAGAAAAAAGGAAATGTAAATAATTCGGAAAGAAATATTGATTTCCGGCGCCATGCCCAGCGCTGCCAGGCCGACGGCGAACGGGAGCGCAAACCATTTAAAGTACGGGCGGTATTTGCCGTCCTTAAAATTTGTGCGGTTGATCAGCAGTCCCATCGCCTGACCGGTTACTACACTGAATATTCTGAGACACAGAAGAAGGACTGCCGTTGCAGCCGAAGGAATCATTGCCACATCTGTGCAAAACATCAACAGATAAAATGATGAAAATGCCATATAGATGGCCGAAGCAAACTGCGCTCCGCCAAAAGACAGCATCTCTTTGATATTTATATTTTCAGATTTTATATCACTCAACTGCTTCGCCTTTGCATAAAATTAAATGTTTCAGGCTTTTTTAGTACCGCATCTTTCCAGCATTATATCAAATGTTTCCCTTAACATTTCCCCCATGCCCCTGCCGGTAAAATCCGATCTATCATCGCCTATGTCCAGCATTCTTCTGGTAGCAAATGAATAAAACAGGCTTGCGCTGGCCTTCATCCAGTAATCCGGATCGGCATCCTGATGAATGATGCCCAGTTTTTTCAATACATCAATAACCTTCCCTACATTTTGCTCGGAGCGCAGGATAAACTGTTCTGCCATATATTTGCGTACAATCGGGTTGCGCAGCTGCTCCTGTAAAAGCACACAGAGTACTTTCAGATAATAATTCTGCCGTTCGGGCGGGAAATAAAGCTGTAAACAGCTCAATATACCATCTGATGTCGGATTTTCCTGTAATATCTTATTTATGTCTTTTTTTGAAAATACGTCTATGTTAAACGAAGAATAATCTTCCAGCATCTGTTGCAATATTGCATTCTTGGAAGAAAAATGATTATAAATGGAACTGCCCTTAACGCCTACAGCCGTTGCCAGTTCACGAACTGATGTTTCTGTAAAACCTTTTTCGGAGAATAATTCCGCTGCACAGCTTAGTATCTTTTCCCTGGTTGTATTTTCACTTGATTCTGGCGCCACGCTACTCATCCCCTGTTTCATGAGTTCAATAAATGGGCACATTCCAAAAGCTGCTGCTCCGGAACAAGGTTTAACATGACCAAATTGTACCAGAGTTTGAATTATTTGTCAAACGTCCGTAATAGCGCATAACTATTGAGGTGGTCTTGCTTATTACTTGTTGGCGGAATGTTTCCCCACTAGTGTATTTTTTTTTTATATTTTGTATAATATTACGATATGATTTTACCCTGGAAAGGAGGCAGAGTCAGGCTTATTGCCGCCGCCGCTAAAGACAGAAAGTTCGGTTTTTTTCTTTGCTGTACGGCAACCCTTGGAACAGTGGCTTTTTCTTTTTTAAGCCCGCAGATAATCCGCTATACCATCGACTCGGTTATTGGGAATGTGCCCCTGCAGGCGCCGGCTTTTGTGATAAGAATAGTCGGGTTTATCGGTGGAATAACCGTACTCAAGAATCACATCTGGATATGCGCGCTCTTTGTTGTGGGAGCAGCTCTGTTGTCCGGTCTTTGCGATGTTATCCGCACTTACACCAGTTTTGAACTTGGCGAAACCGTCGCGTGGAGGCTGCGAAATAACCTTTACGGACACATACAAAGGCTTACCTTCGACTGGCACATTGGCTGTCAAACAGGGGATATAATCCAGCGCTGCACCACCGATGTAGACAATATCCGCAACTTTATCCATTGGGAACTAAGCGAATTTATGCGGACTATATGTGTTTTTATAATTGCCCTAGCGGTAATGTTTTCCATGGATATTTTTATGTCTCTGGTAGCGCTTATTTTTATACCGGTTATTATGGTTTTTTCAATTTTGTACTTTCGAAAGGTAAGCAGGGAATTTGCCCAGGCTGATATTGCCGAAGGGGTCATGCAGGCTGCGGCTCAGGAAAATTATACCGGTGTGCGGGTTGTGCGTGCCTTTGGCAGGGAATCCCACGAGATGGAAAAGTTTTCTGAAAAAACCAAAAAATATCAGGACATCTGGACTTACATCGGAAAGATGCTTGGCGTTTTCTGGGGCGCGGGTGATTTATTTTCCGGCTTGCAGCTTGTAACGATTGTCTGCGCCGGCGTCTGGCGAAGTGTGCAGGGGCAGCTTACACCGGGAACATTTCTTGCCTTTTATGCCTACTGCAACTGGATGATATGGCCGGTTCGCCAGCTTGGGCGTTTGCTTGCCGATCTTTCCAAAACGCTGGTTGCCGCAGATCGTGTAAGGGAAATACTTGCCGTTGAACCTGAGACCGATCCCCCTGGCGCTATGTTACCCGAAATCATGGGAGAAATATGCTTTGACAAAGTTTCCTTTGGTTACAGCAGCGAACCTATATTGCAGAATATTTCTTTCACACTCAAGCCTGGCGAGAGCCTTGCCATACTTGGAGCTACTGGATCGGGGAAGTCCACACTGATTCACCTGTTGGGACGCCTCTACGAACTTAAAGACGGCGAGGGACTAATCACCATCGACGGGATCGATATTCGCCGCATTGCCCGCGCCCACCTGCGCCGCCATATCGGCCTGTGCCTGCAGGAGCCCTTCCTGTTTTCTAAAACCATTCAGGAAAATATTACACTTGCGAACCCGAATCTTGAAATGACAGAAGTACGGGCTGCGGCTTCAACAGCCATGGCGGATGAGACCATCATGGGTTTTGCAGATGGATACAACACAGTGATCGGCGAGCGCGGGGTTACCATTTCCGGAGGGCAGAAACAGAGGGTGGCGATTGCACGGATGCTGGCGTGTAACACTCCGGTAATGATTTTCGATGACAGTCTTTCCGCGGTAGATACCGAGACTGATGCAAAAATCCGCGCGGCTCTGCGCAGGCGGGTTAAAGATGCGGCGGTGATTATTATCTCTCACCGTATATCGAGCCTGATGCAGGCAGACAAAATTCTTGTCCTGATGAACGGTACCATTGAAGAAATCGGCTCCCATGCGGAACTTATGAAACGGGGCGGCGCCTACCGCCGGATTTTTGACTTGCAACAGGGGGCAATCGATGGGTGATTATGGCGATTATGAATATGTAGATTCCAGCAAACCCATGTCTTTAAGCATATGGAAGAAGATGTTTCCGTTTGTTCTGCCTCAGAAAAAAAAGCTTATTTACTGCATGTGCTTTATGCTTTCCGTTGCGGTAATTGATGTGGTTTTTCCCCTTATTCTTGGCTATGTTATCAAGCACAACATTGAACCACGTTCCCTGGCAGGTTTGTGGAAGGTTCTCATTTTTTCGATTTTCCTGATGATAGTACAGGCGGTAAATGTCCGTTTCTTTGTTGATCTTGGAGTGCGCATCGATGTTGCCATTGCGCGGGCGATACGAAATGCTGTTTTTTTCCATCTGCAAAAATTAAGCCTTTCCTATTACAACAAGACGCCGGTCGGCTATATGATGGCGCGGACAAATTCCGATACCGGCCGTATCGGCGAGCTGATTGCATGGGGTCTTATCGACTTTAGCTGGTCTGTTTTTTACTGTCTTGGCATTATCGCCGCCATGTTTATTCTGCACTGGCAGATGGCTCTTATCGTCTGTGTTACCATTGCGCCGCTGGCGCTCTTTACCTTGTTTTTCCAGAAGCGGATACTTTCGGTGAACCGTATCATGCGTAAACTCAATTCTAAAATGACCGGCGCCATGAACGAAGGCATTACCGGCTCGCGGACTGTAAAGGTATTGGTTGCCGAAGAACAGAGCCTTGCGGGATATTCAGCGATTACCGGCGAATATCGTTTTCATGCAAACCACATGGCGCGGCTCAGATCAATCTATATTCCGCTGGTTCTTTTTATTGGCTCCATAGCGACTGCCCTGGTATTGAGCTATGGCGGCTGGGAAATCACTGTTTTGGGAGCCGACCTTTCCGTTTTGGCTGTTTTTTACAGTATGCCGGCGGCTTTTTCTGGCCGGTTCAGAATATTGCCCGTATTATTACCGATTTTGTTTCTACCCAGCCCAATGTTGAGCGCGTAACGGATATTTTGGAACAATGCCCGGGAATTACCGACAGGCCCGATGTTATCGAAAAATATGGCGACAATGTAAACGCGAAAAAAGAAAACTGGGAGCCCATTCTTGGGGATGTGGAATTCAGGGACGTGACGTTCATGTATCCCGACGGCCATGAAAATATACTCGAACACTTTAACCTGCGTGTAGAGCGCGGAACATACATCGCCATTGTGGGAGAGACAGGCGCAGGTAAATCCACCATTGTAAACCTTGTTTGCCGGTTTTTCGAGCCGACATCAGGGGAAATTCTGATAGATGGCAGGGACTACCGGCAGCGGAGCCAGCTCTGGCTTCACAGCAGCCTGGGTTATGTGCTGCAAACTCCGCATCTTTTTACCGGAACAATCCGTGACAATATCCGATATGGCCGGCTCGAAGCAAGCGACGGTGAAGTGGAAGCCGCCGCCGCAAGCATTCACGCTGACAGAATAATTGCCAAACTGGAGAAGGGCTTCGACACCGAGGTTGGCGAAGGCGGCGACCGCCTGTCTACCGGAGAAAAGCAGCTTATTTCCCTGGCGCGGGCTGTTCTTGCCAATCCCCGGATATTTATTCTTGATGAGGCAACAAGTTCCGTGGATACCGAGATGGAAATGATTTTACAGAATGCGGTACATGCCCTGTTGGAAGGCAGAACGAGTTTTGTTATTGCCCACCGGCTGTCTACGATACGGAATGCCAACATAATTCTTGTTATCGAAGACGGGAAGATTATTGAGCGGGGAAACCACAAAGAACTGATGGCTAGCCGCGGGCATTATTACAAATTATATACGCGCCAATTCGACGACGAAGCGGAAGAGAATGTGTTGCGGGGTTAAACTTTCAGGTGATTCCGAGCGCCTGTATTTGGGAGGAAGCCCTAGCGCCGGACATCCGCCGAAGTAATACTGAGCCTTCCATCAGCCTTGCGGCTTGCAATCTTTTTAAAATATTCGAAATACTGTTTGTCCATTATTGCAATGTGGGTTAACACCCATTCTTTAAGGAACTTGGTAAATGTTGAAAGAGAGAATTTCCTGCCGGCTTCAAAATCCCGGATATTTTCTACAACCGTTAAAACAAAGGTATCGTGGGCTTTTTTATGTTCGCGATAGCCGGAAAATTTTGTGGCTATCATTATTTTTTCTTCTGTTGCAAAGTGAATTTTTACATAGTTGACCGCTTTTTGAATAACAGACTGAAAATAGACGCGTTCAACCGCAGCATCACCCACAGCATGATTAAACATATCATTGACCAGCTCCAGCAAACCCTTGTGCTGCTCATCGATCAATTTTATGCCCACGGAAAATGTGGAAGACCACGTTACTAATTCCGACTTAGTTTTCGCCATCGTATACCGCCATTTTGTATGTCTCGCATAATTATACATATAATTATCGGATAATTCAACAGGAATTTCACGAAATTAATATATCTATAATACAGTATTCATGATTATTAGCTAAAAAATCAACTATATTGTGAAAACAAACAAAAAACGCTGTTAATCCGTCAAATCTGAAAGGGAAATTGGCTTTGGACTGTCGTTTTGGCCTTCGATTTTGGCCAATTCTTCGAGCAGTTCCCGTCCCCTGCGAGACAGTTTTTCGGGTATTTTGACCATCAGTTTTATGTAAAGATTGCCACGCCGCACCCCCGAGGGAACCCCCTCGTCGCGGATTCGCAGCATTTTACCGTTTTGGATACCCGCCGGCACTTTTACCTTGATTGTTTTGTTGTCCAGAGTGGTAACATGGATATCGGCCCCCAGGGCAGCCTGGCTTACCGATATGGGAACTGCGCAGTAAAGGTCGTAATCCTGGCGCTCAAAGTATTCGTGGGGCTTTATCCTGATAAATACATAAAGATCCCCCGGGGGGCCGCCGTTTGCGCCGGCGTCGCCCTGCTTGGGAATAACTACCCGCTTGCCGTTTTCCACCCCCGCGGGAATGGTTACCATGATTTTCTGCCGCTTTTTCTGGGTACCGGAGCCCCCGCAGTCCCGGCAGGGCTGTTCGATAATGTAGCCTTCGCCGCCGCAGTTGTGGCAGGTAGAGGCTACCGAGAAAAACCCCTGGCTGTGCCTTATTTGCCCTGATCCCTGACAGGCAGGACAGGTTTTCTTGCCCGCTCCGTTGGCGGCGCCGGAACCCTTGCAGGTGGGGCAAGACTCGTTGTGGGAATATTGAATTTCAACCTTTGTACCGAAAACGGCGTCCTTAAACAGGATTTCGATGTCATAGCGGAGATTGGCGCCCTGCCTGGCGCCGCCTCTTCCCGAGGTTCCCCTGCGGAAACCGCCGCCGCCGAAAAGGTCGAAAATACTGGAAAAATCCCCGAAGATATCCTCGAAGCCCCTGAATACCGTGGAATAGTCGCGGGGGCCTCCTGCCATGCCCTCGACGCCGGCGAAGCCGAATTGATCATAAGCCGCTTTTTTCTGGTCGTCGGCAAGAATTTCGTATGCCTCTGTGGCTTCTTTGAATTTTTCCTCGGCTTCCTTGTTGCCGGGGTTTTTATCAGGGTGATACTGAATAGCGAGTTTACGGTACGACTTTTTTATATCGTCTTTCGAGGCGTTTTTTTGTACTCCGAGAACCTCATAGTAGTCGCGCTTTGCCATCACGAAGCCCCTACCGTGGAAAAACACCGTGTTAAATTAACTTGGGGTCCTCCGGTAAACTCGAAGCTGTCGAAGACAGCCACCCTCTGGCGAGGGCCGCAGTTCACCGGCCACCCCATGTTAAATTTTCCCGGGTGTTTTTCCACAAAAGAATCGTGAAGGCAAAGCGCTGCACACGAAAATATCATTTTTCGTCGACCACTTCGTAGTCGGCGTCTTCTGCGCTCTTGGTATTATCGCCGCCGGACGGATTGGGGCCGCCCATATTGGGATCAAAGCCCTGCCCGCCCATGCCGGGGCCTGCGCCGTCCGGCTGCTGGGCGCCCTGCTGTTTGTAAATCTCCTCGGCGATTTTATACGACACCTGCTTTAGCGCTTCGGTTTTATCCTTAATTGTCTGAATATCGCCGCCTTCAAGGGCTCTGCGCAATTCGGCAATAGCTTCCTCGGTTTTAGACTTGTCTGCTTCGTTCACCTTGTCGCCCAAGTCCTTGATGTTTTTTTCTGTGCCATAGATCATTGCGTCCGCCTCATTGCGAACCTCGGCCTTCTCCCGCTCTTTTTTATCTTCCTCGGCGTGGAGTTCCGCTTCTTTTACCATGCGGTCAATTTCCTGATCGTTAAGGCCGCTGGAACTTTCGATGCGGATTTTCTGCTCCTTGCCCGTACCCAGGTCTTTCGCGCTGACATGAACAATGCCGTTTGCGTCTATGTCGAAAGTAACCTCGATCTGCGGAACTCCACGCGGTGCGGGCGGAATGCCGACAAGATCGAAGCGGCCGAGTACACGGTTCTGGTTTGCCATTTCCCGCTCACCCTGCAATACCTGTATTGATACAGCAGTCTGGCCGTCAGCCGCTGTAGAAAAAATCTGGCTCTTTCTGGTTGGGATCGTTGTGTTGCGCGTAATCAGTTTTGTCATTACGCCGCCCAGTGTCTCGATACCGAGCGAAAGGGGAGTAACGTCCAGCAGCAGCACATCTTTTACATCGCCGCCGAGGATCCCGCCCTGAATCGCCGCGCCCACAGCAACGGCCTCGTCGGGGTTTACTCCCTTGTTGGGTTCTTTTTTGAACAGGTCTTTGACAATCTGCTGCACTGCAGGAATTCTTGTGGAACCGCCGACAAGTATAACCTCGTCAATTTGATCCGCGCTCAACCCTGCGTCCTTAAGCGCTTTTATGCAGGGTTCTTTTGAACGCTCCAGCAAATCTTCCACCATCTGCTCGAACTTTGCCCTGGTCAGGGATTTTTGCAGATGCTTGGGTCCGCTCTGGTCGGCGGTAATAAAGGGCAGGTTCACTTCGGTGCTCTGCATGGCGGATAACTCAATCTTCGCCTTTTCCGCCGCTTCGCGCAGACGCTGCAATGCCATGCGATCCTGCCCCAGATCGATTCCTGTGTCTTTTTTAAACTCGGCAATCAGCCACTCCATTACGCGGCGGTCAAAATCGTCGCCCCCAAGATGAGTGTCGCCGTTTGTTGCCTTTACCTCGAAAACGCCTTCGCCCAGTTCCAGAATGGAAATATCAAAAGTACCGCCGCCAAGATCGTAGACTGCGATTGTTTTCTCTTTTTTCTGGTCTTTATTAAAACCGAATGCCAAAGATGCGGCGGTCGGCTCGTTGATGATCCGCTTTACTTCCAGGCCGGCGATTTTTCCGGCGTCTTTTGTCGCCTGCCGCTGTGCATCGTTAAAATATGCCGGAACTGTAATTACCGCTTCGGTAACAGTTTCGCCCAGATAGTCCTCGGCGGTTTTTTTCATTTTCTGCAAGATGAAGGCGGAAATCTCCTGGGGTGAATATTTTTTCCCGTCGATATCAATCCGCACATCGCTGCCCTGTTCCGTTATGTGATACGGAACCAGCTTCATCTCGTTCGAAACTTCCGAAAAACGGCGCCCCATAAAACGCTTAATCGAATAAACTGTGTTTTCCGGATTGGTGATTATTTGGTTTTTTGCAGGCGCGCCGACAATGCGTTCGCCTTTGTTTGTAAAACCGACAATGGAGGGAGTTGTACGCCCCCCTTCGGAATTCTGAATAACCACCGGCTCTCCGCCCTCAAGAACAGAAACGCACGAATTGGTGGTACCCAGGTCGATGCCAATAATTTTACCCATTTTTAAACTCCTTCCATAACTATATTAAATTTTTCTTATATTTTTAAGGCTTTTACGCCTTGCTTTGCACTGCCGCTATTCATTCCCGCCCTGCTCTTCCGGCATTGTAACTTTTACCTTTGCAGCCCTTAGAAGCCGGTCTTTCAACAAATAACCCCGGATAAGGTCTTCGCTGACAACCGCCTCGGCTGCGTCGGGGGACTTTTCTACCATTAGGGCTTCATGTATATTTGGATCGAATGGCTCTCCAACCGAATTGAAGCGCTTTAGCCCCCACTTGCTTTCCAACTGGCCGACAAGCCGTTTTTCTATCATTTTAACGCCGTCCAGAAAGCCTGTAAAATCCTTTGCGCCTTCCGCCGACTGAATAGCCCGCTCAAAGTCGTCAATTATGGTGATAATGTCCAAAAGCAGGCTTTGGTTGGCAAATTCAATGGCGCTTTGCTTTTCCTGGTTCATTCGTTTGCGGAAATTTTCGAAATCCGCGGCTTTTCGCAGTAATTGGTCGGTAATATCGGCCAATTTTTCTTCCAACCCGGCGATAACTTCTTCCGGAGTCTGTTCCACCGGCGGCCCTTCATTATTATCAGCTTGATTTTGCGCGGCTTCCGCCTCATTATTCTTTTCTTTTACTTCAGACTCCGGTGTTTTGCCGGCTTCTTCGGCTCCGGATAGATCATTTTCAATATTTATTCCCATTTTCGCACTCATTCCCATTTTTAACTCATGATCCATGCTGAATTTTGACATTTTACCGTCCTTATTTTAAAATGTACGAGATTCTCCTAAGTTAAAAATACTAAAATACTGCTTTTGGGTCAAGAAAATTCGGCGTAAAAGCTGCGGAGTATTCAAGATGATGCGTGCGGTAATGTATGGAGCGGGCAATATTGGCCGGGGATTTATCGGACAGCTTTTTGCGGATTCCGGTTATAAAATCACCTTTATTGATACGGCGAAGCCGGTTGTAGATGCCCTTAACAGGGAAGGCCGCTATCCCGTCAGGTTTATTTCCAATGATGGCAGCCGCGGCATTTGGGTTGGGGGCGTCAGCGCGGTAAACGGCGAGGACAGGGAGAAAACGGCGGAGGCCATTGCGGCGGCGGACATTATGGCCACAGCGGTGGGAGTGCGGATACTGCCCCATATTGCGCCTCTTATCGCACAGGGAATCAAAAAGCGATTTTCCCGCAACGATGCGCCTTTGAATATCATTATCTGTGAAAACCTGATAGAGGCCGATAAATTGCTGGGAAAACTGATCAAGGAAAACCTTGATACTAAAGAACAGCTCCTGTTCGATCAACGAATTGGTCTTGTGGAGGCTTCCATAGGGCGCATGGTTCCCATTCAGACCGCTGAAATGCGTGACGGGAACCCCCTGCGAATATGTACAGAGGAATACAGCTTTCTACCTGTCGATAAAAATGCGTTCAGGGGAAAAATCCCCGTAATAAAAGGAATGGAGGCCTTTGATAATTTTGCTTTTTTTATAGAACGAAAGCTCTTTATTCACAATATGGGACACGGGATTTGCGCGTACCTTGGAATGTTTTTTGGGGATACTTTCATTTATGAAGCTATAAACCGCAGAGATATCCTCTCTATTGCCCAAAGCGCCATGATGGAAAGCGCCCGGGCCCTGTCTAAAAGGTATAAAGTTCCCCTTGCCGGCCTGGAAGACCACATTAATGACCTGCTTAGCCGCTTTTCGAACCGGGCGCTGGGCGATACCTGCGCCAGGGTCGGTGGGGATACAGCCCGCAAACTCGGAGCGGAAGATCGCTTTATCGGCGCAATCCGCCTTTGTGAAGAAGAAGCTGTTACGCCGGCATGCATTTCCATCGGTGCCGCAGCGGCACTTTTTCGCCATCTTGATGATAGTAATTCCCCACAAGACCCGGAAACCGCTGCAAAAGCTTTATTTCAGCTGTCAGGCCTGTCTCAGGCTTCTCCTGCCGGAAACCTTGTTCTTTCGATGTATTCCACACAATTTTTAAAAAAACCGCTAAAGTAAATATTTTCCCTGCCGACAATGATGTGGGGGGACTATTTTGGCATACGATACCGCACGGGCAGATACTGCCCTGACCACTTATAAGGAAACCAGGATAAAGACAGCCAGCCAGGGCCAGCTGATCATTATGCTGTATGATGAGTCCATAAGAAGGCTGAACAGGGCTCTTGAACTGATGGATTTGAACTCCAAAGGAAAGAAAGTACCCGGAAGAATAGAGCAAATAAGCAAATGCATTATGAAAACCGAGGAAATTATCACAGAATTGATGGTTTCCCTGGATTTTGAGCAGGGGGGAGATATATCCAGGAATCTTTTTGCCCTGTATGCATGGTTTAACAGGGAACTTCTTGAAGCGAATATAGCCCAGGACAGAGACAGGCTGTCGGCAGTCAGAGACATGATTGGCGATTTAAGGGAAACCTGGTATGAAATTGTTAACAAAACCGTGACAGAAATCGAAAATCGTGAGATACTTGGTATAAACATTGCCGGTTAACTCGTTATTGGAGGGGAATATGAGTGTTTTGGTAAATGAAAAAATTGATATTAACACCGCCGGCGCTGGCAGTGATATTGATTCTTCGGAACTTGCCCAGCGGATCGCCATTTTAAGGCGTTTCAGAACCCTGCTGACACAGCAGAGGGACCGGTTCCGGTCTTATCTGGAAGTGCTGGATAAACAGCAGGATACCATCGAATCCGGCAGCGCCGAGGATCTGCTGTCCTATGTCGAGATGGAAGAAAAGATCGTCGCTGATATTTTTTCCATTCAGAAAGTTATCGATCCGCTGGAGGAAATGTACCGCTCTGTCATTTCCGGTTTTGGGCCTGGCGTCGCTCCCAGCAGAGACACGCTGACATCCGAGGGTGCCGATGAAGTTCCAAGCCTGAAAGCAGCTCTTGAGGATCTTAAAAACCAGGCTGTTATCCGTTCCACCAAGAACAAGGAACTGTTGTCCAGGCGCATGGTTGAACTGCGCTCTGAAATTAAAGCCCTGCGAAATAACCCCTTTATGGCAAACTCGCGGCAGACAACATTTAATGACGAAAAAACGGCTTCCATGATAGACATTCAGGGCTGACGGACACGCGCTGTTTCCTAAAACAGCAGTATGCAGATAACACTGGTAATTATTCCCATAATACTCATCGCAAGTCCGCTCATTGCCCCTTCTGTTTCACCTAACTCTATCGCTGTTGCGGTGCCTACAGCATGCCCCGATGTTCCCATGGCAACTCCGGCTGCAACGGGATCTTTCAGCTTAAAGACCTTGATAAAAAACGGCGAGAACGCCGCGCTTACGGCTCCTGTAACGATTACCGCTGTTACGGTAAGGCCGGCAAGACCGCCGCCCCTGCGGGACAGGTCGAGGGCAATTGCAGTTGTTACCGACTTGGGCAGTATGGACATTGTTATTACGCTATCAAGGCCGAGGAGTCCGGAAAAAATCCACACGCTGAACAGCGATGTCAGGGCGCCGGCCGTGCAGCCCCCAAGAATGGGAATGATGTTTGCCTTTAGCTGATCCCGCTGGCGGTAAATACGTAGGGCGAGAATAACCGTTACAGGGCCGATAAACATGGTGATTATGTTTCCGCCGGCGAGGTACTGTTCCAGAGTAAGAGGACTGTAAATTAATATCAGTATGATCAAGACACTGGCCGTTACCATGGGATTGGTTAACGGGGATGGTAAAAGTTTCCTGATATAAAGCCCAATCGCATAACAGGCGATAGTAATAAGAATTCCGAAAACGGGCAGGGATAAAAGAGCTTCCATTTATTTTTTCCTGTTTAAAATAATGCGCAAAAGCCTGGTTGTTCCATAAGTTACAAAAAACGTGATAAAAGTACAAACTATTCCGATAAAGAGCAGCTTCCACAGTACCGGCAGAATTACGGAGAAACTCTGAATAATGGTAACTGCCGCGGGAAGAAAGAAAAATGCCATTATGCCGCTTAAAAAATCCGAACATTCACCGATGTGTTCGGGTTTTAGCAGTTTGAATCCCAAGGCAAGCAACATAAGAAGCAGCCCCGCAACGCTGGCTGGAAACCCGCCCGGAATAAAACGGGCAAAAATTTCTCCGGCAAAGGCAAAGGATAAAATCAATCCAAGTTGTTTAATATACTTCATGATATCAGTTTAGTTTAATGTAAATTTGTTTTCCAGTCAGTTTTCTTCAATATCGTTGTAGACAGTGTCCAGCCGCTGTTGGATTATCGATGTAGTTTCGACTGCGTTCCGGTTATTTTCAAAATGGAAATGCAGTTCTTCCCAAACTATTCTTTCAAGTTCTTCCGCCTGCGCCTCTCTTGAAAAACCGCGAACAATTTCGGACGACTCAAATATTTCACGGATTTTTGAATAATAGGGATCACCGTTTATATATCCGAAAGATGAATACTCAGGTGATAGTCCCGGAATGGCGCCCGGTATCGCCATAATTTCAACGGCTATTGCCGGTATATGTTTACCGAGAAAGACCAGAAAACTCCATGCCGTGTTTGGCTTTTTGCAGGTGCTGGAAATTCCGGCGTAAATCCCCGAAAGTCCGGCGCCGATTTTTACCGGCAATCCTGAATCGGGTATTGCCGTTACGCCGAATACATCGTCGCCCATTTTATCCCTCATCATGGGAATATCCCTGCTGGAGCCGACCATCATGGCGATTTGCCCGCGGGCGAATTGTTCCAGCCGTTCTTCTCCGGTTGTTGTAAAGGTTTGCGAAGCCAGGATTCCTTCGCGGCTCAACTCGCCAAGAAATGATATAACCTCGGTTGTTGTCCTGACAGGCAAAACCGGCCTTTCGGCAGGATTATGGGAGCCTTCTGTACCGGGCCAAAAACTGCCGCCCGCAGACCATATCCAGGAGTAGATGTCTCGGGGCAGGGCATGCCTGTCGTTGGGACTCATGCCAAGGGCGGCGCCGGCTGCCTCGCCGGAAACGGCTTTGCCATACGTAAGAAACTCTGCCCGGGTTTTTGGGGGGCGGTTAAAACCTGCTGTTCTTAAAAGCTCGGTATTGTAAAAAAGCACATCAATAAACCAGGCAAGGGGAGCTGCTGCTTCCGTATTTTCTGAATTTTCGTGAGAAACCACCGCCTTGCCGTGGACAAACCGCGAAAACCCGCTCTCATCAAAAAAAAGCAGATCCGGCACCTCGTCCACAAGCCTGATTCTGATATCCGGATTCTGCTCCTGAAACTCCAGTATCAGTTTTTCTGTTATTTCCTTGCCCAGTAATTCTTCGCATCTCTGCGAAAGAAGCAGTTCAGAGCGGCCGGCGCCGAATCGGTTGACCAAATTTATTACCAGGAATCCGGCAAACAGTATGATGGCAGTAAACAAAAGAAACAAATCGATGCGAAATGATATCGACTTTTCTGCGAATTTACGGTAAATATTTAGTATGATCAATATTAAAAGACCCCTGCATATTATTTCCAATAAAATCCGCGGAGATACCCACGGAGTATCGGAAGAAAAATGGACAGCAGATTTTTCAAAACCTGAAAAAACTCCTTTTGATATTAAAACAGAATCCGCATATTTTGCCTATCTGTCCAATAAATCCCTGGCGCTCTGTTTGAAAAAAACTAATTGTTTGGCCTGGGTTGATGTCCCCGATCGCGATTATCAGGATCATATTGTCGAAGCTGAATTTCGCTTGGACAGCATGGGCGGTTATATCGCCGCAGGCCTTATGTTTAGAATTACCGGCGAAGATTCGTATTATCTGGCGCTGGTTTCAAACAAGGGTTTTTTTCGCCTTGATGCAGTTAAGGACAACTCTCCCCGTACCCTGATTGCCTGGACAGAAGTAGCCGGATTGGAACCTACGCTGAAAAACAATTCTGCAAAGCAGGGCGACCCGGCGGATTCTTCCAGCTTCGATGGAATTACCATAAAACTAAAAATTATAGCTTACGGGACTTACTTAACCTTTCTTGTTAATGACCGCTGGATCGGAGAAATTAATGATGATACCGTCCCAGGCGGACGGCCGGGTTTCGCCCTGGCTTCGTACGAGGCCGCAGCGGGGAATCCTGCCGCCTCTCTGCCGGCATCCAAAAATCATGAAAAGAACACCTTCATCTGCCGCGCCTGGCTGGATTATTTTTCAGTTGATTTCAGGATAAAAAGCGTTGAAGAGTGTTATACGAAATGGAAGGAGGGCGCGGAAATAACCGCCGAAAGCCGCCTGCGGTTTGCAGAAACCCTGGCTGTCATGGGCGAGGCTTTGCTTGCCCTGGAACAGCTCAACATGACGTGGCTGAAGCGCGAGGAGGCTGCACGCAGCGTCGGCGCCACCTACACTGAAACAAGGGCAAGGAAGGAGCTGCTTCTTGCTTCGCGCATGGCTTCCAGGCTTGGTCAGTATGATGAGGCCGAGGAATTCATCGACGCCTGCCTGGAACAGGGATATGAGAATAACGATGGGAAAGAAGCACTTAACGAAAAAATGAGGATAATGGGCGAAAAAAATAAATTCGCCGAATTAAAAGATTTTATTTTAAAATATTCTGATTATCTTGATAAAAACAGCGAAATGTATTCTCTGCTTGGCAGAAGCCACTGGGAAGCAAAGGAATACGAACTTGCGGCTAAGGCGTGGGACAAAGCCTTTGAACTTGAAAGCGAGAATGGCGTGCACGCGGTCAATGCCGCCAGCGCGCTGGAGCAGCTGGGTAAAAAGAAAGACGGAGTTCTTGATCGTTTTCTGGAGGCGGGAAAAATTTTCCTGCGGCAGGGTAATCAGGCTGAACTTGCGGCCCTTATTCCCAGACTTATCATTGTCGGGGAGACGAACTGGGAAGCGCGGGTGCTGGCGGGTAAGTGGGCGTTCAGCGTCGAAGACTATGAACGCAGCGAGTCGGAGCTTGCGGTTGCTGAAAGGCTCAGGCGCAAGGTCAGGCCGGTGCCGCCGGCAGATCCGGCTGCCAGTTATCTGCGTGGATTGATACACAGTTTTGGCGGCAGATATAAAAACGCGGTACGTTATTTGAAAGAGGCCATTAACCTTGCGCCTGAATACGGGCTTTTCCGTTTTAAGCTGGCTGAAAACCTTATTTATGAAAATGGCGGCGTTTATGATCCCAAGTTTGCAGATGAAATGCGTTTAGCTCTTAATCTTATGGACGACGCGGACGGCCAGACGGCAAATTACGGAGGAACATTGCTGTTTGAGTATGAAGATCTTAAAAATGCCAGATATTTCTTTTCAAAAGCCCTTTCCGCCGAGCCTGATAATATTGAGTACTTGTCCAATATGCACAAATGTCTTATCAAGATGGGACAATTCAGTGAAGCCGAGGAATTGCTGATAGAAGCCAAACGCCGGAAACCTTCGGCAGAGCTGATGAAGTTAATTTGGCAGGTGAGTTAGTTTTCCGGATTTTATAAAAGGCTGTTTATGCACGGTTTATGGGTACCGTTTTTTCTCGTCTTTATCTCTTCAATTCCCGTGATCGCTGTATTTATCTGGTTCAGAATAATTCGATATCCGTTTTCTTTGGTACGGTTTTTATTCACGCTTCTTGCGGGCGCCGCCGCTGTTTTTCCCGCCCTTGTTATGCAGAAAATTTTCTCACTTCTCTTCCCCGTTGAGGGAAGGTGGACATTATTTACTCATGTTTTTATTTATGTCGCCCTTATCGAGGAATTAAGCCGGTTGATAATGCTTTTTATCCTGTTTTGGATAAGCGCCCGCTTTGCAGCCCCGGTTGCTGGTACGGCAAATCCTGAGCGGCTCGAATCCAATAGAATTGTTATACACGGCGCCGCCGCCGGCCTGGTTGCCGGCCTTGGTTTTGCAGTCCTCGAAGGCGCCATTTACGGGGCATCCAGCACCGGAGTGCTGCTTCTGCGCGCCTTTACCGCCGCCCCCCTGCACGGCGCCTGCGGTTCCCGTGTCGGAACAGCGGCGGTAATGTTCCGTCGACAGCCCGTCCGGGCGCTTTTCGGCCTTCTTGCCGCTGCGGCAATTCACGGAGTTTACAATTTTATGATAATAATGCCAGGTTTCCCCTCGATAGCCGCTGTCCTAATTGCCGTTTCTGCGTTGGCCTCTTCGGTCATGTCTATTTGGAACACACAGAGAAGCGGCCCCCCGGCCGCTTGACTCGATTGGGCAAAATCTGTATATTAAACCATACGACGCAAGGTAGAGCAGTTGGCAGCTCGTCGGGCTCATAACCCGGAGGTCGCAGGTTCGAGTCCTGCCCTTGCTAAAGAGTACGGATTACGGGTAGTGTTTTCACCCGTTAATGACAATTCTGAGAGAATTTGATGGTAGCCAGCGATGTTATTGTAATGTTACTGGCTATTTGTGTTTTAAGAGCATGGGGGAAGGTGAACCATATGACCAAGACTATAAACGAAGTAGTTCCAGGACTAAGTGCCGCTGATGTAGAGAAAATCGCAGATCGGGTTTTCAATCGAAGGGACGGTAATCATCCCCAATTAGGTGCATCAGAAAGCGGATTTATTGATATACTCCAAAACGGAAAACCTGATATAAGTGCATCAGCTGCCTTCATCAGGAAGGTAAACCCGTAATAATGCCGGAAGAACGAAACAAGAATCTCAAATATGAACGTATCTCATACGAAAGCATAGGAAGAATTCTTCAGACTTTTATTAAACGATTTGAAGAGTTTTTAATTCTTAAAGGATTCCCGCCAGAAATAGAGAGTCATATTTCGCACTTTACTCTCATAGACATTATTGTCAGAGTGGACAAGCGCAAAGCATATTATCAGTGTTTTCATAGCATGAAAATAAATGAATGCAAGGAAGCAGCATTATATGCCTATTGGATATTAAAACTAAAGCCATTTACAATAACAGATAAAAGTTATTTAACCAATGCTGATGCTTGTACGATAAACGAGTCATTTGTTATTCATTTTATTGGGCTAATTTTGGAAACTACCGGCAGGATAAAACGACCAACTGTAATAAAAGACTCATATCGTAATTTTTTGGAATACTCTTTTCGATTCCGAAATTTTAGCATAGATTCGTTTATTGTGCTGATTGAATCAATTTCCACTGAAACTTTAGAAAATGATTATCCAAATCTTTTTGATCAAACCTGAAATAAAATCATCTTTGAATAGGGCGAATAGCTTCCCCTGTCTATACAAAATTGTATAGTAAAATTGGAGTGTTTACAAGGTAATTTCCCCATTCCCTTCTTGACAAAAATTGAAAAAATGTCATAATAGGCTTATGAAAACACTAATTGCAAAGACGCCTTCGGCTTATGATTATCCCCTGCTTATCAAAAATCTGCTTTTCTGCCCTCATGCCTACAATCCGGATCAGGAGATTGTTTATAGGGATACGGTACGCATCACCTACCGCGATATGCGGGAAAGGATTGCCCGGCTTGCCGCCGCCCTGATAAAGCTCGGCATTAAACCCGGAGATACAGTGGCTGTTCTGGACTGGGACTCGCACCGGTACCTAGAATGTTACTTCGCCATACCCATGATTGGGGCTGTTCTCCATATGGTGAATATCCGGCTGTCTCCGGAGCAGATGATCTACACAATAACGCAGGCGGAAGACAAGGTTATCCTTGTTAATCCTGATTTTCTCCCCATTCTGGAGCAGATAAAGGGGCGCATTGATACTGTCGAGCACTTTGTTCTTCTTGATAATGCCGGCGAAAAGCCCCAGACAAGCCTTGCAATTTCCGGCACTTACGAAGGGCTTCTTTCCGGTTCACAGCCCCTGGAGGAGTTTCCCGACTTTGACGAAAACACACGCGCCACGACTTTCTTCACAACAGGTACCACGGGCCTGCCCAAGGGCGTTTATTTCAGCCACCGGCAGATTGTTCTTCACACCCTTACCATGATGAGCTCCCTTGCCATACCCGCGCAAAAGAGCCGCCTCCACATGGAAGATGTGTATATGCCCATAACGCCCATGTATCATGTTCACGCCTGGGGAATTCCCTTTATTGCAACAATGCTTGGGATAAAGCAGGTTTATCCGGGGAAATATCTGCCGGAAATGCTTCTTAAACTGATAGTAACAGAGAAAGTTTCCTACTCTCACTGTGTTCCCACTATTGTTAATATGCTGCTTTCTGACCCTACATCAAAAAATTACGACCTTTCCAGCTGGAAAGTCATAATCGGTGGGGCTGCGCTTCCTCGTGCGATTGCCATCGAAGCCATGAAAAGGGGCATCGACATCTACTGCGGCTACGGCATGTCCGAAACCTGCCCTGTTCTTTCTGTTCAGCATTTAAGCGAAGAAGAACACGCGCTTCCGCCGGAAACCCAAGCCGGTATTCTTGTCCGTACCGGGCGGCCTATTGGTCTTGTCGATCTAAAAATAGTCGGCCCTAACGGAAAAGAGATTCCCAATGATGATAAATCCACGGGAGAAATCCTTGTACGCGGCCCCTGGCTAACCCAGGGCTACCTTAAAGACGACCTGAACTCGGAGAAATTGTGGGAAGGCGGCTGGCTGCACACCCAGGATGTTGCCTGCCGTGATGCGACAGGGTCTTTTCGCATAACTGACCGTACAAAAGACGTTATCAAGGTGGGCGGTGAATGGATATCTTCGCTGGAAATCGAAGATGCCCTGTGTCTGCATCCTAATGTGGCTGAAGCTGCCATTATCGGCTATCCGCATTCGAACTGGGGCGAAGTTCCCTTCGCTCTGGTGGTTATAAAGGCCGGCGAAAAGCTAAAGGCAAAAGCCCTTATGGATCATATTAAAAAATACAGGGACATGGGGCTTCTTCCGCGTGAAGTTATTCTGATGAAAATAAAATTTGTCGAGACCATCGACAAAACCAGTGTTGGGAAAATCAACAAGGTTGAACTGCGGAAAAAGCATCTGAGCGGTTAAGTTGAGCCCGCGCGGGCTTAACCTGCGGCTACACTGCGGTGCTGAATTTTTTCATCTCCTGTTTAAGGGCATCGATGTTGGTCTTGTTTTCCGTACCCATACCGTTTATTTGATTAATTGCGTCATTAATATGGTTTACACCCTGAACCATTTCGTTCATGCCGCTGGATGCTTCCATGCTTAGTTTCTGGAGATCATCTGTTTCGTTTACGAGGGACCTTCCCGCTTCTGTCATATTTACTGAACCCTGTTTGACCGATGCGGTTATCTCGTTAAGATGTCCTATGGATTCAAGTATTTGCTTTCCGCCCGATTCCTGCTCCTGCATCGCATGAAGGATATTTTGCTCATGCAGCGAAACATTTTTAACCCCTGCATCTATGGCTTCAAAACGGGCAAGGACATCGTCTGAAGATTTTGTGATATTGTCGATGGATCCCTTTATCTTTTTCAGCATTAGCGCGGTGGTCTTGGACTGCTCCCCGGACGATTCGGCAAGTTTGCGGATTTCATCGGCAACTACGGCAAAACCCTTCCCTGCTTCCCCGGCATGGGCCGCCTCAATAGCGGCATTCATTGAAAGCAGGTTGGTCTGACTGGCAATATTGTCCATAACTGCGTTTATTTCCACCAATCCCTCGGATTCCCTGGATATCTCCTGTATTGCCTCGGCTACCGTGTGGAGTCCCGTCCGGCCATTTTCCGAAGCTTCCGTCAGGACGCTTACATTTTTACTGTTCTCGATCAGTGTCTGCGTTACAGAGTGAATGTTGGCTGTCATTTCCTCAATGGCGGTGGACGACAGGCTAATACTTTCCGACTGCTTCTCTATCATTTTATTCAGGTTGTCGATGCTGGTATTAATCAGATCCACCGCCCCGCTTGCCTCGCCTGCCCCTTTTTCGGTTTTTGTTACCAGAACCTTCATGCTGTCGATGTTGGCCGATATTTCGTGCGCTGCCGAGACGGTTTCGGATATTTTAGAAGATAGATTGACCCCGGTATTGGTAAGAGCTTCGGTTTTATTTTTTATTACCAGTACAAGCTCCCCGATACTTGCAAAGGTTTTGTTGAAAAATTCAGCCACAACCCCGGTTTCATTTTTGTTCAATATGTTGATGCGCTTGCCAAGATGGGTTGTACCATCTTCCACAACTGTTTTAAGTGTACCTGTAATGGCGAAAAGAGGACGTACTATGGAGATAACACCAAAAATAAGGTTAAAAACTGCCGCCAGGAGAACCAAAACAAGGGCGGCGGCCAAAATAATTTCCGAGGTGGCTTGCCGCGCCGCTGCTACGTTCATGGTACTTTCTGTCCGGCTATGGACACTGTTCTGAAATTCGTTCATCGGAGCCATAATTTTCCGCACTTCTTCGAAGTAGGCATCACTGAATACCAGGCTAAGGGCCAGTTCCCTATCCGGGTCGCCCTGGACCGTATACTGCCCCCGGGAGTCCTTAAAGATGCCTTTGACTGCATTCATCGCCTCAACTTCCAGGGCTACAAGATCGTCAGATAAGGCATTGGCTTGTTCTACCAGTGTAAATTCTTCATTCGTAATACCGTACTCTTTCAATAGGTCAAGCAATACCCGCTTTTCACTGGGGGCGACATACGCATTATCGGGTCTGGCTTCCTCCCCGCCCCGAACAGCCAGCACTTTGAAGTACGCTTCTTCAGCCGCCGCACTGCCGGTCGCGGCGTAAACCCACACCTGCCTCGTTAGTTCCTCCGAACTTTTCCGAAGCTCATCTACCAGCAAGGTGCTGTAAAAGCGGTCATTTGCCGCAATATCCACTTCATTTATTCTCTGTACCAGCGAGAAAAGCATAACGGCCGTTAAAATAATAACGATAAACGTAAACAAATTGATAAGCAGTGAGGTATTCTTAATAGTCATAATATTCTCCCTCTAAGTGTGCGTATTGTACAAAAATACCAGGAAAAATTCAATAACGCAGGGAGATTCTTGTGCGCTCGCCCTTACTTGCGTATAATTTTCCATAACTTTTTCAGCAGCCCGACTTTGCCGAGGAGCAGCCAGAATAGCAAACTCACAATCAGCAGAATGGGTGTGCCGTAGACAACAATGGAAAGAAGAACAAATCCGGCCGTTGAAAGAAATCCGCCGAAACCCTTGAAAAGCCGTTCAGCCCGTTCGCCAAATGTTAATCCCTGACTCGGAGTTGAGCTTACCGGTCCAAGAAGAGTTAGATCGATTGTGGCATAATCAACCCTGTTAGCAAGGTTGCGCAGTTGTATTCCTGTTCCGTCGATATCATATTGAAGTTCTGATATGCGTGCTTCTACAGCCAAAATTTCTTCAATGTTATTTGCCCTTCCAAGATACGATTGATAAGTTCGAAGCAGTTCCTGTTTTGTAGCCAGCCGTCCTTCAAGATCATAATAACGAAGTGTTACGTCTTCGGTGCTTTCGTTACGGTGCAACATTCTTCCCATACCGTTCATTTCGGATAAAAAGATTTCATAATAATGCGACGGAACACGCAGGGAATAGGTGTAATAGTTTTCTTCGATGGACGTTGAAGCTGAATAGGCATTGTATTTTTCCATCAGGCTGATAATGGAGGCATCTGCCGCTTCCAGATTTTCTACCCTTATTCTGATGTTTGCGCGTTTTACAAGTTTTCGTTCTGCAGCGGTTAGATCCGCCCCTTCAGGAATATCATCGCTGTCGTTCATTTCAACCGGAGCTGCTGCGGCTCTCGCCAACATTGGGGCTGCCTCAGATGTCATGCTATAGCTGAATCCCTTTGCCATATCCTGCCTGCTGCAGCCAATGGTTAAAAGAAGCGCTGTCAACAAACCCATAACCCATAATTTCATGATTTTTCTCCTGTGTTAATCATATCATATTATGATAATTGCAGCAGCATAACAGTAAAAAGGTGGTTTACATGACCAATCAGGTACATTGACAACCCGCCGATTGTATGATAATCTTTCTTCGAAGGGACGTTCCATGCAAAACAGCTGGAAAAATTTTACACGATTTTTCTCAAAACCGCTAAACTTGGCACGGTTTTTGCTCCCCCCCCCCCCCCCCCCCCCCCCCCATTAACACTTTTTTATATTTTTTTTTTTTTTTTTTTTTTTTTTTTTTTTTTTTTCTTCTTTCTTTTTTGTTTTTTTCAATTAATTATTATATAATTT
>WRLP01000010.1 GCA_009777535.1 Treponema sp.
GTGTTAGTATGGGGTCAAGCGGCGGATTGGTCTGTTGATCAAGGCGGGGGCGGTTGCTGCACCAGGGGACAAGGGTTACCGGCGTATCGGTAAAAATGGTTACGGCAGCGATTTTTGCCCCGCTTGCGCCTTCGCTGAATGTTATTTTTACGCTGCTGCTGTTAAACGCAAGACCTTCAACCTCTGCTGCTGTTTTTGTTTTATCAAGGGCGTTATATTCTGCGGCCGGAAATGCCAGCCATTTTTCAAAACCGTATCCGGGCATCGGGGTAAACTCAACATTAAATTCGTAGCCTTTGCGGGTGTTTTCGCGGTTCAAATCCCCCTGTTGGGGGCTTGCTCCCCATTCGACCGGATAATCAACACGCACAGTCAGTTTCGCCGCATTCGCCCAGGCGATTTCTTCATCAATCTTTTTTAGCAGATCATTGTCTGTGGAGCCGGAGAATAGATCGCAGGAAAAGAGAAAGGATAAAAGTGAAAAAATAAAAGCGAAGAACAGACAGCTTTTGTGATTTTTCATGAACAACCCCCTGAACGCCCGTTAGAACAGGTTCCTGGGGTCTATTATACTATGTTTACTCCAAAAACTGTAGCCGAAAGTTATCTTTTCTCTCTTAATTTTTCCTTCCTTTACGCCAGCGTTTCACTGCTTTGGCAATTACAGAAATGTATGCCTTAAACAGGTAGCGAAAGCGGTGTGCGGCGGTGCATAAGCCCTGCCGAGGGCATCGGCGTGGTTTTAAAAAGCGAATTACACAAAAAAATTTCGATGATAATTTATCTAGTTTTACAGAAAAAAAGGATGTCTATCAGACCGTCAGCCCGAGAAAGGGCTTTGCGCCGCCGCACACCGCTTTGACTTCCATATTTAGGCACACATTTCTGCTGTTACCATAGCCGTGGAAAAGCCCGCTAATGCAAATCACCATCCGCGCGCCATATATATTTACCTGGTCATGCATTTTTTGTGTGCCGGAGGCAGTCCGCTTATGCGGATTGCAAATTGATGTATAGAGGCAGACAAATGAACGAATTCGACAATGCAAAGGATATCCATGCAACCCCAAATGTTAAATACAAATCCAGCGTTTTCAGCAAACTCTTCAGCGACCCGGCTGTATTAAGGGAATTATACTCGGCTATAGAAGGAATAGAACTGCCGCCGGATATCCCAATCGATATTAACACTCTTTCCAATGCACTGATTAAAGGAAAACTAAATGATGTTTCTTTTCTTCTGGGAAACCGGCTCATTGTGTTAATTGAGCATCAATCAACTATTAATGAAAATATGCCCTTCCGTATGCTGGAGTACATAAACCGTTCTTACAAGGGAATAGTCGATAACCTGGCAATGCTGCAGAGAAAGCTAGTTAAGATTCCGAGACCAGAGTTTATTGTTTTGTACAACGGCGCCGACCCTTATGACGACTATAAGCAACTAAAACTTTCAGATGCTTTTATGAATACGGAAGGGTTAAAAGCAGCCGGTAAAACAGATCTTTCTCTGGAACTTGTTGTTCATGTTTACAATGTAAATCACGGACACAACCGGGAAATACTGGAAAAGAGCAAAACGCTTGACAGCTACAGCACATTTATCAATAAAATCAGAGAAAATGAAGCCAAGGGATTTGATCTTGCGGAATCAATAAAAAGCGCAGTAGAATACTGTATAGCGAACGATATACTTGAGAACTTTCTAGGAAGATACGGAATGGAGGTTGTAGATATGGTGTTGGAAGAATATACATACGAAAACGCAGTTTTGGCAGAGCGCATGGCCGCCCGCATGGAAGGTTTGGAAGAAGGTCGGGAAGAAGGCCGAGAAGAAGGTCGAGAAGAAGGTCGAGAAGAAGGGCGACAAGAAGGCATTGAGCAAGGCAGAGAGCTGGGCCAAAAATATGTGCTCAGCCTCCTTGCCCAAGGTTTATCTTACGAACAAATAAAACAGCATCTTTTAGAAAGGTAAAAGCCTCGCTTCGGTCGGCGATCGTAAGGAAGTTGATTAAATCGCCATTACCCCCGCGTGATTACGATGTGGCTTCTTATTCGCCAGCGTTTCACTGTTACGGCTATTGCAGAAATGTATGCCTTAAAAAAGGTAAAAAGTAGAAGAGAAAAGGTAATGTTGCCTCTTTTATCTTTTCTCTCTTAATTTTTCCTTCCTTTACGCCAGCGTTTCACTGCTTTGGCTATTACAGAAATGTGTGCCCAGAATAGGTAACAGGGGGTGTCAGGGGGGAAAAATGGCATGCCTGCATGACATTTTTACTCCCCTGACGGGTCCCCCATTTCCGTATTTAGGCACACATTTCTGTAGTCGCCATAGCCGTGGAAAAGCCCGCTAATGCAAATCACCATCCGCGCGCCATATATAGTGTATAATGTTTTTGGAGGAAGGTATGAACAAAAATTGCATTAAGGAACTTTTGGAGTTTATTTACGGCAAAAGTGAGGCAGATGCGATTCTCCCGCCGCTGCTGGAAATAATCGGGGAACCGTCTGCAGGCGCTCCGGTTGAACAGCGGGCGATAACCAACAAGGATGCCTTCCTTATTTGCTACGGAGATATGCTGGCTGGTGAGGGCGAAACAGCGCTCGCACGGCTGGGGCGATTTCTTTCTTCCTGGAACAGGGGCGCTTTCAGTTTTCTTCATCTTCTTCCCTTTCACCCCTATTCATCGGACGATGGTTTTTCGGTGATTGATTACTACAAGATCGATCCATGTTTGGGCGGCTGGAACGATGTCGATGAATTGGGCCTGCATTTTAAGCTGGTATTCGATTTTGTCGTTAACCACGGCAGCGTGCAAAGCGAATGGTTCAAAAAATTTCTTGCCGGTGAAGAAGGGTACCGCAATTGGTATTGCACCAGGCCCGAAAATTATGACTGCTCAAAAGTATTCCGCCCCAGAACCCATCCGCTGCTTACGACTTTTGAAAAAGAAGATGGCACAACAGCCAATGTGTGGACAACATTCAGCGCGGATCAGGTTGATTATGATTTTTCCGGAACGGAAGTGCTGCTGGAATTTATCCGTATCTTCCTGAATTACTGCCGCAGGGGAGCACGGATGCTCCGGCTGGACGCCATCGCTTTTCTATGGAAAGAAGACGGAACGCCGTGCGTCCATCACCCCAAAACCCACGCCTTTGTTCAGTTGTTACGCGCAATCGCCGATTATCTCCGCCTGCCGGTTATCCTGCTTACCGAGACCAATGTTCCGCATAGGGATAATATTTCCTATTTCGGCGGCAGCTTCGTCCTCGACGCATCTGTCCCTGCCGGCGAAGAAGCCCACATGGTCTATAACTTCGCCCTGCCGCCGCTTGTTCTCCATGCGGCAGTTTCAGGTAACGCGGTGCCTTTAAGAAAATGGGCTGCGGCTCTTCCGGCGCTCCCTGCCGGCAAGTACTTTCTTAATTTTCTCGCAAGCCACGACGGTGTCGGGCTTGGCCCGGCCAGGGGGCTTATTGATGATTCTGATTTCGGAAAAACCCTGGAGAAGGCAAAAGAAAGGGGCGCGCTTATCTCAATGAAAAGCACGCCGGCAGGGCCTGTTCCGTACGAGCTCAACTGTTCCTGGGCGGACATGGTAGCTCCGGTAAGCCTGGGAACGGCGGAAGTTCAGGCGAGGGCTTTCCTTGCAACATATGCCGCAGCGTTATCCCTGCCGGGGCTGCCGGCGGTTTACTTCCACAG
Organism: Treponema sp.; assembly: GCA_009777535.1. Lineage (GTDB taxonomy): Bacteria > Spirochaetota > Spirochaetia > Treponematales > Breznakiellaceae > WQXQ01. The sequence goes on from WRLP01000010.1 coordinate 3,710, forward strand.
TTGGATTGGCTCGCGGGCATGGAAGGAAGGGCCGCAGGTGTTAGGCTATAACAGGGCAATCAACCGGGAAAAGCCATTAATCGATACGATAGAAAAAGAGCTTATGGAAAAAGAGCTTACGGAAAAAGAGCTTACGGAAAAAGACTCTTTTCGCTCCCTGGTGATGGACGGGTTTCGAAAACTTTTTAATTTCCGGTCGGCGCACGAAGCGTTTAACCCCGAAGCTCCCTGCAGGATAATCGATTCAAAAGCGGAAGGCATTTTCGCCGTTCACCGGTCGTCAGCTAACGCAGATGATGTTCTGTGCGTGCAGAATTTTTCCGAGGTCGAAGTAAGGTTTGATCCTGTTTTACCTCCCCTGGGCGTGATTACCGTGGCGGCTCACGGCCTGGTCTGGATTGCCTTTAATTCAGGCGGCATCCGCCGGGAGCTGGCAATATAGTTGTTCGGAAACTTCAGTTGCCGAACATGTCTATTCTAGAAAACCGCGCTGATAACAAATGCGGCTATATTGTACAAGCCGTGGGCAATGGCGATGCCGTGGAGGGATCTGTACCGTAAAAAAATGAAGCACAGAAGGATTCCGGCAAGAAAGGAATTCAGAAAGCCCCAGGGGCCTTCGTAAATGTGGCATGCCGAGAAGGCGGCTGTTGATATCAGTATTGCAGCGGTATTGCTCAATTTTAATTCTTCCCGTCTGGACAGGATGTAAAACCGGAAGAAACTTTCTTCCAGGTAGCCGGTGCTGATGCATGAGATGCTTAATATTATCCAGCCCGGAACTGAAGAAGGGGGATAAAGGCCCGCGCTTTCGGGCATTCCATTGAATTGAGAGGTGATATAATTTATGACGAAACCGATAACCAAAAGACCGGGCAGGGAAAGGAGCCCGGAGAGCAGATCGTTTTTTCCCGGCGCCCTTATTCCCCAGTCTTTAAGGCCCTTTCTTTTCAATAAAAGATACCAGATTAGCGCCAGAGAGGGGATATTATACATAAATAACCGGGAAAGTTCCGCTGTAAAGGAGAACCCAACAAGCCCTTTTGGAACTCCGGCCGAACCGGATAAAAACAGGATAATATACAGGATGAGGATTTCGATGAATACTCCCATGGCAGCCCCCTATGTAATACTTTTCCGAACAAGGTATTTATACTATAATGATAATCCAAGAAAGCATTTTATGATAATTGAGGTAAACCCTTGATACCATTTATCTTTGTAGTTATTTCTCTTGGCCTTATATTGCTGATTGTTTCCCGGACCAAAAAGGAGAGACCGGGAAACTGGTTTCAGTTTTTTTCAAAGGGGAAAGAAGCGGGTTTTTCATTCAGAGAAACTGAATTACTCAGGCGTCTGGCCGCAAGATGCAATATCACCGATCCAAGTACGGTTTTTTCATCTCAAAATCAGCTTGATACCTGCATCCGTTCTATGGTCAGGAGCATAAGAATGTCCGGGGAAAGCGAGGAACAGGGCACCCAGGATTTCCTTTCCAAGCTCTACGATTACCGGAAAAAGGTCGAGATGGACAAGCCGCAGTTTAAGACGGGCATATCCGCCTCCCATCAAATAAGTGAAGGGCAGCACCTGAGGGTTTTGGTTCCCGGCACCGGAGTCTATTCATCTGAAGTTGTTAAAAATATCAGCTCATACCTTACCATTTCCCGTCCTGTAAATAAAAAAATTATGCAATCGGTAATGTGGATTGGCATGAAGGTATCAATATATTTCTGGCGGGAAGATGACGCCGGCTATGTATTCGATACTGAAGTTGTTGACGAAATTTTTTCCAAGGGTATATCCTCGCTCAAAATAGAACACAGCGAATCGCTTTTCAGAACACAGAAGCGCAAGTCTGTAAGAATCAAACTGCACAAAGCCGCTTTTCTTTACCTCGCGAATGAATACGATGAACCCGGCATGCTGGAAATGGCGCCCGGGCTTAAATGCTTTCTCGAAGATATTTCTGATACGGGCTGCGCTGTTGTTGTAGGCGGACAGGCCTCGGCCGGAATACGGGTAAAGGTTCAGTTTGCCCTGGACAATGTTCCAATCTGCATGCTTGGCACTGTCCGCTCGGTGGACTTTAAGGAAGATGCCAACCGTTCTGTTATGCACATAGAAGCCGATATTCTTCCTCTGGAGATGCGCAACCATATACTAAGCGAAGTTTTTGGAATGCTGCCGGAAGAAGACGAAGACGAACTGCCCTTCCGTGTGTTGGACGAAGAAGCTGCAAGCATCAGCGCCGAGGCGGGGATTGATAATACACACAATAATATTTCCGGAACCGAAAATGAATAACGCTGTGTTTTGCATGGCCGGTTTTCCGGAAAATTAAAATGGTGAAAAGTTTCAGGTTAAGTCCCGTTTTATGGGCGGCATTCGGCGTTGCAGCCGGTTTTTATCTGCCCGGCGTTTTGTTCACAAGTACGAAATGGCCCTTCTTTATCCTGCTGATACCGGCGGCGGCTTTGTGTTTTTTCAGGGTTCTCTCTTCAATAAACCCCAAATCACGTACATTGCACCTAACAGCGGCATACAGCACGGCTTTTGCCGCTGGGCTTTCCCTGGGAATATGTGCCGCCGGTCTTCAGGGAGGCCCGCTGAATTTTGGAATCCCCGAAGAAAGGGTAACAGCCGTTAAAGGCGTGCTGCTGGAAGACCCGGGAATTGCCGGCGGCAGGGCAAAGGCTGTTCTTTCCCTAAGGGAAAGTACCGGAACCGGGGGGCAGCGTGTCAGCGCCGGGGGAGAGCTGACAGTTTTCTTTCCAGGGGAGAACGCACAGGCGCTTAGGGAATTTGGCAGGGGCGCGGTTGTTTTTGCAGAAGGTTCCCTGGTTGAAGCCTCCGGCGGCGGTAGGCTCTTTTTCGCCGAATCGCTGCATATTGTAAAACCGGCGTCCGCACTGGAGCGCCTGCGCACCGGCATCAGGCTGGATCTTCTAAGGCGTTTTAATAAAGCCGGGTGGGGCGGCCTTGCCCTTGCCCTGCTTGTCGGCATAAGAGACAACCTCGATTCAAATCTTGCCGCTTTGTACAGGGAAGCCGGCTGCTCCCATGTACTTGCGCTTTCGGGAATGCACCTTGCTGTACTGATAGCGATAATTTCGCTGCTTCTTAAAAAGCCATTGGGTCTCAGGGCCGCCGCGATTGCGGGTATGGTAATAATTATCCTTTACTGGTTCCTTGTAGGCCCCATGCCAAGCCTTAACCGTTCGGTTTTAATGTACCTGCTTGGAGCTTTTTCAGTGTTATGCGCTCTGCCAAAAGATACCCTGTCTCTTTTGGGAATGGCTTTTGTAATTCAGATTTTAATCTCTCCCGGATCGGGCAGTTCAATTTCCTTTACCCTTTCTTATCTGGCGCTTGCGGGTATTCTGATTATTGGCAAAGCCGTAAGAGGACTGCTTGCAGGAAAAATTCCTGAAATTATTAATATGCCTGTTTCCGCATCAGTCGGCGCTTTTCTTGCGACCGCGTTTGTAACTTCATATTTCTTCGGGGTATTAAGGCCGGTGGGAATTATCATCTCGTTGATTCTTATTCCCCTTACAACTGTTTTTATGATTGGCTCCCTCATCTGGCTGTTCTTCAATCTGTTCATTCCGCTTTTTTGCGGTTTTCTGAATCCGCCCCTGGCCCTGCTTTACCGGCTAATGGAAAAAATTGTTTCCCTTGGAGGAATGGTTCCCGGAATGGAAACGTCAAGGCCGATGGCAGTCCTTGCACTGTCCCTTGTTATTTCGGTTTTTATTATGCTGCTTGAATCGAAGCGGCGGCGGACAGCAGGACAGCTCCTTCCCTTTAATTGATAAAAATGCAGGAAGAAAAACCCATTATATTAAATTATAATTCCGCCTCTTCTCTTCGCTCTTTTCTGCAAAGCGAGGGCCTTGGCATGCGGAAAAAATACGGTCAAAACTTTTTGCTTAATTCAGGAATAAGGCATGCTCTTGTAAATGCACTGGAGGCAGAGGCGGGGGCGGAAGTTTGGGAAATCGGTGCCGGCCTCGGTGCAATGACTGCGCTGCTGCTGGAAAAAGGCTTGTTGGTACGGGCATTCGAAATTGACTGTGGTTTTTCACGTTTGCTGAAAGGGCTATTCTCCGGCAGCGAAAATTTTTTCCTTGTCGAAGGCGATGTTATGAAAACCTGGCCGTCGCAAAAACCGGCTTCATATCTTTTGGGGAATCTCCCCTACAATATTGCTGCGGCGCTTATTGCAGATTTAATCGAAAAAGGCCGGTTGTTTACCCGCATGGTTGTTACGGTTCAGCGGGAGGTAGCCCTGCGAATGTATGCAAAGGCCGGCTCAGCGGATTATTCCTCTTTTTCCGTGCTTTGCTCCCTTTTCTACAAGGTAAAACCTCTTATGCTAATCCGCAGCGGTTCTTTTTATCCCAGGCCGAATGTGGACTCATCGGGAGTCCTTCTGGAAAGACGAAGCGAAATAGTTTCCTGTCCCGACCTTTTTTTCCCCCTTCTTCGCGCCCTTTTTTCTTCCAGGCGTAAAACCATTAAAAACAATCTATCGGCTTTTATCGCTTCAAAGTTTGGAAAACCGCGTGAAGTAACAGAAAAAATTTGTACCCGCCTCCTGGCCGAATTCGGCCTTGCGGGAAACGAGCGGGCGGAAATTCTTGAACCGCAGGCTTTTTTATCCCTGTCAAATCTGCTTCTTGAAATTTTGCCTGATGAGTGCAAACATTGTAGATAGTAATGTCGATTGCGGAAAATATTTTTGATATAGAGGAGAGAATACAAAGGGCCTGCGGCAGGGCTGGAAGGAAAAGAGACGGGATTACCTTAATGGCTGTCTCGAAATTTCAGCCCATAAACATGGTAGAAGAAGCCTGGCAGGCGGGGATTCGCTATTTCGGAGAAAGCAGGGTACAGGAAGGGATTGATAAATTCGGGCGCTTCAGGGTGGAACATCCCGAAGCCGTCCTGCACCTTATAGGATCCCTTCAACGGAACAAGGCGAAAAAGGCTGCCCTTTTTTTTGACTGCATTCAGTCTGTAGACAGGGAAGAGTTGATCGTGGAACTTGGAAAAAGCGGGGTCAGGGAAAAGCCCCTGCCTGTATTGCTGGAGCTGCATACCGGGGAAGAGTCCAAGAGCGGGTTTTCCGGTTTAGACAGCCTTTTCAGGGCTGCCGAACTGGTGTTAGAATCAACAGTCCTGTGTCCGCAGGGCCTTATGACCATGGCGCCTTTTACCGGGGACAGGGACGCGATTCGCGCATCTTTCAGGATGCTGGCAGGGGCAGGGGCAGAGCTGGGAAGGCGCTTCCCGCCCGCCGAAAACTGGGCGTGCCTTTCGATGGGAATGACAAATGATTTTGAAATTGCCATTGAAGAAGGAGCCACTCTTCTGCGGATTGGCAGCGCCATTTTTGGCGAAAGGGTTTAGAAAGAATGATGAAAAAATATCTTACAGTTATATTTTTATCAATTTTCTTGTTGATGCCTGTCTTTAAGGCATCAGCCCAGGCCAATGCTCCGATAGCCCTGTTTACATTCGATCTTACAAACTTTCCGCAATGGGCAAAAGATATGCGCCGCTGGGAGATAATCGCGTTTGGCGCCTTCCCTTTTGCCATGTTTTTTTCCACTTTTGCCATGGACACCTACCGCTGGAATGCCGAAACCAATATGGACTGGGGTTCTGATGCCCGCCGTTATGCGCCATGGCCGCTTAAGGCCGCCGGTGCAATTGAGATGACCAGCAAAGAGCGTGAGATAACGCTTATATCCGCCGCCAGTTTATCCGCCGTAATAGCTGTTGCCGATCTTATAATAATACAGATTAAGAGACACAACGAACGCCGTCGTATCGAAAACATTCCCGGCGGCACTGCCATCATCATAAGAACGCCCTATCCGGAAATTGAGCAGGGCGGCGAATTTGAAACAGGCCGTGAAATTGTCCCTGACGGCGCAGATACTGATGAAGTATCGAACGGAGCCGTTGATTTTTCCGGACCCTGATGCCTGTTTTTTCGCGTACCATCAGGGAACAGGTGCCCCAGGGGCTGCGGCTGGATCGCTATGTTTGTGAGTTTTTATCGCTCCTTTCCCGCTCCCAAATCAAGGCCAGATCCCTGGAAGCGAAAGTTAACGGAAAAAATGTTAAGTTATCGCGCCATGTTAAACACGGGGATTTTCTGGAGCTGTCCTGGCTTGATGCCCCGCCTGTTCAGATAATCCCCCAGGATATCCCCCTTGATATTGTATTCGAGAATGAAAGGGTGGTTGTGATAAACAAGAGCCAGGGAATGGTGGTTCATCCCGGCGCCGGCAACCGGCAGGGCACTTTGGCAAATGCCCTGTACTATAGAAGAATTAAAAAGCACGGAGAAGATTGTGCTGCCGGACTGCGCCCCGGCATTGTGCACCGCCTTGACAAGGAAACATCGGGCGTTATCATTGCAGCCTATGATGACGAAGCCCTTGTCTTTCTGGCAAATCAATTCAAGGCAAGAAAAACAATAAAAACCTACATCGCAATTATACAGGGCACTCCCAAAGAGCCGAAAGGCCGCATCGAAACTTTTGTCGCAAGGGATACCAGGGATCGCAAACGCTTTACAGTTTCGCCGCATGGAAGAAGCGCGCTCACCTTTTACAAAGTTATCAAAAGCTGGGGCAGCCATTCGCTGGTTCTGCTTCGCCCAAAAACCGGGCGCACCCATCAGCTGCGCGTGCACATGCGCTTTCTTGGATATCCCATTCTGGGCGATAGTGTCTACGGTTTTAATGACCGGCATTTCCCCGATGCCGCCCTTATGCTTCATTCAAAAAGCCTGGCTGTAACCCTGCCGGGCGAACAGCAAGCGCGTGTTTTTAAGTCGCCCATGCCGGAGCGTTTTGCCTGTATTATCGAAAAATTAAACGGCGGACTGTTTTCGCATGTTGCCGGAGAAAGGGGCGGACATGAGTGAAAATTCTGTACCCTATATCCTGGAAGAAACAAATGATTATGCCGTTCTTTTCAAACCGCCCCGTATGCACAGCGTTCCGTTAAAACAAAAACAGGGTGGTACCCTGCTGGAATGGTACGCCGCGATTTTCCCACCGGTATCTGACGGCGGCGACCTTGTTCACCGCCTGGATTTTGAAACACAGGGGCTGCTGCTTTGCGCAAAAAACAGAAAAAGCCTGGAAATATTTCGGCTCCAGCAGGAAAGCGGAGATTTTGTAAAGGAGTACACCGCCCATTGCGCGAAAGCAGAAAATGTTCTCCCGGGGTTTCCGCCGCCCCCGGCCCTGGATCGCTTTCTACAGAACGAATGTTCACAAAGCGAGCCTTTTGTAATCGAGAGTTTTTTCCGCCCCTATGGCCCGGGCAGGAAGCAGGTAAGGCCGGTTACAGGCGAAAATTTTCGCGGATTAAAATATCGTGAATGCGATATTTACAGGACTAATATCGTAAATGCGATATTTTTAAATTCCTTCAAAATCAGGCTTGAACGCGGATTCCGCCACCAGATACGCTGCCATCTTTCCTGGATTGGTTATCCCATTCACAATGATCCCTTGTATGGAGTTGCGCCTGTCTCCACGGAGGGTAATTTTCTTGCCCTGTCATGCAATGCTCTTTTTTTTGGCGATCCATCAAGCGGTCTGCGGCTGGAATATCGTATTGAAAAACCGTAGTTTTCAGGGTAACAATTAATCATGGGGATTGAAAAAAACTTAAAGCCAGGCTCTTCTGTGTATTTTATTGGAATTAAGGGAACCGGCGTATGTGCCCTTGCGGAGCTGATGCACAATGCCGGAATGATTGTAAGTGGGTCTGATACTGAAGAAGTTTTTTATACCGATGCAATTCTTAAAGAACTTGATATTCCGTATTACGAAAATTTTAACAGCTCCCATATAAAAGATGATTTTGATTTGGTTGTCCACTCCGCCGCCTACAGCGCCGAAACGAATCCCGAGCTGGCGGAGGCGCTGAAACGCAATCTTACTGTATTGAAATACCCCGATGCCCTTGGAATGTGGTCCAAAGGTTTCGACTCAGCCGGAATTGCCGGCGTTCACGGTAAAACCACCACCACAGCGATTGCCGGTGCGCTGATGCGGGCGGCGGGAATTCCCGCCCAGATATTGGCCGGCAGCGCTGTGGCGGATTTTAACGGACGCTCGACCCTGACCCTGGGGAAAAAATACTTCATCGCCGAAACCTGTGAATACCGCCGTCATTTTATGAAGTTTCACCCAATGCGGATAATACTTACTTCCGTGGAAAGCGATCATCAGGATTTTTTCCCCGACTATGAATCGATCCGCGATGCATTCGCTGACTACTGCCGCCTGCTTCCTGTCGGGGGAGAACTTATCTATTGCGCCGATAATCGGGGAGCCTGTGAAGTTGCACAAATAATCGAAAAAGAAAACCGCGGCATAGTGTTAATTCCATACGGATTTACCGCCGAAGGTGATTTCAGGATTAATTCTTACCATGTAGAAAACGGCAGGGCAATTTTCAGCATCGAAGGTTTCCCCGGAGAATTTAAAATGCAGATACCGGGCCGGCACCTGGCTCTGAATGCGGCGGCGGCGCTGGCTCTTGCTTCCGCGCTGGTAAAAAAAGAATTCGGTAATTCCAATGCTGATAAAGAAGCAGGCGGCTGGACTGTGGAAAAAATACAATCCGCAAAAAAAGCCCTGAAAGATTTCAGGGGTTCCAAGCGCCGCTGCGAAATAGTCGGTGAGGCCGGCGGAATTTTATTTATGGACGACTATGGCCACCACCCAACTGCAATTAAAACAACGCTTGCGGGTATCAAAAGTTTTTATCCGTCGCGCCGGCTTGTGGTAAGTTTCATGTCGCATACCTATACCAGAACCGCCGCCCTTCTGGACGATTTTGCCGGCGCCTTTGGTGATGCCGATTGTCTTTTCCTTCATAAAATATATTCCTCGGCAAGGGAAAATTATTCCGGCGGCATAACAGGAAAAACCCTGTATGAAAAAATTGCCGCACTTTGGGGAGCACAGAAAAGTGATGTTATCCGCTATGAGGAAGAGCCGCTTGACGCTTTTATGGCGCTGACAGAAATTCTGCGCCCGGGAGATATTTTTATAACTGTGGGTGCGGGAAACAACTGGCCCCTGGCAGAAAAACTTTACCGTTACTACGGAGGAGCTTTATGATAAGCATGACAGGTTTCGCATACCGCGAAATGGCAGGTGAATCAATTTCCGTAACAGTGGAAATAAAAGGCTATAACAACCGTTTTCTTGATGTTTATGTGAATATGCCGCCCTGGCTTGTCTGCCTGGAGCCGGTGGTAAAAGAACTAATCACATCTTTATGCGGCAGGGGCAAGGTCGAGATTTTTATCCGTGTGCGCGAGCACAATGCGCCATTGAACGTATCTGTAAATACAACTGCCGCAAAAGCCTATTACCAGGCGATTAACACCCTTGCCGCAGAACTTGGTACCGGTGAAAACCCCGGTCTTGCAGTATTGCTGGGAATGGAAGGCGTGCTGGAAATTGAAAAAAACCGGGACGAAGAACGTTATTGGCAGGCAATTGAGCCTGTCTTAAAAGAGGCGGCGCAGGCCTTTTGCGATGAACGCCGCAGGGAAGGGAAGCATACAGAGGAAGATATCTTAAAATCCATAGAAAAGATTGAAAATTCCCTGAAAGCAATAATATCTTTCGTACCGGAGCTTGAAGCCTCCGTAAAGGAAAATATCAGATCACGTTTTGCCGAATGTCTTGGAAACCAGATTGATGAAAACCGCATACTTGCCGAAACCGCCGCGCTGCTCGTTAAGTACACAATTTCCGAAGAGGTATCCCGGCTTTCATCCCATCTTGCCGAGTTTAGGGCGGAGACGCAAAGAAATCAGCAGCCCGGAAAAAAACTTGATTTTCTCTGCCAGGAAATTAACAGGGAAATAAATACAATTGGTTCAAAGAGCGTTATCTTCGATGTGAGTACCGAGGTAGTAAAAATGAAAGAAGCGCTGGAGAATGTCAGGGAACAGTTGAGAAATGTGGAGTAGGGAATGAATAAAATCAAAATAGCCGTTTCGGGCAGGAGCGGCTGCGGAAACACGACGATCAGCAAATTAGCGGCTGAAAACCTCGGCCTTGATTTCATCAACTTTACTTTTCGCTCACTGGCTGCGGAGCGCGATGTTGATCTGAAAAAAATAATGGAGCTTGCGGCGCAAGATGACTCATGGGACAGGGAAGTTGATACCCGTCAGGTTAAACTTGCAAGAGAGAGTAAGGGCTGCGTGCTCGGTTCCCGCCTTGCCGTTTGGATGCTGAAGGAAGCGGATCTAAAAGTTTACCTGAAGGCAAAACCGGAAGTAAGGGCAATGCGGATATTTAACAGGGAGGGCGGAAACCTTGATGAAATTGCGGCCTTTACTGCGGAACGAGACAAGCAGGATCACGGGCGTTACCTTCGTATTTATAATATAGATACCGATAATTTTGATTTTGTAGACATGATAATCGACACCGACAATCTGACACCCGCGGAAATAGCCGGCGCAATAGCAAAAAAGGCACAGGAGATAAAATGCATATAATCAAAATGAAAAAAAACTTTCCCCTGCTGTTTCTCGCACTTTTTCTCTCGTGCAAGACTGCGCCGCCTGTCCCTGATGCAGATGCGGCAAGTTATATCCCTCTTGAGGGCGGGGCTCTTGCCTATATCTTTGCCGATGTAAAAAACGCCAGGCCCATTCTGGAGCTATTGCCCATTGCTGAAATGCAGAACAAGCAGACAAGGCAAATTCTTGATAAGACCCAAACAGCGGTGGCCGCCTTTTACCCTCCGGAAAGCGGGCGGCGCTTTCAACTGGCTGCACAGGGGAATTATCCGGGTTTCAGGGCAGGTCTTGCTTTTGGTATGAGCAAATACTGGAAAAAGTGCCGCTCCGATGCGGGCTATTCTTTCTGGTATTCGGCTGCGCACAAACTTTCGATTCTGCTTAATTCAAAACAGGCTTTTGTTACAGCCTGGGTAGATGATACAGGCGGCGACCCTGCGGCGCCGGCACCCGGGATTGAGGCGCCACAAGGGCTTGCTGAATTCAGAAATGGTGCGGTTCTTTCCTGCTGGCTTGAAAAGCCCGGCGCCAGAATCAACTTTGCCCTTGAAGAAATGGGAATTCCGGTGCAGCTTCCGGCGCAGCATATTTTTATCAGCCTGTTTCCGGCGGAAGAGCAGAAATATGAGGCAATTATCAAGATACGGACGCCCAATGCAAATCAGGCAAGGTCCCTGGTAACAATTATTTCTCTGGCAAGGAGCTTTATCACGCCCGCAGCACCGGCGGAAGACGACCAGGAATCCGCAGATGTTTTCCCGGTGTTAATTTCCGTTCTTTTCTCCAATCCGCCGGCGCTTGACGGCCGGGATGTAAACATAAAAACCTCTGCTTTAACAGAAAAGGAAATATCTTTACTCTTTAATCTTTTTTCGATATACTGATAATATTATACAAACAGGAAGTTTCTCATGCCTACTTATGAATATGAATGTAAGAGTTGCAGCCATCACTTCGAGGCTTTTCAGGCTATCAGTGAAGATCCCCTTAAGACATGCCCCCAGTGCGGCATGGAAATTCGCAGGCTGATATTCGGCGGCACCGGCGTTATTTTTAAGGGTTCCGGCTTTTATACAACCGACAAGGGAAGATCGGCGGCAAAATCTTCCGGTGGGAAAGAAAAGGGCGGCGATTCAAAGGACAGCCCTCAGAAATGCCCTGCCGCGGACATTTGCGGCTCGAAGAAATGCGGCGCCGAAGCCAAGACAGCCTAATGTGAAAAAAAAGCCGCGTTTTTTCTGTGATAACTGCGGATCGGAAGTAGTTAAAAACGCGAAGGCATGTCCGCGCTGCGGCCGTTTTTTTTCTTCAGTGCGCTGTCCGTCCTGCGGTTTTTCAGGAGAAGACGATCTTTTTTTACGGGGCTGCCCTTCATGCGGTTATTCCGCGCCCCCGGGGAAAAAAGAAAGGGCGCCTTTTGGCAGAACACCCTTCGACAGGGCTGCCCCGCCGCCATTACCTGCCTGGAAATATATCGTTATAATCGCCGCTCTGTTTGTTGTCTTTGCGGCATTGGCCTTTCTAATTACCCGCTGAGGTTTTTTATTTTACCACGAACCTCACGATGCCGGGCGCACTACTCAGGCTGAAGCCTTCGTGCATTTACTCATCTTTTTATCCTTACTGTGCGCCACGCCGTGTTAGGTTATCCATACACACGGTTTCACCGTGCATTAACTTGGCGCCAACACTAACTTGCTGTTAGAAAACTCATTTCTACCTTTAAATTTTATGAAATTAAGAAGAATCATATTGGTTTCTCGGTGATATCAAACTAATAGTTAGTGTCGTTCGTGAGGTTCGTGGTGAAATTCTTGTAATTATTTAGCCATTACAAATCGCTAGAGTTTTTTCGCAGGGCCAGCATTTTGCGGAAGGCTGAGTCGGGTTTTCGCAGTTCACGGGAGCCCCTGGTGATTTTGCATAGGGACAGCCCAAGCTGCTGGGCGATTTCGCGCTGCGGAATTTTCTGATCCAGCGCTTTGACCAGCGCCCACCTCGCGGCAATGTCAACGGTCTCTGCCGGCGTCAGCAGGCAGTGGAAGAAATCCTTCACAAGAACAGGGTCGCCGGCCTGTGTTATAACTTCCGCCAACTCTGCGAGATTCTTTTCAACTTCCGAATTGTTTTTCCGCATGATCCCACTATATCATAACAGATGTTTTTTCGCCACATTTAATGCAGCTGTACATTTTCTCTTTTGTCTCCGGCTCCGCAAGCCCTGTTAGTTCAATGCTGTATCCCCTGCGCCGCACAAGAACCGTGCCGCAGTGAAGACAGGCGGTATTGTTTTTCTCTGCGGCGATATTGCCTGTATAAACAAAATGCAGTTTACTGCGTGCTTTTTCCGCGGCTTTTAGTAAAAACGCCGGATCTGTCGGCGGCGCATTCCAGCGATAATCGGGGCGGTAAGCTGATAAATGCCACGGTATGTGTCCTTTACCGGAGGACTTACCAAGACAGCAGATAAAATCCGCACACATATCAAGTTCTTCATCTGAATCATTAAGGCCGCTTACAAGTAAGGTTGTTATTTCAACATGAACGTCCTTTGAAACAGCGAGCCTGATAAATTCCAGCACTGTTTCCAGGCCGCCGCCAAGAACTTCTGCGTAGGTTTGTGCGGAAAAACATTTTAGATCAATGTTAGCGGCGTCTGTAAGGGAAAGAATTTCCTTTGCGGCCGGAGAATTGATACAGCCATTGGTAACAAGAACATTGGCGATATTGCGTTCGCGGGCAAGCGTCATGCAGTCAAGCAGATACTCCGCGTGAACCAGCGGCTCCGAATAAGTGTAAGCTATGGATTGAATGTTCTGCCCGATGGCGGCGGAAACGATTTCCTGCGGCTTCATCTGCCTGCCCGGAATATCAGTGTTTTGTGAAATGCGCCAGTTCTGACAAAAGGGGCAGTGCAGGTTACAGCCGGCGAAACCTACGGAAAGTATCTGTGAACCGGGCATGTAATGATACAGGGGTTTTTTTTCGATTGGATCGAGTGCAAGGCATGATACGAAGCCGTAAAACGGAATAATGCCCATGCCGTTTTTATTGCCCCTGACGGAGCATGAACCGAAACTGCCGTTTTTGATTTGGCAATTGCGGGGACAGAGGCTGCAGCTAACAGCCTTGTCAGCGGACTCGGTAAAGTACCGTCCGCTGTTCATTTCAGAGGCTCGCCTGGCTCTGGCTTTGCGAAATACGTTCCCGCATTTCCTTTATTTTGGCCGTGAACTGCACCTGATCATTTACCTCGAACGGTTCAAGTATTACTCCATGGGCACCGCGTCGAATCCACAACTTTACCAGGGGAACTCCCTCTCCGGCTTCTGTAACCGCCGATGGAATTTCCTCTACAAAAAGTACGTCCTCAAGTTTGAATTCCAGAACGGTGGGGCCGGGACCCAAAGGATCGCATACAAGGATTAGTTTGCCTTTTTCCGATGGGTGCTGCCTTGGATAGCCGGTAAATGAAACACCGTCCCTGGACTGGCCTCTTGAATACCTTGCGATATTATTAAGAGGCAGCATTTCAAGGAAATTTGAACTATTCATTCTTGACTCCTCCATATAATATACCGTTAAAACCTTAATTGAACAATGAAAAAAAAGCGGGTATAATAAAATTAATCATAAATAAGGTAGAATCTTTTGAACAAATCCAATGCTTTTTTCTTTCAGGGAGATTTGCTTCTTTTGCCTCAGGATATTCCAGAAACACAAATAACTGATAAAATTTCCATTGAATTGGCAGAAGTTTTTGCTGATAGAGATATTTTTGAGGTTCCTGCCCCCGCAGGATCAGAGGATTCCAGGATTACAGTCGTTTCTGTCAGCGGCGGGCAGCCGCTTCCGGCCGGCTGGAAGAGCATTACGGTAAGGCAGGCGATTTCCCTATTGAATGCCGGCGGCGGGGAAATAAGCAGCGCCCTTGCCGGCATTCTCCGCTGCTGCCACATTGCCCAGTGGCGGCGTAATTCCCGTTTCTGCGGCGCCTGCGGGGCGGAGAACAATGACAGCGAAGAAGAACTTGCCCGCTGCTGCCCCGCGTGCGGCAGGGTCGAGTTCCCAAGAATCTCTCCGGCGATAATAACCGCAATAACAAATGAAAAAGACGAGATGCTTCTTGCGCATAACAAAAATTTTATTACGGATATGTACAGTCATATCGCCGGCTTCAATGAGCCCGGGGAAAGCCTGGAACAGACAGTGGTTCGTGAAATCAGGGAAGAAATTAATATAGAAGTTAGGGATATACGTTATGCCGGCTCCCAGCCATGGCCTTTTCCCAGTTCGCTTATGATAGGCTTTCGCGCCAAATACTCAGGCGGCACAATCCGGCCGGACGGCATTGAGATCGAAGACGCCAGGTGGTTCAGCAGGGATAATCTTCCCAGGCTGCCCGGCCCCGGTTCCCTGTCCCGCCGCCTTATCGACCGCTGGCTGGAAGGCGCGTTATAACAAACTGCGTTTTATTTCCGTTATCTGCCATTTACCGCGCCTGCGCTCCAGGGTAAGCTCGTCTCTATGGCGGGTGGGATCTATTTCGCCCGGCAGGGATAATTCATAGGCTGCGCTGTAGCGGATTTCACTTGTTTCTTCGCTGCCCCAAATGCGCTCAATAACAAGGTCTTTTATGTTAAGCAGCCCCGATTCAGCGTCATCAAAATTGAATTCATAGGCCTGCCTGACCCTTGTTATTACAAACAGGTTAAGCGCCAAATCCAAATCGCTCCTGTCCGCTCCTTTGGCAAGGCAAGCATCCATCATTTGATGATCAAGTCCGCTGAAAGAACTGTAATAGCTCATAACAACTTCGCCCGAACTCATTCCATTGGTTGTTGGACGCTCTGCGCGGCTTTTTAATATACTGCTGACAGAAAAAAAAGTGATAACAAGCACAATCGCCGACACGGCAAGAATAGCCTTGTTGCGAATGGCAAAACGTCTGGTTTTAATCTCTGCGTTTTTTCTTTTTAGAAACTTTTCTTTTTCCCTGTTAAGCTGCTCTTCCTGCGCGGCGGCAAGTGTGGTAAAAAGCGAAGATGCAGGCGCCGCTGTGCCTGCCGGCATAAGAATCGCCAGCATCTGGTTCAGTATATCTGTGCCGTTTTCACCCGGCTTGCGAATGCCGGCTGCTAACATAAGCGCGGTCTGTATAGGGCCGGCGAGATTTTCGTTCAGGCCGGCAGCCGCGAATTTTACAGGGGTAAAATTACCGTCCCTCATATCCTGATGGGCGGCGCTTTCATCGGCGGCGGGGAAGGGTGCGGCCCCGGCCAGGGAGCGGTAAAGCATGGCCGCCGCGCTGAATGCGGCTGCTTCCATGCCTTCCAGATACTGGCATGTGTAGTGTTCGATTTTTTCTTCTTCCACAGAAATGCAACGCCCGGAAAGACTTTCCGGTGCGAAGAATACGCTGCCTTCGGGGTGTGAGCCGCCATGGCCGGCAATCAGCGCGGCGGCCGGATTGGGAGTCTGCTTTTCACCAAGGCAATGTTTTTCCAGGCATAGCCTTGCCCAAATCCAGCGGGCAATGGCTGCCAATGCCGTATCGCCCCCGGCGCTCACAAGCCGGGTAACCGGCTTGCCTTCGAAGGGGGGCCCCCAAATCAGCATTGAGGAGCTTTCTTCAATTACGCCGGAAGCTGTCCACTTTTCGACCGATCCTTCGGGCGTAACAATAAAGCCGCTCTCTGCAATGTACTGGGCGGCCTTTGCCCTGGCGAAGGAAGGGGAGTCGAGCCCCGTGTCAAAACACAGGGCTTTTTTCCCTTCAATTTCTGATATGCGAATTCGCCGCATCAATATTACCTGGGCGAATACAAGTAACGGAAATACTCCATGTCCGTGGTAAGAGTCTTTTCAAATTTCGGCATGGTCTGGCGGTAAGATTCTATCGCCCTCCAGAAATCATAGAAATTTCTCCTGTCGGGGGTTTGGTTATACGCCGCGGTATAAATACCCGCAGCTTGTGCATCAGCTTCGCCGCGTATTGTCTCGGCCTGCTGATAGGCGCCTGTTATTATGCTTTCCCTTTCCCTGTCCATTCTGCCCATCCATTCCGCCTTGCGGCCTTCGCCCTCGGAACGGAAAGCCTGGGCTATCTGATTTCGCTCCCTTATCATACGGGCGTAAACGCTGGGGGTTAGTTCGTCCGAATAGCGAATCTGACGCGTAACAACATCGATGAGTTCGATGCCGTATTCGGGAACCATTCGCCGTGAGCGTGCAAGTATTTCCTCGGCAAGATGACGGCGGCCTTTTACAATGGGCTCGTGTCCCGAACCGGGCTGTATTGTCGAGGTGATGATTTCCGCTTCGATGCCGTCCCCCAGGCCAAGCGAATCGGCGACAGGCCTCTCCATAATGATGTTGGAGTTGCGCACAGATTCACGCAGGGGATTCTCCGCTACGACGGTACGCACTTCAGAATCGATAATTTCGGCAAGTTTAGAATGAGCCGCATCAATGGTATAAATTGATTCATAAAATTGCTGAGGATCCGAAATGCGCCAGCGTGCGGTAACATCAACAAATATGAACTGTCTTTCCGCTGTAGGCACAAGGCTGGCCTCGCCGTCCCATGCCATAATCTTTTTCGGATAACGAATAACTTCATCAATAAACGGCGTCTTTATTTTTAAGCCTGCATCGCTTACGACCCGCACAATCCGTCCGAACTGTACGACAACAGCTTGCTCACCTTCGTTAATTACATAAAGGGGGCCGGCTACAATAACACCGATAAAAATAACCAAAATTATAATAATGGTAACAATTATTTTTTTCATTACCTGCCTCCCTGCTGCCTTGCCGCCGCTCCGCCAAGGTTCATCATTGGCAGGAAATTATCCAGATTGCGATCGATTATCGCCATACCTTCTTCGTTTCTGAATACTTCTTCGATCATTTCATAGTACAACCGCTGCCTTGTTACTTCGGGAGCGAGGCGGTATTCATTGTAAACAGAATTAAAACGTGCAACATCGCCGTTTGCACGGTTTACACGCGCTATCGCATAACCTTCGGCGACCTGAATCATCTGCTCGGCTTCGCCTCTGGCCCTTGGAATTACCTCGTTGTA
Organism: Treponema sp.; assembly: GCA_009777535.1. Lineage (GTDB taxonomy): Bacteria > Spirochaetota > Spirochaetia > Treponematales > Breznakiellaceae > WQXQ01. The sequence continues at coordinate 21,388 of WRLP01000010.1, forward strand.
TGCCTGCTGCCCTTCGTTGATAAGCCGCTCCAAATCCTGTATTGCCTTGTTTACATCATCAAAGGCTTCCTGTACGCCGGCCGGCGGGAAAACATTCTGGAGTCTTACGGCAATTACATCAATCCCAAGGCCGTAGCCCCGGAATGTTTCGTTCATGAAGACCGTCGCTGCCGCTTCGATGGCGCTGCGTTCAATTCCCATTATGTTCATAATCGCGCGGTCGCCTACGAGCATATTAATCGCCGATCTGGAAACATCGCGGATAGTACGTCCCTGTTCCTGCACATTAAAAACCCATGCTCTGGAATCGGATACCCTGTACTGAATGATCCACTCTACATCGACGATATTAAGATCGCCTGTTAACATGGTGAACTCGCTGGCCTGGCTTGTGTAAACCGGCCTTGCGCCTCTTTGCTGGGTGCGAAATCCGAATTCCTCTGTTTGTACAGCTCTTACATTTACTGTATAGTTGTGATCAATGCCGAATGGTAATTTGAACTGTAATCCCGGCCCTTTGGTACCGATGTACCTTCCAAAACGGGTGATTACCGCTTCTTCCGCCTGATCAACAATAAAGATGCTGGTTCCCAGCATGACTACCACAAGAATCCCAAGCAAAATCATGGCGATCTTTGCCGGTCGCATTTTGCCGAGTTTTGGCGGGGTAAATTTTATCATTTGCGCCTCCTGTACTTAGTATAACAGGTAATGGGAAAAAAAGGTACAGACAGTCCAATGAACAAATCCGGACGGATTGCCCGTCAGGCAGGCCATCCAACCGGAGCAGTTACATTATTGTAAACTCCCGTAATTTTTCGGGCGTAGAACTGTCCGTATTGTTTATCATGAATGGCAATGTGGGTTAATACCCAGTCCCTCAGAAAGCGGGCAAAATTATTCGGCACAAATTTATTGCCGGATTCAAAGTTACGCGCTTTTTGCAGTACCTCCATGATAAATTCCTCATGTTGGATTTTATGGCTTCCCAGGCCTGGGTAACCCATTTGCTGCAGCAATTGCTCCTCATGCCTAAAATGCAGGCGAATGTACTCCACCGATTTCTGGATACTTGCTTTGAAATACTCCCTTGCGGCCGCTTCCCCTTCCAGGCACGCAAGGAACAGGGCATTTGTCATTTTCAGCAATTCCAGATGCTGTGCGTCCATAATGGCAATCCCTACCGACAGTCTTTTGTCCCACTCTACAAGGTCTTTGTTTTTTGATACATTGGTGTTTTTTAAATTCATACTATAATTCTAGTATTGATTTGAATGGCCGGTTGTGTTTCTTTCAATTGATTTTGGCCCATTTTGGTTGTATAGTAAGATTATGAGGTGGAATCCATGGGTAGTAGTTTAGATTTTGCGATAGAGACACTGGGCAAGCGCAGCATTAAATCGCCGATAGTTATGTCCACGGTAGTTGGGGATAAAATTGCCAATTATGTTACAGATGATACATATGTGCGTCTTTCGATTTCGGTAAAACCGGGTGCGCAGCAGCCGGTTAAAAAAAATCAGATACTTGAATGTGCCGGCCCGCGGGAGTATATCTATTTTACTCCGGCGCATGTTCATGCGGGTATTGTAAGCTGCGGCGGACTGTGCCCCGGGATAAATGATGTTATTAGGGCCATTGTAAGGTGCCTGTGGTACCGCTACGGGGTTACACGGATTTCCGGAATCCGTTACGGTTACAGGGGCTTTTTGCCGGAATCCCCGTTCGGAATAAGGCAGCTCGATCCGGATTCTGTAGATGATATTCATAAACTTGGGGGAACCTATCTGGGAAGCTCACGCGGCGGAGGCAAGGAAGTTACAAAGATCGTGGATGCGATGGAGAAACTCAATCTTAACATGCTTTTTACCATCGGCGGTGACGGTACTCAGCGCGGCTTGCTGGATATTGCAGAAGAAGTTAACAGGAGAAAACTGAAAATCGCCCTTTTGGGTATACCAAAAACCGTTGACAATGACTTTTACCTGATAGACCGTTCTTTCGGCTTTAACACCGCTGTTGACAAGGCCGTGGAAGTCGTGGCGGCAGCCCACATGGAAGCGTCGTCGGCGATCAATGGCATAGGCCTCGTAAAGGTGATGGGCAGGGAGTCCGGCTACATTGCCGCGTGCACAGCCCTCGCAAGCCACGAAGTGAATTTTGTCCTGATACCGGAAGTTCCTTTTAACCTTGAAGGATACAACGGCTTTTTGGTGCATCTGGAAGAACGGCTGAAAAAACGAAAGCATGCGGTGATCATAGTAGCCGAGGGAGCCTTGCAGGATCAGCTTTTGACAGAGAAGAAAACCGATGCCAGCGGCAACTTAAAGATGGCGGATGTAGGAACCTATCTTCGCGACAGGATCATCAAACATTTTGATGAAAGAAAAGTGGAGATAAATCTGAAGTATATCGATCCCAGTTATGCGATACGTTCCACAGCGGCAAATCCCAACGACTCGCTTTACTGCGAGCGCCTTGGAAACGCCGCCGTTCATGCCGCCATGGCAGGGAAAACAAAACTGATAATCGGCCTTGTTAACAATGAATTTGTCCATCTGCCCATCAGGGCGGTAATTTCCCAGCGCAGCCATGTTGACCCGGAAGGCAATCTGTGGCGGGATACCCTGGACGCTACCCACCAGCCGGCCCTGATGGTGAACCAGTTCGGGAAGTAGGAGAAGTTAGATAAAAGAGAAAAAGCTAAAAGGGAGAACAATAGAAAAATTTTTCTCTCGCAAAGGCGCAAAGTTATCGAATCAGTCTTTTTGCTATTCGTGCTCAATAATTACCGTGATTGCAGTTTGTGTTACCGTATAGGGTATGTAACCGTAATCGCTAATCCAGCCCCCACCTCTAAAGCCATTGCCCCAGTTGGAGTCATAAGTATTTGTTGGGCTTACTCCATAACCGGCTGCCCCTACCGGAACTTTGACTGTAACCGTTTTTGCAGGAACTGCATCACTAACAAAGTATCTTCCAAAAATATTAGCACCTAATGAGGGAGGCGTTGTTTCCCTAAGAGTAACGGTTAGCGGCATGTCTCCGGTAACACTAAAGGCATAGTTTCCTATATCAGTAACCGCAGGAATATTAATATTAGTTAGGCTGATGCAACCACGGAAAGCCATTTTACCTACTCTGGTTACCACAGGGAAGAATACGCTGACCAAGCTTTCACACCACATGAATGCATTATCGCCGATAGTTTCTGCAAGCGGTAAATCAGCGTTGATTAAGCTTGTACAATTGATGAAGGTTCCCGCACCAATACTGATTACCGCAGGGAAGGATACACTGGTTAAACTGGTGCAAAAAAGGAAAGCTCCATCAATTAACAAAGTGCCAGAGCCGATGTTGGTGGCGGTCATAGTTCCCAAATCAATAGCCAAGGGAAGATAAATAGGAGTTGATATTGTACCACCGTTAGCAGATGTCAGATTTGTATAATTAACCCTTGTTTTCATGTAATCTTCCGTAATTTAACCACAATATCCCATGGTTATTGATAATTTAACCATCAAATATAGTTTAAGTCAAGGTTTTAACCATCATTTTTAAGTAGTCTGTCTTTATGAGTTTTAGGGATAATCTAAGAGAAGCCATAGATTACTGTGGTTTGGAGCAGAAAGAATTATCTTATTTATCTAAAATACCACTTCGAAGTATTGAAAGCTATCTAAGGAAAAATTCATCTATTCCCTCCGCGGATAAAGCGGTAAAGATTGCTCAGATACTTGGTGTTACTGTCGAATTTCTGGTAACAGGAAAAAAGCCGCCGGCAGGAACTTCCGCTGTAACGGATCCCGAAATTCAGAAATTAATTAGAAATATTAAAAAGCTGCCAAAAGCATCACAGCGCATAGTGATAAAAAATGCAACAAATCTTGTCGAAATTTTAAAAGTGGTGACAGACATCGCCCCCCAGTGACAGATGCCATTTTCAGTTTGGGAAGCAGGAAGTTAAAAGATAAAAAGTTAAAAGGAAAAGAGAGAAGTGGACCTCCACAACTTGAGGTGCCAATTTGGTACTTCAAGTCTGAAAGTTCACTCCTTGATAGAAGCGGGGGTATTGTATTTGTCTTGTAATCCAGCGTAAGGTTTGTTATAATCTTGAATATGAAGACTTTAAATATTGCCATTTCTGACGTGGAGTATTCAAAATTTGGCATTACAAGCAATTTTCTGTCATTCTCTGACTTCATTGATATGGTCAGCAGAGAATTGATGAGAGGAAATCTTGAAACTGCTGTCAAAACAGCAGAGGCTAACGGTCTTTCATCCATGACAATGAATCACATCACTGCAGAAGTAAAAGCTATCCGTCAAAGTGCAAAAAATTATAGTTGACACCAATGTTATTGTTCCCGCACTTATTCAAAAAAGTTATCCTTATCGCAATCTCGCATCTGTTATCTGCAACGTAACTTGTACTTAAGTGTCCACAAATTACACGGAGATGGGTAAAAAACTTAACATCCGTGTAAGGCCTCCCTTCGGTCGGCGAACCGATAGGAAAGGATATAATGGGCGCAAGCGCCCGGCGGCTTCAAGAGGGGAACCTTCGCCTGACTACTTAATGTGAACGGAATTAGGTTAATAAATAACGATGTAAAGCATTATTTATTAAAACGTTAATAATAACTTATTCCCTGTGGCATTAAGTAGTCAGGCTCAGTTGAGGTTCCGTGGACTTCACGTCTTTACTGTGGCTGAACGTTTGGCGGTTGTGGCGTAATGAAACATGATGGAATTGAATACCGTTTTTGCCAACATTCCGTCATTCTCTGACTTTATCAATATGGTCAGTAGGGAAAATTATTAAACAGAGAATTAACCGGAAATTTTATTTTTGCAGAGGTAGATAGCAGGTAAGATAAAAGAGAGGTGACTTGCCTTTCCACCCCTTCTCCTTTCCTTGCAGATAATTGACAAACTATATTTATTACCGTATTCTTAAAGTATGCAAACTGTTGTATTAAATATTCATGATGAAAGCAAGATCGCCTCGCTGCTTGGATTGCTTCGTGATTTGCGTTATGTTGAGGTTCGCGAGCCGCTACAACCACCGCCGGATGATATGTATGCCGGAATACCGTCAAGACTTGACGATGATATTCTGCAATCACAGTTTGATGTCCTTGCAAAGGTTGAATGGTAATGCTCAAAGGCGAAATATGGTGGGCAGACTTACCCAAAGAGAGAGGGTCAGAACCGGCAAAAGCCCGTCCCATATTGATTGTACAAAGCGACACTATGAACCGCAGTTCTATTAGTACAGTTATGTGTGCCGTCATTACATCAAACCTTGATCTGGAACGTGCACAAGGAAATTTTCGTCTTGAAAAGGGAGTGTCAAAACTTGATAGAACTTCAGTCGTCAACTTTTCGCAAATTGTTACCATTGATAAAACATTTGTTCGCGAATATGTTTGTACTCTGCCTAAGTCAATCGCGCAGCGTATCGACCAAAGTTTAAAAATTGTCTTTGATATACAAATATAGCCTACCTTCTCTACAAAGCCGTTACTCGAATATTATCTCAAAGAGAGGCGCAGGGGGGAAAGAGAAAAGATAAAACAAGTTGCGAGTAACAGCCTCTGTTACCCGCAACGTATTTCTCGTTTTTCCTTTTCTACCCTATCTTGTTACACGCAACGCCCTCAAGCCCTCGTTCTATTATCTTCTCTCTTTTACTTTTTCTCTTCAAAAAACCTTCGGTTTTTTGAATTACCTCTTCTTTTCAATAAAAACGGCAAAGCCGTTTTTATTGACTTACTATCATGTCCGCATACGCACTCCATCCGGGAGCAGTATGATACGCCCCAACGCTGGCAGGCGGTACCTTGATTTGCAGGTTTGGGTGGGTACCTGTAAACACACCCAAACCCAATGTTGGCGGTATTGTTGCATGGCATGTAACCAATGCAAGGTTAGTGCAATAGCCAAAGACAGAGAAGCCAATGGAAGTAATTCCTGCGGGCAGTTCCATAAGGGTAAGGCTCGTGCAATTATTGAAGGTAAAGTTGCTTATGGAAGTAATTCCCGCAGGCAGCTCAGTCAGGGCAAGGTTCGTGCAACCGGAGAAGGCAGAGAAGCCTATGGAAGTAATTCCCGCAGGCAGCTCTGTCAGGGCTAGGCTTGTGCATTCGTAGAAGGCCCGCCAGCCGATGGAAGTAAGTCCCGCAGGCAATTCAGTAAACGCAAGACTTGTACAGTCTCGGAATGCACTATCGCCGATGGAAGTAAGCCCCGCGGGCAACTCTGTTAAGGCAAGGTTTGTACAACTCATGAAGACAGAGTCGCCGATGGAAGTAAGCCCCGCAGGCAACTCTGTTAGGGCACGGCTTGTGCAGCCAAGGAAGGCAGAGTTGCCGATGGAAGTAAGCCCCTTTGCATTTTTCCATGTCGTTTAACGTTATAGATTGACGAAGTTTTCGCATAACCCAAAATGCCCGAACAGGACATTTTGAGTTATGCCGTATGCTAAGCGAAGATTACACTTACATATATCTCTTTTTATAACCCCCATCCATTAGGATTATCAGTGCTGATATTGTTAACCACATAGAGTGTAGTGTTGCGGAATAAAGGGCCACCATCGACAATATCCCTATTCCAAAAAACTGTATGACCATTACCATATGCGGTGGAAATGTTTCTTAAAGTAGCTGGAATAACTTCATTCCCGTAGATGATTCCACCAGATTTGACAAAGACACCATTGCTGCTATTAATATATACCCCACCTAATGTTGTATTGCCGCTAATAGTTCCGCTTTCCATGGTAAAGCTACCACCACCTGAAACCTCTACCCCACCGCTGTTATTATCACTGATAGTACTATCCCCTTTCATGATTAAACTGGTATCGCTGCCACCTACTCTTACTCCGACGCCGAGGGTATTGCTACTGATAGTTCCGCTTTCCATAGTAAAACTGGCAGGATAAACTGTCATTCCACTTCCACCATACATGGTTCTTTGATAAAGCCCTACTCCTCCACCGGAATTATTGATAATAGACCCTGCTGACATTATAAAATCACTACCACTAATCCAAACCGCATGTCCTTCAAGGCGAGTCGTCGTATTGTTACTAATTTCTCCACCTGCCATTTCAAATATTCGCAGACCATGCGTGCCCCCAAAATACACTCCTGCACCACCCCAATAACTAGAATTGCCACTAATAACTCCCCCGGACATAATAAAATGACCCATGGCGTAAACCCCTCCACCAACACCGCCAGAATTTGATTCTGTGATGGTATTATTACATATCTCCCCTCCTGTCATAACAAAAGAGTTACCGACATGAACTCCACCAGCTCCCATCACGGAAATATTATTATTAATACTCCCTCCCGACATGATGAAATGACTGGCAGATACCCCACCTGCTGTAACAGTACCACTATTGGCATTAGTATTGTTGGCTATAATACCATTTCGTAGTTCTATCATACTACTACTCCCTGTAATACCTATCACCGATCTAGTATTGTCTAGGGTAGAGCCATTTTGACCATTTCTAAGTCCTTCTAGTGTTAACTCTGCACTGTCGATTATAAGAGTTTGATTGTTAGAAATGTTAAGTATAGAACCTCTGCTGGTAAGATAAAGCCTGCCATTTCCATGTAATGTTACCATCACATTGGCTACTGTGCCAAAGGTGTTTACTGTAGTACCACCAACCGAAACATTTCCGTTGACAATGATTGTATAGTTCTGGTTATTACCACCTTCCGTGATTATGGTAAGGGCGGTATTCCAATGATCAGTATTCATTACCCGGATATTATTCGAGACAGTGATATCGAAGTCTGCTGACCTGCCGGCATGGGTTATAGTAATCGTTTTTATACCTGGTCTAGCAGTAATATCAGTATCGCCATTTATCAATGAACTGTTATTCCAGGACAGGCTTAGACCTGCTGTTAAGGGAGGACTGAGGTAATCTGCAAAAGAAACTTGCACTGCCAACCCGGCGCTTTCAAATGCCTCATTAACGTCATATATCGTTTTTGTCGGCATAATTACAATAAGTTGAGGGTGTTCTTGTGGACCTGCCAATACACCTGTATCAGTACTGCCAATCCACCAATTACCGTTATCGCCGATGTGGGGTGTTGTCCCATCTTCACCTAACGCCTTTACACTGGTGTCTGTCGTTCCGATCCACCAATTACCGTTATCGCCGATGTGTGGTGTCGTCCCATCTTCTCCCTCCGCCTTTACTCCGGTACTTACTCCGTCAACACACCAGAAGCCGCCTACGATTGTGATAACCGGCGTATGTCCGTCTTCGCCTTTTTGTCCTATGGCGGAAACGCCGGTAGTTACACCGTCAACATACCAGAAACCGCCCTCGATGGTTATAACCGGCGTATGGCCATCATCACCTTTTTGTCCTATGGCGGAAATGCCGGTAGTAACACCGTCAACATACCAGTAACCGCCAACGATGGTGACAACCGGCGTGTGTCCATCTTCGCCCTTTTGCCCTATGGCGGATATGCCGGTAGTTACTCCGTCTATATACCAGAAGCCGCCAACGATGGTTATGACCGGCGTGCGGCCGTCCTCGCCTGCGGCCTTAAAGCCGGTTGTTACGCCGTTTATGATCCAGTAGCCGTCTTCGCTGACTGCAAATGTGGGCGAAACTCCGTCTTTGCCCTGCGATGGCTTGCCGGTGTCTTTGCCGTTGATGTACCAGTTGCCGTTAGCGCCGATCTCAATTACAATGCCGCCGCTGATAACATCTTCATACTTTATTGTTTTGGTGCTGAGGTTTGTGGTATTGCTCCTGGTTACGGATACAGTCTGCGGCGTTACTCCGCCATGCCAGAAGTCGGTGTACAGTCCCTTCATAACAATTATGTAATAGCCGCTTCCTTCCGGTACGTCGGAAATGATAAAGCTGCCGTCGGTGCCGGTAGCCGCCATGTAAGAAGTTCCTGCAACGCTGACGAGGTAGCCGTGATTGCCGCCTTCGTCAACATTTATTGCACCGCCGATAGAACCGACGGCGGTCAGGTTCATAATTATGTCGTCAATTGACTGGCTTGCGGCAAGGTTTTTGTTTATGTATACCGCCCGTTCTTTGGAATCCGCCGAGGTGGCGTAAATCGTATAGGTTCCGGCTTCGAGCCCCGCAAAGCTGAAAGAGCCGTCCGCTCCGGTGGTGGTCTGTCCGGCAAGTGTGCGGGCGGTTCCAAATGAGCGTGCGCTGTAAAGGCCCTGTTCCAGACTGCGAGCCGCCGCAATCGCCGACAGCGAACGAGCTCCGTCCGTCTTTTCCAGTGTTACGGCTATGCCGCCGTGGCTGTCGCTGTTGCTAAACAAAGCCCTGCCGCTGATTGTTCCGGTTTGGGCGGGTTTTGATGAGTTTGTTGGCTGCTCGCACCCAATCGCTATGAATGCAGCTATCGCCAGGGCGAAAAGCCCCATGATAGCAGTGTTAATCCTTGTTTTCATATAATCCTCCTTAAATAACTGTAGAACTAAACCCAAAGTAGATAAATTATACACCTATTACAACAAACTTACAGGAAATTGTCTAGAAACGGAAACCATCAAAAAAAATGCTCAAAAGGCAGCCATAGAAGACCTTAGCGAGGAAGTTAATCAACTTTTAGATGTTTTTTTCACCAAAAAGATTTTGGAATCGAGGTAACAGCCACCGCCCCTTGACAAGTTAGCCCGATCCTGGCTAATATTTAAGTATGGAAAAGACCTATACAGTCCCTATTCACGAGGCAAAGTCCACCCTATCCAAGCTGGTAAAAAGAGCGGCGGCAGGCGAGACAATCTACATTGGTGCATTCGGTAGGCCGGAGGCAGTTCTTACCGCAGTATCTCCGGATTTAAAACGGGCAGAAATGCGAAAAGGAGCTTTTGGCTGCATGAAGGGGAAAATGATCCTTCACGAGGGCTGGGAAGATCCGCTCCCCGACGATATAATCGATTCTTTTTATAGCATGCAGGGCCTGGAAGACTTTGAAGTAAAATGACCAACTTTCTATTGGACACCAATGTCTTTTTATGGTATTTCTGGGGCACTGAAGAAATAAAAGTGATAAAGCAGCTTATCGAATCCAGTGAAACAAATATATATGTGAGTACAGCCTCCTGGTGGGAAATCGCAATAAAAAAACGAACCGGCAAGTTAACCATTGATCTTGAGCAACTCCGTTACCATGTGGAAAAACATGCTTTCAGCGAATTGCCAATAACAAGCAAATATATGAAGGCATATTTGGAACTGCCCAATCTGCATAAAGACCCGTTTGATCATCTTCTTCTGGCTCAGGCTATTAGCTGCCCGATGCGCCTGATTACAGGTGACGCCATTCTGGCGGAATACTCATCTCTTGTAATGGTGATATAGGGGCTATTTCGATCTGCCCCCCGCAGATCCCCTACAAGCTCAAAAATCGCGTGCAGGAACAGGGCGGCGGAATAGCTTTACTATTTTGCCCTGAACAGAATATCCCTGCGCATACTGATTGTTTTTAGTCGTTTGTTTGCGGTTTCTTCGTTGGGGATAAAGCCGTTTTTTAGGTAGAAGTTTAAAACGGTTTCATTGTGTTCTATGTCGGCGTCAACAGTTATGAAGCGGCAGGCAAAGTAGTGTTTATTACAGGCTTCAGCGATTTCAGTTGCCATTTCTATCATTAACGAACCAATGCCCAGGTATTTTTCCTGAAAGGTAGCGGAAACTGCCAGTTTTGCTACTTTCATTGCAGGAACGGTTTTAAAGGGGTACGCAAGGCTATGGAGTTCTTTTTCTGTGGCTGTAAGCTTTATTGAGTCGGCAATAAGCGACATATAGGCAGCAACGGCTCCGGAACTGCGTTCACGTAGGAGCCATGTTATGGCCATTTGGTCATTTTGCGACTTCATTGACTCATTAAATAAATACTCGTTATATTCTTCAATTTTGCAATTAAAACTATCCAGGCGGATCGTTCCCCTAAGTTGCTCTAGAGAAAATAACCTTTTATCGGTGAGGATGGATCTTTTACAGGGTGAGTTCATTTTGCCGTTAATTCGTTAAACAATTTATTACGCGTCTTTGCCCACTTGATATCTTCGACGGCTGGTTTTCGGCGAACCTGATTAATTACTTCTCGTACAATTTTCTTATCTCTAATTACAGTGGGTTCTACAGGTTTGATTTTTGCAGCCATTTCATTACCTCTAGTATCAATATATCAAATGTTTAGAATGGTTTCAAGGTTCATATGCGCCTCGTACAATCATACAGCGTATTGCTATTTTATACGAGCTGGTTAATTTTGTCTATACTCCAGCTTCCCTACAGCTCAAAAATCGCGTGCAGGAACAGGGCGGCGGCCTGGGTTACGTTAAGACTTTCTATATTACCGGTGCCCGGAATGCGAAGAATGCACGAGCATTGATCTTTCACCTTCTTCGGCAGGCCGGTTTCCTCATTGCCCAGGACGAGGGCAATGCCGGGCCTTGTTTTTGCTTTTGGGCGGCTGCCGGACTGCCTGTCTTTTACAATGGTGCCCAGGTCGCCGATTCGCTGGCGCGCTCTTGTATCGGTGCCGATGGTCAGCAGCCTCCTAGATGCGTCTTTCAGGAACGCCGCAGTGTCGCTTACTTTGCGGATTTCCAGGTGCTCAAAGCCGCCCTCGGCAATGCGGTAGGCGCTGGTTGTGAGCCGCTCTTCGCTGTCGCCTTCGTTCAGTACAATAAAGTGAACGTCGAAAAAGGCGGCGGCCCTGGCAATGGCCCCCAGGTTATGATCGTTCCCGATTGAATGAAGCACGATGCCTGTTTTCCCGCTATTTGCCCATAACTCCAGGTCTTCCATGCTCATCGGTGCAATCTGCGGTTCTTCGATCATGGCAACGATACCCTGGTGGTGGACGCTCTTGCAAATCTTTTCCAGTTCTTCGTCATTGCAGATTTTATAGGGGCGTTTCCTTTCCGCAAGCTGCCTGCATATATTCAAAAAAGATTTAAGCCGGTCTTCGCGCAGAAACAGGCGGTTGATTTTTTCGGGATGATACTCCGCCGCGGCCAGAGCGGCGTTCATGCCGCAGATTGCAAGTTCGTCGGTAAGTTTATTGCGCATAATGGCTAGTTGTTAAAAACCGGAACAAGGCCCACAAGCCCCTTAATCTCGCGGTCGGAGAATCTTATGCCGCCGCCGACAAAGAAGTCGCGGGAGTCGTTCAGGCTGTCGTTGATGCCGCCCTTAAGGTATACCCAGTTCCAGGGCTTGTCCGATTCAGGATCAAAGAAGGGGTAAACTGTTAATGTTCCGCGCAAATTCGGCCTTTCGCCTGTTTTAAAGTTAAACACTTCCGCCGAAGCGCTCGCCCATCGCAGCGGCTGTATGTCAAGGCCGAGGCCGGCAGTATTTTCGTAAACGCCGCCGCGGATTGTAAGATAATTAAACCGGCGGGCAATTTCGGCGTCGACTGTAAAGACAGAGTATTTGGTTTCGGTAATGTCTTCATGGACGGTCTCTGTGCCGCTGTTGTCTGTGGTTGTAGTTTCCATGACTGTGCGCGTACTGTAACCGTCGGGGACAGACGAAACCCCGATCCTGTACCAGCGGTCATTGGACGCCGGAACAAGCCTGATGGAAGCGCCGGCCTGAACCTGATTAGCCGACATCATATAAGAGCCGGTAGTATCAAGTTGGATACCAAGGCCGGCCGCCCGATCTACAATAACGCCGGCGCTTTCGATTACCGGTCCGGCGCTTGCCGCCACTGTATTTATTGTGTCCAGTGTGTCCTGCAGCTTTACGACAGCAACTTCAATTTTTTGCATTGCAGAAAGAATGATCTCATAAAGCTGATCATCATATATCGCCTGCCCCATGTTGCCGCGTCCCTGACGAATTTCATCAGTAATCATTCTTATGTTTTCCAATGTTATATATATGTCCCCGGCCGGGCCGGTTCCGTTATTATCAGCCTGCGCCAACATTCTCTCCATGCGCTCTGTGATCAACGCAACCGATTCCAGAATCCGCGAAACCCTTTCCAGTTCCTGGTCAGACTGGGCATTTACCTTTTGTGCGATGGAATTAAAATTTTCAAGGGATATCGACAGCAGGGCAAGCTGGTTTTCCTGGAAGTCCCTGAGTATCTGCGAAAGCTGCCCGCCCAGATCCTGCACGGTATCGATTACTGCGTTTATATCGCCTGTCTCCCTTACGGAAACAACCATGCCGCCCGGCTGAATAACAGGCATCGACGTACTTCCCGGTTCAAGGGTGAGTATTGATGTTCCTAAAATGGAAGAAGACTTTCTGGATATCTGTGCATCTTCGCGCGGCTGAATGTTCTTCATTAGTATGATGCGAAGCACCGCTTCGTTTTCAGAAAGACGAATTCCCTTCACCCTGCCGACAACAACGCCGGCAAGATATATTTTTGATCTTGTTGAAAGGCCGGTGGCGTCGGCCAGTACGGTTTCATATTCGATCGTATTAAAATCGTTCATGCCGTTGGCGGAAGATATTATGTACACGCTCCCCGCAGTTCCAAGGACTATAAAAAAGAGGGCTATCTTTGTGTAATGCGAAACAGTCATTTTTTTAACCCTCTTTCCCGCTGAACGAAATCCTTAAAAAATCCTTTACCATCGGATGATCGGATGCCTCAATTTCCGCCGGCGATCCGTCTGCTATCACCGAGCCCCGGTCCAGAAAGACGATTTTATCGGCAATTCTGAATGCTGCCGGAATATCGTGGGTAATCAGCACACAGGTAATCTGCAGCTCGCGGTTCACCCGGACAACAAGCTCGTTAATTGTTTCCGACAGCACAGGATCAAGGCCGGTGGTCGGCTCATCAAAAAAAAGCACTTCCGGCTGTGCAATCAGCGCACGGGCGACTCCAACCCTCTTTCTCATTCCTCCGGAAAGCTCGTCAGGTTGTTTTGCTTCGATGCCGGGAAGCTCTATCCACTCCAGCATCTGGGCGACGCGGCTTCTGGTTTCTGCACGGTCTTTAAGATGCAGAATTTCCCTCAACGGAAATGCCAGGTTTTCACCCACATTCATGGAATCAAAAAGCGCCGCATTCTGAAAAGAATATCCAAAACGGCGTCTAATATCAATCAGTTCATCATGCTTTAGCGCGCTGAGTTCTATATCCCTGAACCAAACGCGCCCCCGATCCATTTCCATCATTCCTATTATGGTTTTGATAAGAACACTCTTGCCCGTACCGCTTTGCCCTATAACCGCGCTTATCTTTTTTTCCGGAAACTCCAGGTTGACATTTTCCAAAACCTTGTTGGAGCCGAAGGCTTTACACAGATTCTCCGTACGAATGATTGCGCTCACAGGTAGATAAACCTCAGTATTATTGTAGTTAAAAGATAATCGGCTACCAAAATTGAAACGGAAGATGCTACTACTGCCCTTGTAGCGCTGTCGCCGACACCCTTTGCTCCCTGCGAAGTCCTTAGCCCGAAGTAACAGCAGATGGTGGAAACAATCAGACCGAATACAACGGACTTTATCAGTCCCATAAAAACATCCCTTGGGCTCAGAAAATCGAATAGATAGTTCAGATAACCGGCGCTTTCAATATTATACAGTGATACTGATACAATGTAGGCGCCGAGGCTTCCTATCATGTCCGCCAAAAGGGTAAGCATCGGGAATACAAAAAGAGATGCAATCACTTTTGGAAGCACCAGATACTGCACCGGATTGATCGACATTGCTTCCAGCGCATCAATCTGTTCTGTAACCCGCATCGTTCCAAGCTCCGCAGCCATGGCGGAGCCGTTTTTTGCTATCAGCATAAGGGCGGTGATAACAGGAGCGATTTCCCTGCCCATCGCAACCGCGACAGCCGCTCCTGTTCCGATTTCCGCCTGAAAATCCATCAGTATCGAAACCATCTGCAGGGCGAAGATCATTCCCATGGCTGCGGAGGAGAGGAAGATTACAAAAAGGGAGTTTATCCCCAGGTGTTCGATCTCGAAGAGGTACTGGCTCAGGCGGAAAGGCCGCTTTACCATGCTGCGAAATAATTCTCCAAGAAAAGAAAAATACCTGCCAAGAGTATCCAGCTTTTCTGCAATGATTTTGCCCATGCTGTTATTATTTTACCGTGATAGCCGTTTATCTTCCATAGTGGAAAGCGCGGTACATTGACCGTTGGTACTGTTTACCGTATCATTATTTTGTGGCAATACGAAAAAAGGGCGAGAGAACGGGCAGGCGGAAAACAGGCAGCGCCTTTATGGTTGCTGTTGTTTTTTGGCTGGTGTTCATAATCGTGATAGTCGGCGTTTTTATCGCGAACCGCGATACCATCAAAAAAAACTTTGATTTGGTGATGCGCCGGACAACCGACTCAACTGATCAGGATGCGGAAGAAAGGCCGGAAGAACAGGAAGTTGTTACCCAGCCGCCTGTGGTTGTTGTGCAGCCCGGCGTAAGTGAAACTGCTGCAGCAGCAGAAGAACCCAGGGTTGTCGATGCGCCTGTTCAAGACGCGGCGCAGGAAGCGGCGCAGAGTGCGGCGGAAGAACGGCCAAGACCGGCGGCGCAGACAGAGCAGCCCCCCGCCGCCAGAACTGTCGAAACCAGGGAGAGGAATATCTATTTTACCCAGGTTGATAAAGACGGACAGATTCTGCGCTCCAGGGTTTCAAGGACTGTTGCGGTTTCGGATTCACCGATGCAGGACGCCTTAAACGTTCTGCTTGCCGGGCCAAGTGCGGAAGAGCTCAGCCGGGGCATTATCAGCCTTATCCCGCAAAATACAAGAATACAGTCGATACTTGTAAGGGGCGATACCGCATATATCAGTTTTAGTGAAGATTTTCAGTTTAATGTTTACGGCGTGGAAGGCTATGCAGCCCAGATAAGACAAATTGTCTGGACGGCGACTGAATTCCCGACGGTTAACAATGTGCAAATATTGATAGAAGGAAGAAGGGTGGATTATCTTGGCGAAGGTATATGGATTGGAAGCCCTGTTAACCGGCAGTCACTTTAATTCTCCGTATTGTTACAGCTTTTCCCGTATCTGAATCTATTTCTACGGTCACGCCCTGAATCTCCATTACAGCTTTTTCCTGTTCTTTACCGGCGGGCTCCATGCGATACATTACCTGCTTGCGCACCCTCTCCAGGCATATCTTGTAGTCCATGCCGATAACGCTGCTGCTGATGCCCGTCATGCCGAGGTCTGTGATGTAGGCGCTGCCCAAAGGCAGAATACGCTCATCGGCTGTCTGTACATGTGTGTGGGTTCCGGCAATAAGACTTGCGCGGCCGTCAATGTGATAGGCGAGGGCTTCTTTTTCGCGGCTTGATTCGGCATGAAAGTCTACAAGGATCAGCGGCCGCCCTGCCATGTTGCTGATATTTTTATGAATTGCGTCAAAGCATCTGAAGGGACATTCAATGGCATTCATGAACTCGCGTCCCTGAAGATTTATTACCGTCCAGGCAAGGCCGGCCTTTTCGATGCTGACCCAGCCTTTGCCCGGCGAACCGTCCGGATAATTTGCCGGTCGAAGTATACGATTTTCACCTTCCAGAACCGGCCAAAAATCGCGTTTTTCCCAAACATGATTTCCCGATGTTACTACATCGGCTCCGGCGGCCAGAATCTGTTTTAGATTCGCTTCGGTCATGCCGAAACCGTCCGCGGCGTTCTCGCCGTTTACCGTAACAAAATCAATATTATTTTCTTTTATCAGGCCGGGGAGTTGAGCTTCGAGTACCTCCAGTCCGGGCCCGCCAATGACATCGCCGATCATTACAGCATTTACCAACTTCATTAGCTGAACTATAGCGCATCGGGCAATCAAATAAAAGAGGGAAGGGAAGTCTCGACACTCGCTCCTTTCGTCAATAGAATGTTACCATGACCAGGGGAATACTAATCGCCGGAAACGACTCTGCTTTAAGCCGGGCGTTGGAAGCGGAGGCAGCTAAACGGGTTGAACGGTTTGCCGTTGCCTTAATACCCAACAGATTTGCCGCTGCGCCGCAGAGAGTTTCTGCCGCGCCGGAAACACCGGAAGAAAAAGCGCGTATTCCCCTCGACTGGAATCCCGGCAGTTCCATCTCTGCAAGAACACTTGTTTTGTCAGCCGAAAACAGACTCGAGCATATTGATGAGGCGATCCTTATTTGTTCGCCGCCCTCTATCCGCCGTGCCGCCGCCGGGCTGCCGCTCTCTGATGTAGAAATATTGATTAACGACCACATAAAGGGATGGTTCTTTTTAGTAAAGGAAATCACCTCTGTATTTACGAACAGAAAGAGGGGAACCCTTGCGCTTGTTTATAATGAAATAAGCCCCGGCGGCGGCAGGGAAGAAGCCGCCGATCTTTTAGGGCCGTCGGCAGCCGCGTCTTTCCGGGCTCTTACCGGCAGCCTTCTTGCCGCCGCTAAAAATGAGCCATATTTAACAATGGGGTTCTCCGGTGCAGAGGCCGGCGACGAAGCAGGTTTCGCTGCCTTCGTGCTGAAAACCCTCGACGAAGGAAATAGCAAGAGCAGCGGCAAGCTGAACAAATACGGAAAGTTCAGTTTTTTTAGGTAGTGAAACGCTGGCGTAGTGGAGTCCGCTGTCCGTTTTGGTTGTTCCCAGAGGATTGAAATAAAAGAAAAGGATGTTATTTATGATTTATTCCTTATTAGTAATCATAACTGAAATTCTTTTCGTAATAGTCGCTTTAGTTCTATCTGTTCGTATTTTTAAATATGTTTATTTTTTTATAGATGTTGGCATTAATATTTTTTTTCTCATTTCAGGCTTTAGGAATAATTGGGATATGGCCTCTTGGTTTGATACAACTCAATGGTGTATACTATATTGGTTTATTAGATTTATCTTTGTTTTGGTTATATACTATGTAAAAAGAAAAAAAAATATATTATATATTATCGAGTCGAACATATTGCGAATATATAGAAACATACGTGATTGCCTGGTATTTATCAATATAATGATAAATGGGATTACAGCTTTGTTAGTTGTAATACATCAAATGCTTATTTTAGGCGCCTGAGAAAATCATTGGTGTATGCAGGGGGGAATTATTATTACTGGAACTTTCAAAGATGTGAAACCCAGAAGGGTGGTATTTAAAGTATTTAGTATATTATACAAAGTACTAATTACAGTGGTAGTTATTGGTTTTGCAATACAGTATTACTGGGCCAGGAATAAACCATTTACAGAAAATCATATTTTCAAAGCCTGGTATTTTCTTGCCTTGGTTTGGATATACTGCACTGGAGCTTGTCTTATTATAAAATCCAAGTCAATCTTAAAAACAAGAAAGAGTATATTGGATATTATATGGGCTTTAGGAGTATTGACTGCGGGGGTATTTGCTGTAGTGTTTGCGCATTACATCGTGTCGTTTTTTGGGCTTGCCATTGTTTAGCTCTCTTTACATCTGTCTTTTTCTTCTGAATTTATATATTCCCTGGGTTATGGTTACCCTTGACCTATGGCTTCTCCCACCGTGATTGGATAACCTGCACCGAGATTACTGCCGCGATTACTCTCAGCCTGACGAAATCCGTAACATGGCCGTGATCAATAAGAAGGAGCCCCCCGGCGATGGCGGCGAGTGCGCGGCGGCGCATCAAAGGTAAAAAATACAATGTTAGCCATGGTGGTTTCTGAGTTGTGCGGTAAGGGGTGGAGTCACCGAATTTTATACTTATTGACAATCGGCTCGAATATACAGCAGCTCTCAGATACTGTCACCTATATGCTCCTGAAAACAGCTTCCAGAACTGCAACTATATCCTAGTTGCAATAATATCAGTAATGTAATATCATACAATATAGCGGAGATGAAATGAGCAAAAAAGACAAGCTGATTTCCCGATTAAAATCTAACCCAAAAAATTTTACATTTGATGAAACTAAGTCATTGTTGGGGGTTTTTGGTTATACCTTGACAAACAAAGGAAAGACAAGCGGCTCACGGGTATGCTTTGTCAAAAATAACAAAGTATTTCGTATGCATAAACCGCATTCAAGAAAGGAGCTTCTTACGTACCAGGTAAAAGAATTAATTGATGAATTAGAACAGGAGGGATTACTGTGAAAAATACCATGAGTTATAAAAAATATTATGGCAGTGTTGAATTTTCCTATAATGATAATGTTTTTTACGGTAAAATAATCGGTATCAATGACCGCATTACTTATGAGGGTGATAATATTAAATTTCTACGTCAAAATTTTAAAGAAGCGGTTGATGATTATCTCGAAATATGTTCACAGTTGGGCAAAACCCCGGAAAAAACGTATAAAGGTACATTTAATGTGCGTATAGCACCAAAGTTACACAGACAACTCGCACTCTATTCGGCTTCAACAGGTAAAACTTTAAATGCGACAGTGGAAGAAGCAATACGCAAGTATATTGTTTGATTGGCAGCGCCAACGGTTACAGTCACCCGAATCTCCCCCCCGCCAGCGCTCCACTACTTTGGCTTATTCAGAAATATATGCCGGAATAGGCAATGAAAGCAGTGCGCGGCGGTGCATCAAAGGTAAAAAGTAAAAAGGAAAAGGTAATGCATCCCCCCCGCCAGCGCTCCACTGCTTTAGCTTATTCAGAAATATATGCCGGAATAGGCAATGAAAGCAGTGCGCGGCTGCGCATCAAAGGTAAAAAGTAAAAAGGAAAAGGTAATGCATCCCCTCCGCCAGCGCTCCACTACTACGGCAATTGCAGAAATATATGCCCAGAACAGGTAACAAAGGGTGGCAGAGGCAAGAGTGCCATGCATGCATGGTGCTCTTGCCTCTGACAGGCCCCTCGTTGCCTATTTTAGGCATATATTTCTGCAATTGCCATAGCCGTGAGGCAGCGCTTCCCTTGCCCCTTGCCGCCCGTTAATGTAAAGTATGAATAATGGCTTATATAAAAAACATCTTCGACCGCAATTTTCTTGAATATGCTTCCTATGTAATCAAGGACAGGGCAATTCCTGATCTGGAAGACGGGCTTAAACCTGTGCAAAGACGCATTTTGCATTCGCTGTTCGAGATGGACGACGGAAAATTCCACAAGGTTGCCAATGTTGTAGGGCACTGTATGAAGTACCATCCCCATGGCGATGCGTCAATCGGGTCGGCGCTGGTTGTGCTTGCCAATAAGGATCTGTTTATCGACAGGCAGGGGAACTTCGGCAATCTCTACACCGGCGACGAGGCTTCCGCGCCGAGGTATATCGAGTGCCGTGCCACGCCGTTTTCCAAAGATATTTTTTACAACCCTAAACTTACCGAATGGGCGGATTCCTACGATGGCCGCAACCGCGAACCAGTCATGTTTCCGGCGAAAATTCCCGTGGTGCTTGTTACCGGCGCGGAAGGAATAGCTGTGGGAATGTCGACAAAAATCCTGCCACACAATGCTATCGAGGTACTGGAAGCGGAGATTGCCTGCCTTTCGGGAAAGAAGTTTCAACTGTTCCCCGATTTTCCAACAGGCGGATATGTTGATATTTCCGACTACCGCGACGGAAACGGCAAGGTTATGGTACGGGCAAAACTTGATACATCCGATCCAAAGCGCATTCTTGTTACAGAGCTTCCCTTTGGCTCAACTACCGAAAGCCTGATTAATAGCGTGGAAGCCGCCGCCAAGGCGGGAAGGCTTAAAATACTTGGGATTAACGATTTTACAACCGACAAGGCCGAAATCGAAATTAAACTGGCGCGCGGCGTTTATTCACAGGAAACAGTAGACGCGCTTTTTGCCTTTACCGAATGTGAGCAGTCAATTTCCGTTAACCTTCTTGTTATTAAAGACGGCCTTCCGGTTGTTATGACCGTAACCGAGGTAATTAAATATCATGCTAAACAGCTTGTAAAAATTCTTACCCGCGAACTGGAGCTGGAAAAAAGGGAGTTACTCGACAAGCTGCATCTGCGCACTCTGGAGCGTATTTTTATAGAGGAGCGGATTTACAAGGGCATCGAAAAAATGAAAACCGCAAAGGGCGTAACGGATGCGGTTATTCAGGGTTTTAAGCCCTTCCTTAAAGAAGTGGGGCAGCGCGGGGTAAGCGAAGATGATGTAGAACACCTTTTGCGCATTCCAATCCGGCGCATTTCGTTATACGACATCAACAGGGCGCATGATGAGATGCGGCAGATACAGGAGCGTATTAAAGAGATTAACAGCCATCTTAAAAATATCGTCGCCTATTCGGTAAGCTGCCTTAAAGGGCTCATCGCAAAAATCAAAGCCAACGAGGAGCTGGGGCACGGAGCGAGAAAAACTACCGCCGGCGCCTTTGCCAAGATTGATGTAAAGGAAGTGGTAAAGCGTGATGTCGATCTAAGATACGACAAAAAAACCGGTTACATGGGAACCAATGTAGGCGGTGAAAAAATCGCCGAAGTATCGCCCTTTGACAGAATTCTTGCGGTTAGAAAAAACGGCATGTACTCTGTAACAGATCTACCCGAAAAGGCATTTGCCGGCGCGGACGCATGGTGGATTGGCGTGGCGGACAAGGAAGTTCTTTCGAAAACAATCTTCACAATTATTTACAGGGAAAAAGGAACAGGGTTTCCGTGCATAAAGCGCTGCATAATCGAAGGCTGGATTATGAACAAGGATTACTTTCTGGTTCCCGACGGGGCTGTTATTCTACATGTTGATACAAGGGCGAAATTTATTTTCAGTGTTAAGTATACACCAAAGCCGAGGCTGAAGGTTTTGTCGGAGGATTTTAAGGCGCAGGACTACAATGTGCGCGGACTGAAGGCCGGCGGCATCAGGCTTGCAAACAAGGAAGCCGCAAAGGTTGTTCCCGGGGGGAAAGAAAAATGACGAATGATGATGGCATTATTTTTGACCCAAGCTCAGGGATTTCGGTGGAAGAGCAGCAGGATATTCTGGCAAAGATAAACAGCATTGCCGAAAAAAACCGCCAGTCCCTTTCACAGAGCGGCGTTGCCGGCGCTGGCAAAAAGCAGAGGTTCAAGGCAAAAAAAAGCGGCGGCGCTTTTCCTGTTGTGGTAAATGTCTCGGCGCTGGTTCTTCTTGCCGGCGGCCTGCTGCTGCTGTCGTCTTTCCAGGGAAAAACCGAGGCGCAGGTGCGGGAAGGGGCGAGGGTATACAACAGCGCCGAGAGAACGCTGTTAGACGAAATAAGGATTGAAACCGCGTCCAAAATCGCATTAAAAGAAGATGAAATAGCCCTGGTAATATCCCAGCTGGAGGGAATTGAAGTTGAGCTGGAGGAACTTCATTCCAGCAATCAGGAACTGACAGGGGAGCAGCTTGCTGCACAGGCAAGGCTGCTGGCGCTTCAGGAAGAGCACCTATTGAGCATGGCGCTGCTGCAGGAAGAACGCTCGCTAATCCTCGAAGAATCCCGCGCCAATGAGGCGGCTCTGCGGGCCCAGCTTGAAAGCAGAACAAGCGAACTTGCTTCGGGGCACGAAGAACTGAGCCTGGCAAGGAGTGAACTTGAACGGCTTACAAACGATATGGAAAGAGCCGCCGCAATCGAAGCACAGCTTGGAGGCGGGTTTGCATCAGTGCACGATTTAATCCGCAGGGACCGGCTTGCCGAAGCATCGGAAGCGCTTGCTAATCTGCGGCTCTTTCTTAACACTCCGTCTTTTCAGAGGGTACGGTCAATTCAATCAAGAAGGGATTTTTATACACAGACAATTAATTCCCTGGAAGCGCTGGTAGATGAAACCAGAAAAAATCAGGCCGCCGGTTATTCTTTTTCGGAAGGTGATGCCGAAAGGGAGCTGAATAATTTGCAGTTAAAGAATACCCAACTCGAAGAAACAGTATCCGACATGAACAGGACAATTGCGGCTTTAAGCTCCGGCAGCACCGGTCTGGCCGAGCATCTTGCCGAACTGGAAATTACCCTCTCGGATTTAAGGACCGAAAAAACATCGCTGGAAATTAATATCGCAGATCAGGACAGGCTGATAAGTTCCCTCGAAGCCGAAACTGCCGGCCTTGCCCAGACAGTGAGTGTGCGTGATGGCACCATAAGGAATTTGCAGACAACAAACGCATCGCAGGCGGATGAAATATCAAACCTGAACACCCAGCTTGTAATTGTACGCCAGGCCATGCAGGCCATGCAGGAATTCCTCGATCAGTAATAGCCAAAATGTATGCCTAAAACCTAAATTGAAAGCGGTGCGCAAAACCCCTCCGATGGCTGACGGTCTGATAGACATACTTTTTTTAAGCGAAACTAGATTAACCATTATCCAGATTCATTTTGGGGTTATTCGCTTTTTATAACCACGCCGATGCCATCGTCAGGGCTTGTGCGCACCGCTTCCATTGCAATTTTTTTGGCATACATTTTTGAATAGATAATAGTTATGCAACCGGGTCAACCGGCGGCAACGAGTGCGCGGGCGTAGTTTCTTATTCGTTAGCGTTTCGCTACTACGGCAATGGCAAAATGCATCAGAAAATGTAACATGGGGTGTCTGGTGAACTGCAGCCCTCGAAAGAGGGTGCGTGATTACGGCGTGGTTTCTTATTTGTCAGCGTTCAACTACTTTGGCGAATACAAAAATATATGCCCAAAGCAGGTAGCGAGGGGTGGCAGAGGTAAAAGTGCCATGCCCGCATGGTGCTTTTGACCTCTGACAGGCCCCCTATTGCCTGTTATAGGCATATATTTTTGGTTTTACCATAGCCGTGGAAAAGCCTATTTAGTCTTCATTACTTCCACGCCGTCCCATACGGAGGGCGGCGGTTTGTTTGCGTATTCAAGACATCTCTTGCACAGGTTTTCGGAATTAAAGTCTTTGCGCAGTAATGTGAACACTTCTCTGAATTTTCCCGCGGCTTCCAGGAAAGAACGGCGGTAGTAGAGTTCCATCGCCTGATTGTGTATCTGCCAGGCTTTCTTTTCTGTACTGGAAAGACTTGATTTTACCGTGTAAATTTTCACACCTCTGGTTTTGCCCTTTACAGCTACAGTATCCAGGAGCCTGAAATAAAGGTTTTCCGGTGATCCGGATTTGTGCAGTTCCTGGTAAAGGCTTTCGGAAATCAATATTTCCGCCTGATAGGTTTTTGTAAGCCCTTCCATGCGGGAAGCGAGATTTACCGCATCGCCTATCACCGTATAATCCATCTTCCGCTCGCTGCCGATATTCCCCACTGTTACTTCGCCGTAATTAATTCCAATGCCGATACGGAACTCGCACTTGCCAAGTTTTTTCTGATTTTCATTAAACCTTGCAACGGCGTCGATCATTTCCAGGGCCGACAGCACCGATTGCAGGGCATCATCTTTATGTTTTTCCGGCGCGCCCCAAAATGCCATTATTGCATCGCCAATGTATTTATCAACAATGCCTTTCCGCCTGTAAATAATGTCCACCTGGCCGGAAAAATAACGGTTCAGGGAATTCACCAAATCGTCGGGACTCATTCCCTCGGAAATTGTTGTGAAACTTCTTATATCAGAAAACAAAATTGAAAGGTTGCGGTTATCGCCGACGAGCATTTTTTCCGGCGATGCAAAAAAGCGTTCGATAACATTTTTTGGAACATACTTCTGAAAAATTTGGCGTATGCGTTCTTCTTTTTTTCCGGCCAGTACCGCATCGAATGCATACTTCTTGATCTGCCTGTAGGCTTTGTCCAGCTCTCCGATCATTCTGTTAAATGTAAAGGCAAGGTTTCCCGTTTCATCCTGATACTCAACTTCCACACGGGAGGAAAGGTCGGCAGAATCGATTATGGCGTTCATGGCCTTTGCGATACGGCCGATTGGATTGGTCAGGTGCCCTGTTATCATTATCAGCAGAATAATTGTTACAACAATTGCTATGCAAAGTGTGATTACAGTTTGCAGCGCGATGCGGTTCGCATCACGGTAAAATACATCGCTTTTTTCGCTGATAAGTATATACCACTGGAAAGGGGTAAAGTAGGAAGCCTGGAATGTTCTTTTTTCGCCGCCGATCATGGCGGTCTGAAGCCCGGGTTTTTCATCTTTCAGAATCCGCAGAAGGGCATCCCTCTCGTCGGCGCTTATGTGGATTGACGATGTCGCCATGTCGACGACGCCGGAATCGGTTACAGCGAAAATAACTTCGGTGCCGCTCAACACAATGCTTTGCCCGTAAAGTTCAACGGAC
This sequence comes from Treponema sp., assembly GCA_009777535.1. GTDB lineage: Bacteria > Spirochaetota > Spirochaetia > Treponematales > Breznakiellaceae > WQXQ01. The sequence continues at coordinate 46,545 of WRLP01000010.1, forward strand.
TTTTTGGCGGCTTCGACCATGTCCGGCCTTCCCGCATAATTGTTCTCTACAAGCAGGGTCCACTGATTATCAGCGTATTTTTCCAACTCTCCCATTTTGAAGCCGAGGAGCTGCCGTGCAAGGCGGGTGACGCCGAGTACTGCATTGTAATAAGAAGCGGTTTCCGCCAGCGCCAGCGTTACAATAATCAGCGGCAGGACAACTAGAAACATTTTAAGGCGGATTCTCATGGTTTCAGTCTAAAATACGGTGGAAAAAATCTCAAGGGAGGCTTTTCCACAGCTATGGTAACAGCAGCAATGAAACGCCTGCGTAAGGGCATATATTTGTGCAATTGCAGTAGTTGTGGGGCAGCCCTGCTTATTGACAGGCGTAACCATATAGATTAGCCTTTAATTTATAAAATAACCTTTTAAGGAGGCCAGCAGATGGCAAAAGTAGAACTGAAAAACATTTCCAAGGTGTACGAAGGCAATGTATGCGCCGTGGACAATGCGAACATTGTAGTCGAAGACAAGGAATTCGTAGTCCTTGTAGGGCCCTCGGGCTGTGGAAAATCCACCACACTCCGCATGGTCGCAGGACTGGAAGACATTACAGGCGGCGAACTCTTTATAGACGGGGAAAAAATGAACGATGTTCCCCCGAAAGACAGGAATATCGCAATGGTCTTCCAGAACTATGCCCTTTATCCGCACATGTCTGTCTATGAAAACATGGCATTCGGCCTGCGGATAAAAAAGGTTCCGAAAGCCGAGATTGACAAGCGCGTAAACGAGGCAGCCCGCATACTGGACATCGAAAAATTCCTGGATCGCAAGCCCAAGGCGCTTTCCGGCGGCCAAAGGCAGCGTGTCGCTGTCGGTCGTGCAATCGTCCGTAATCCTAAAGTTTTCCTTTTTGATGAGCCGCTTTCCAACCTGGACGCCAAGCTGCGTGTCCAGATGCGTGCCGAGTTATCCGATCTTCACCTTCGTCTGAATGCCACCATGATCTATGTTACCCATGATCAGGTGGAAGCCATGACAATGGCCAACAAAATCGTTGTTATGAAGGATGGTAAAATACAGCAGATTGGCTCTCCATTGTTCCTTTACAACAACCCGTGCAATAAATTCGTGGCGGGCTTTATCGGCTCACCTCCGATGAACTTCCTTACAGTCAAGGTCAGCGAGGAGGGGGGCTCGATCATGTTAGACGAGGGCTCTTTCAAAATTAAGGCCAATGCCGCTCACGATATGTACCTTAAAAATTACGCAGGCAAGGAAGTGTTCTTTGGAATAAGGCCGGAAGATATGATTTATACTGATACCGAAAAGGATAACAGCTTTCCGGTAAAGATAACGGTTGTTGAACCTCTGGGCGCCGACATTCACCTGTGGCTTAATACCGGCACCCAGCCCCTGGTTGCACGTACAGAACCGAGCCATGAATTTAAGGTCGGCGATACAGCCTCTTTTATTCCAAGAATGGATAAAGCCCGTTACTTCGACAGGGAAACAGAATTGGCAATACTGCCGCCCCCGGCTGCTTAATCGGCGGCACTGTCGGATAGAGCCTGACTTATTCGATCCGCGACACTCTGCATGGATTGGTAGAGGTTTGGAAGCGCTGACATAAGAGCCGGTATGTTTTTATTTTTTTGATGGTCTTCCAAAACCTCGGCCTGTGCGCCCAGGGCTTCCGCGCCGACAGATAGGGCGGAATTCCTTATTGTCATCAGTATTGTCCCAAGAAGGGTGATTGTATTTTCGCCGATACTGTCGCTGTTTTCCGTGTTTTTGTAGTAATACAAAAGATGCCTAAGGGTATTCATTTTTTCCATCAAGTCACGGCAAAATGAATCGAGCATATAACGGTAGCTTTCTTCATCGCCGCCTGAATTTTCAAATCCCTTTACAGTATTGATTCCTTCTATTGATATTACACGGTGTGTGTCATTGTTTGCATCAGGTTTGATATCGTGATGCGCAAAACTTTCAATCTTGTGTTCAGGTATCCATTTTTTCAGCAGGTGATCTAGCGCCAGCGCGTTAATTGGTTTGGAAATAAAATCCTGGAAACCCATATTCAGGAACATTTCCCGGGAGCCCACCAGGGCATTGGCCGAAAGGGCGATAACGGGAAGGCTTCCCGCATAGACACCTCCTATTTCGCTGCGCAGAGCCTTTAATACCGCCGGGCCGTTTATGCCGGGCATCATGTGATCCATAAAAACAAGATCGAAAACAGCGGCTTTTTCCCTGAGTATGTTTACGGCATCTTCGCCGTTTTCAACTGTTTCAACCTTCATTCCATAGAGCGACAAAAATCCCTTTGCAACTTCCAGATTCGAGGGCACATCGTCCACAACAAGAACCCGCACATTGGGCATTTGCACCCTCTTGAAGTTTACCTGCATAAGATAGCGGTTCAAAAAGCTGAGGTTTTCCAGAACAGCGGCGATTTCCCTGCCAACAGGTTTTGACTGGCGGAGTGTACTCTGGCGTATTGTTGCGGTGAACAAACTTCCCTTGCCGTACTCGCTTTCCAGGGTGATGCCGCCGTTCATCAATTCCGACAACTGACAGGCAATGGCAAGGCCAAGACCGGTGCCTTCAATAATAAAGCCCTCTATTGAGCTGGCCTGATCATAACGCGAAAATATTCTCTTTTGATCTTCGGCCTTAATACCGATGCCGGTATCCTTAACCGAAAAACTCAAGTGTATTTCCCCCTCCTGTGAGCTGACATTTGGAGTGTGAAAAACCGAAAAACGAATCTGCCCTTCCCTGGTGTATTTAACTGCGTTACTAAGCAAATTATTCAGTATCTGCCGTATTCTTAAATCGTCGCCGTAAATAAGCGACGGCAGGGTTTCGTCCAATTCAAAATGAAAAGCCACAGGTTTGCTTCCGATGCGGACAGTGTTAAAGGCAATGGCATCGTTCAAAAGTGATACAAGCTCATATTCCCTTGGTTGAAGATTCAGTTTGCCCGATTCAATTTTAGATATATCCAGTATGTCATTGATAAGGTCCAAAAGATGCGTCGCCGAATGGTGAATGTTTCCCATGTTTTGAATGGCTTTGTTCTCATTCGGCTCCAGCAGGGAAAGTTCGCTGAACCCGAGGATCGCATTCAGGGGTGTGCGGATCTCATGGCTCATTGTTGCAAGAAATTCACTTTTCGCCTTGTTGGCCTCTTCCGCCTCTTCTTTTAATTCCTGCATCTGCCGTGTCTGTGTTTCAATCAGCCGGTCTTTGGCTTTGCGGGTTGTTTCTATTACAATCATCGTGGTTAATACAAGGAAATATGTTACCAGCATGCGTGATGAAACTTTTATATGGTAATTATAATTTGACAGTCCCGGTATAAACATCTCGGCGCTTACAATAACCATTAGAACGGCCGACATTACTACACCCCACCTCATTCCCAGCAGCATGATCGTAAGCAAGGGGTACAGGTATATAAATAAAAAGTTTGCTCCCTCGGACTGCCTAATCCAGATTATCCAGATACAGAGCAGGCCGTAACAGGCCATGGTTATTGCTGCCGGAATAATCTCTTTTACCTTTGATCTTGCCAGAATAAAGGCTGCAATGCATATAACCGCCATGCTTGCGCAGGCGCCTGCAACGGTATACATTCCCCTTCGCAGATTGTATACAGTGTAGGCCGCAAGAACGATACTGCCGGCTATTGCAATAAAATTCAGTAAAACATACCGGATTAGGTAGTCAGAAACGCCCAAATCGGCTTCTTCTTCATAATGACCGGAAGCAGCTGTATTGATGATAAAACTCTTTAGTTTGTTCCCGTTGTTCATAATTCTAACAACCTTTAACAATAATTTAACAAATGATACACTGCTGATATGAATTTTTTATAGACTTTTGGTTAAATTTTTGATAAAATTTTCGCGATGGTACGAATTCTGGTAGTAGACGATCAGATATTATTCCGGGACGGCCTGGTTAATCTTATTAACTCCCAGCCGGATATGAAGGTTGCCGTCGCCATAGGCGAAGCAAGGGATGCCCTGGCGTTCTGTGAAAAGGTTTCTCCCGACCTTGTTCTAATGGATGTTCTGACCGACCCGCCGCCGCAGTCCCTGGAAGATGTCGCCGGCCCAACGGGAATTAACGTTACCTACAATATAAGGGAGCAATTTCCCGGTATTAAAGTAATTATTATGACCGGCCTTTCCGAGATAAGCCTTCTTGAAGCTGCAAAAAAGGCCGGCGCCCACGGTTTTCTTTATAAAAATATACACAGTGATCAGTTTATAGATGCCATTCGCAGTATTATGAAGGGTCAGAGTACCTTTCCCGATGCCCTTCCGCCGGGGCTGCCCTTCCATTGCAGTTTCAGCAGCCGTGAAATCATGGTTCTTCGTCTTTTTTGCATGGGAAAAACCCGTTCCGAAGTGGCAAGCGAACTTGGGTTTTCGGAAGCCCTGATAAAAGTGGTAGTTACAAGCCTTCTTAACAAAACCGGCTTTGACAGCATTCTGCGCCTTGCCGTTTTCCTGACCTCCAGCGGCTACATACTGCCGAATGTGGGCGAATGAAAGATAAGGATCTTTACAAACAGGGCTTTTTTTGTTTTTTTTGTATTTTTAGCCAAAAGGTTAATTTTTTTTCGAAAAAAAATGATATAATGTCTTCGAACACCTTTTTTTTAAGGTAAATCTTATTTTTTAGGAGCATGGTATGAAAAGATCGATTCGTTTGGTTGGAGCGCTTGTTTTTTTTGCGCTCATTATGGCACTTGTTGCAGGGTGTGATGCAATAAAGGATTCTACCTCGTATAGCTTTACAGTGAAGGGTGTAAAGTTCGATTTTAAGGCTTTCACCAAGAGCCTCACGGGCAGCTCGTCTCTCATTCAGGGCAGGATGTCGGAAACGGAAGGCGAGGGAAGGACTTCATTTTCAGGTTCTCGAATTGTTGATATTGATGAAATAACCAGTTCGGAGTTCGCGGAATATTTGGAAAAAATCCAGAAAGTAGCGGCATCCAATTCTGTACTGCGCGTTACGTTTTCGGATTCGGGAGTTTATACTGTTTATAACCTGAAAATTACAGTAGATAATCTTAACGGCTCTCTGGAGGTTCCCTCCTACACCATCGGCGACAGTTTTACTCCGCCTTCAAATATTATTGCATACACTGCCTCTTTCATTATGAAGCTGGTAAACGACAGGGAAGTGACTGTAAGATTTTCCGGTGAAACTGACGCTCCGGCAGATACTGAAATCAATATCGAATACGAAAACGACCTGTTGTTTACGGCGAGCCTGTAGTTAAATGTTTTCTTTTGGAGGGTGATAATGCGAATTCACCGCGGTAAAATGGGATTGGCTGTCTTATTCATTTTTTTAATTATGATTTCTGCCCCGTTATACGCACAGACTGCCGACCGGCTGGAAGCATTGCTTGACAAGAAGGTGATCAGCTGGTCGGAGGCGGCGGTTTTTGTGCTGGAAATTTCGGAAGCCGAAGTTTTTTACGCCGATAATTATGACGCTTTTTCATTTGCTTTAGAACAAAAGTGGCTTCCGAAAAACGCCGTCCCATCAGATGCTGCACAGCTTAACGGCATCGCCCTCCTTTTAATGCAATCATTCGATTTAAAGGGTGGTATTTTTTACACCATCGCGAAAAGTCCCCACCATGCATACCGTGAACTGGTTTACAGGGGAATAATCCGCGGAAATACCGATCCCAATATAACTGTTTCAGGGCAGGATTTACTGCTCTTTATCGGCAGGATTCTTTCAGTTAAAGAAAGTGAAGAGGCGCTGTAATGAAAAAGTTTTTTTGTTATGCGATTTTTTTGGCGCTTTTGCCGGTTCTTTCCCTTTCTGCATGGGACTGGGGCCTGCTGCTTGATCAAAGCGCCGGCGCAGAAAGCGTTTCAGACGACGCCGGGCCATCGGAAGGTTTTTCCTATTCGGCGGCTTTAATCCCATGGTATTCCACCCCGCTTGGAGATGCGGGAAAACTATATCTTTCCATCGGAACCTCGGTGGAATATGAAAATGAAGATGCGGCCTTTGTACCGCAGCTGCTCAGGACGGAGTTCAGCTACAGCATGGGAAACGGCGGCGAAATAAAAGCCGGACGCATGCTCTATGCCGACCCCCTTGGCTTTATCGCCGGCGGCCTGTTCGATGGATTAAGATATTCGCACGAAAGCGGTATCGGAACATTCGGCGCCGGCGCATGGTATACAGGGCTTTTATATAAAAGAAGCGCTCAGATAACGATGACCGGAGATGATCTTATATCTTTCAATGAAAAATTCGAATTTGAAAATTTCGGCGATACATATTTTGCTTCCCGCCGTTTTATCGCCGCCGTGGACTGGAACAATTCAAATATCACAAGCCGTCCCGCCCTCGGCCTGGCGTTTATCGGCCAATTCGACTTAAACGACAGCGATAATATTTACCACAGCCAGTATCTGGCGGCAAGGGCAGGCGTGCCTGTTAACAGTTTTATTTTTGATCTTGGATTCTGCCTGCAACTATCAGAAATTACCGAAAAGGATGCCGCCCAAAAATTCAGGGCCGCAGTAGCCGGAGAACTGGGAGCCTCCTGGCTGCTTCCCACGGCAGTCCGGGATCGGCTGACATTAAAGGGCGTTTTTTCCGGCGGCACTCCGGATGACGACAGCGCCTTTGCCGCCTTTGTTCCCGTAACAACCTCGCCCCAGGGGGGTGTGCTAAAGGCAAAACTTTCAGGGCTTTCCGTTATCAGCCTGGATTACACCGTACGGCCGCACGAGAGCTTTTTATTTAGTTTTGTATATTCTTATTTTACTTTAAGCGATTTGGGAACCTATCAGGGCATTCCATTGGAAAGGGACGGGCATATTTTGGGAGGCGAGTTTTACGGCAGCCTTGCGTGGGCGCCTTTTTCGGACTTGCGGCTTAACCTTGGCGGCGGAGTATTCCTGCCTTCCATGGGGAATGCATCTCCCAAGGGCGACCCCCTCTGGCGCGTTGAGTTAGGCGCCATTTTGGTAATTTTTTAAAAAGGAGTGGAACAATGCGGATAACAACAATTACAATGCTTATTTTGATCTGTACAGCGCAGGTCTTTGCACAAAACGGCGTGATTAGTGAAATTGCCGGTACGGTGGAATTAAAACATGCCGGAGAGGCAGGTTTTGTTCCTGCAAGAGCGGGCGATAGTGTAGCCCAGAATACCGTGGTTTCGACAGGCATAAAGGGTTTTGCCCTTATCGCTGTCGGAAGCACAGTTATTACAGTAAGGCCGATTACGCGCCTTACCTTCGCCGAAATAACCGCTTCTGCCGGCAGCGAAAGGCTCGGTGTTAATCTACAGGCCGGAAGAGTTCGTGTTGATGTAAACCCTCCGGCGGGAACCAGGGCCGATTTTACCGTTCAGTCTCCGTCGGCAACCGCTTCCGTGCGCGGAACAAGTTTTGAGTTCGACACCCAAAGCATTACGGTTCTGGAAGGCACGGTGTCTTTCCTGGGCTCAGGCGGGGCGGCAGTTCTTGCCGGCGCCGGAAGTTCAAGTGAAATTGCAAACGGCAGGGCCGCAGATCCGATGGATATATTTTTGGCGGAGCTGAAGCTGCCGCCCCCTGCCGGAAGCGATTCGGGTTTTGTTCATAGCGGCGGCGCAGGACAGGCTAAGGGAGAGTTCGACTCTGATATGGGAGAGTTCGGCCTTGACTTTGAGCTGAAATAAGGGGGAGTTTATGAAAAAGTCTGCATACATTTGTTATTTATTGATTGTTATTTGTTTAGTAAGTGCGTGCTTCAGCCCCTGGACGGGCACGGAAGAAACAACGCTTTCTATTGTGTGGGGCGGCTCCTCCGATTCCCGCTTTGTGCATAGTTCCGAGCTGGAAGATTTTAGATATGATGTAACCCTGAAAGGCCCCGGCGAACCGGTACTGGACAGCTTTACAGGTGTTGGCGGCGCCAGTTTTTCGGTAAATCCCGGAACGTGGACAGTAACAGTTAAAGGTTACGAATTCGGCTCTGCCGGTAATGTACTGCGTGTAATGGGTATCGAGATTGTGGAAGTAAAGGCGGGAAAGAACGACGTCAAGAAAATCGCGATATATACCGCTACCGAGGTAGATAGCTGGGGAGAACTCAATGACGCTATTAATAACACTGAGGATAATACTCCTTCCTATTTTGCTATCGATCCTTCGCGACCCCGCGAAGAGCTCATCATTATTAAAAAGTCATTCCCCGCTGGAAGTATGCACGGAACAATTAACATAATCCGGCCGATCATACTGATTGCCGAAATTCCGGTAACAATTAACAGGGGCAGTCAATTCAGGGAATCGTTTTTTACTGTAAGCGGTAATCGCCTTGATTTGGGAAAACCCGGCATGGCAGGCTCGCTGACCTTTGACGGCAGCATGAGTAGCGGAGAAAAGACAGATTCGCTTGTACGTGTAAAAAGCGGCGCAAAACTTGTAATGTACAGCGGCGCCACAATACAAAACAATAATGCCGAAGGTGACGGAGGCGGCGTGTATGTGGAATATGGCGGCGAATTTGCCGACGAGGGCGGTACTTTCAGCGGTAATTCGCCGGTTGATGTTTATTGGGAGGAGCGGCAAGACGGCCCGCTTACCGCCGGCGATTTCGTCGTTACTGACAACGTAACAACGTACAATGGCCAGCAGCAAGGGGTAACAGTGAGTTACTTCGGCGGCATCACCATAGGACAGGCCGGAATGATTAATGTCTACTATGACGGAAGCCTAGCCAAACCAATAAACGCGGGAGAGTATGAGATAACAATAACAACTGAAGGCGGCACGGTATATGAAAAAATAACTGAGCCGCTTTCTATTGGTACGTTTACAATTAACAAGGCTCACCTCGCGCTGAGCCTGAGCAGTGGGGTACTATCGCCGATAGATACAATAACTGTTACTGCCAGCGTCGTTTCTACAGACACAGCGACGATAGGCTTATTGGTGCCAGTGCCACCAGGTATTACATTTACTTCTGCCACACTAAGATATGACGGTACTACTGAGTTTTCCAATCCGGCTACAACACTCAACTTTTCTATAAATGTGAACGAAAACGTTATACAAAACTACGAAGTTGATACGATATCGTTAACTGTCGCTGTCAATGTATACGACGGACAGGAGAATGTTTCCGTTGGTGACATTGAAACCCGCCGAATCCCTGTAAACCAGGGCAACATTCAGAGGTTTAATGAATACGCCAACACTACCAACGGCTTAACACGGAATTATAGGCTGACCACGAACATTACGCTTCTCTCCACGACATCTGTCGAAAACAACTGGACACCGATTGGCGGGGAGCCACTCGATCCCCAAGGAAATGCGAAGTTCACCGGCAGCTTTGACGGTATGGGTAATACTATTACCGGTATAATTATTTACTCTTATGTTCTTCCTTATCAAGGCATGTTTGGGTATATTGGCAGTTCAGGTATTGTAAAAAATGTTAGGTTGCTTGATATAGTTGTTACTGGTGGTGATTATACCGGTGGTATTGCTGGTTACGTCGATGCTGCAGACTATTTCGGCACAGTACAGAACTGCTATGTTACAGGCAATGTCATCGGCGGGATTAATACCGGCGGCATAGTTGGCTCCAACAGCGGCACGGTGCAGAACTGCTACACTTCCGCATTTGTAAACGGAAATGACCATGTTGGCGGTATAGCGGGAGAGAACAGCGGTACATTAGAAAACTGTAACGCCACAGAAAATGTTTTCGGGAATAACTGTATCGGCGGCATAGCGGGAGTAAACAGCGGTACATTAGAAAACTGTTACGCCACAGGAAATGTTACCGGTAATGACTATGCCGGCGGCATTGTAGGCATCAACAACAGCACAGTCCAGAACTGCGTGGCGCTTAATGGGGAAATTGAGGCGACGACAACGTCCCTACCAACAGGCGCTTCGATTGGACGTGTGGCTGGAGAGAGCTATGCTGGAGGTGCTGTGCTCAGCAATAATTATGCGTATGATGGTATGTTGTTGAATGGTGGTATCGAAAATGATGGATCTTCATCAAATATACACGGCGAAGGTGTAAGCCTGACTGGCACTGGCTCGATTAACAATAGGGATTGGTGGAATTCGTATCCAATGGGAGCAGGAATAAACTGGGGGGTGGTTGATCCGCCAGGAAGCGAAACCAGTCCCTGGGTATGGAGCAAGACGATAACAATCGACGGCACCTCTGTTTATGTGCCAAAGCTGTGGTTTGAATAAAAGGAGAGAAATTTTTCTGAATTACCTCACACGGGGAACACGGAAGGGATTCGCGGATTACGCGGATTGTTTTTATGAAAAAGAGAAACCGTTATTTGCTATCCTCCGTGCTCTCCGTTTCGCCGTGTGATTTTATATGAGAAATTTTTAGGGAATACTTCACACGGAGATCGCGAAGATCACGGGGAACACGGAAGGGATTCGCGGATTACGCGGATTGTTTTTATGAAAAAGAGAAACCGTTATTTGCTATCCTCCGTGCTCTCCGTTTCGCCGTGTGATTTTATGGGAGAAATATTTTGGGAGTATTTAACGCGAAGGCGGAAAGAGCGCGAAGACGCAAAGGAGAGAAAGAAGCAAATAACAATACTTTGAGTCTTGGTTATGCGACGTTTTTATTTTTCTGATTCTCGACTTGATTATATAAAAAGTCAGGTGCAAAATCTACTTCATTATCCCAGCATAAAGTATTTAAATTTACCTTTACTGTTTTAAATATATCCATATTCAATAGTTCTTTTATAATTTCCCTATGATCTTCTTCCAGTATTTTTCTAAAATCTATGTTCCCATTTGCTCCATTATTGAATTCAACATAAATATTATAGTCGTTTTTTAATTCTGCAAAGATAACATTTATCATTTTTATTCTCCTTATATCAGTGGTTGAATTTTATTATATTTCCCGGTTGCTTGTATTAAATTCCAATTATCCTCTAATTTATCTTTATTTAATTCAGCCCATTCTATTACAAGCCCTAAAATACGGGCTGGCATTTTTCCTGCCAAAACGGTAAAATTCTTAATTTCTATTTCAATGTCATATTCGTTATATATTGCATGAAAATGAGGTGGATTATGATCATTAAAGTACATTGCAATGGAAATACCCAGGAAACGGCTTAATTCCGGCATAGTTTCACAATATCGTATAAATATTAATAATGCAAGTGCCAGGCACTGTTTTTTTCGAGAATTTTCACGCGAAGGCGGAAAGAGCGCGAAGACGCAAAGGAGAGAAAGAAGCAAATAACAATACTTTGCGCCTTAGTGTCTTTGCGGGAGAAATTTTTTGGAATTACCTCACGCGAAGGCGCGGAGATCACGGGGAACACGGAAGGGATCCGCGGATTACGCGGATTGTTTTTGGAAAAAGAGAAACCGTTATTTGCTATCCTCCGTGCTCTCTGTTCCTCCGTGTTTCGCCGTGTGATTTTATGTGAGAAATTTTTCGGGAATATTTCACTTCTCCCCACTGATATTTTGCAACTCTATCAGCTCATCTATCTGCCGCAGCACAAAGTCCTGAAACTCCGGGTACAACTCGTTGAACAGGGCGCTCATCCGCTCCATTTTTTCTTCCTGGGTACTGTTGAACATACGTCCCTGGCCGGTCAGGAGCCAGTGCTTATTAACTGAAAAGGCGCTGGAAATAAGATGGATTAGACGGTCTTTTACCTTATTGTGCCCTAATTCAACGTCAGCAAGATAGCCATTGGAAATATAAACGGTCTTGGCAAAAACCCGCTGAGACAATTTTAAGGCATGCCTGACTTCTTTTATCCTTTCATTGACCGTCATATGAGCTATTTTGTCCATATTATTATACCTTTGCTCGGCTAGCAAGCAAAAATCGTCATATTTTATAGTATTTTTAGCAATATATAATAATCTTCTTGACATTTGCTCGATATTATCCTATATAATGGTCGTATTAGAGCGCATGAAAATTGATATAAAACAAAAACGATTACAATGCACGTTCCCAAAACTTACGGAACCAAACCAGGAATATATTCTGGGTATCGCTGAAGGCCTGAAATATGCGCAAAGCAACCGGCCTAAAGAACAGTCCTCGGACACCAATACAGTTGATTTTTTCGACAACCCACCAAACAGGAGAGGCATTTCATAGACACAAATAAGGAGAATTGTATGATTGGAAAGAAAAATTATGGGATATTGTTTTTCATCATTGTGATCGCCTTCATTTTCGCTGCCTGCGAGAGCTCGACTACATCCGGAACCACCTGCCCGCATAACTGGAGCTGGGTGATAACAAAAGCGCCAACGGCTACAGAAACCGGTACGGAAACAAAGACATGTACTCTTTGCGGTAAGACCGATGGTACACGCACGATTCCTGCGACAGGAAGTGGTAAAACAGCCATCAGTTTTGTAAATTTAAGTATTACCGCTCCGGTAAATGGAGCGACGCCAGGTACAACGGCAACCGGCACAGGGTTTTTTTCCAAAGGCGTTGTTACCTGGTCGCCGGCTGATAATCCTTTCCGGGGAGGAATTGCATACACCGCGACCGTTACATTGACAGCTAACAGCAGCCATACTTTTACAGGGCTTAATTCTGCATCCATTAACGGGCAAAACGCAGTATTGTCAAATAATACCGGCGGGACGGTCACGCTGTCTTACACCTTTCCTGCAACTGATACAAGAATGGTTACTGCTGTGGCAATTAAAACACAGCCAAACAATCTGACCTACACACACGGAGACACTCTCGATTTGACGGGGCTTGTGGTAACGCTAACCTACAATGATACTACGGCAGAAGATGTAGCTGCAGCAAACTTTAACGCCAAAAATATTACTGCAATTCCGGCACATGGAGACCGGTTGGATTATGAATCGCATAACGGTCTGGGTGTTCAGATAAAATACGGCGATTTGGCTTCGTTGTATACCAACAGTTTGGCTTTTGGCACCACTGGTTCCGGTTTTTTGGTTACATTAGGTTCCGGAACAGGACAGGTTACCATTGATATGTATGATTCTGATGGTAATGGCTGGGATCATAATGGCGCCTTGAGAATAAATGTAAATGGGACGGATATTCCCGATGCAAGATTGAACGGCGGCAGCTTTGGCACTTACTCTTTCCCGGTTGCATCAGGCGATGTATTAAATATTTATTGGACCGGAAACGCGGGTGATTATCATAATGAAAACGCATTTATAGTTTATTATACTGATATGCCTCCCAGTCCTTCGTTTACACCGTCCGGCTGGAATGGAAGCAACGCTCTGCTCTACAGGGTGCAGAATACATTATCCAATGCAAACTTAAATCAATTATTGGGTTCATTTACAGTTAACACGTTAATGTTCCCATACACAAGAAGTGAAATCCGGCCTGAGGTCACAGTAAGAGACGGTACAACGATACTTACGCCAACAACTGACTACACAGTGGTATATACCAATAACATCAATGTCGGAAACGCAACCGTTACTATCACAGGCAGGGGTAACTATACGGGCATGTCCGACAGCGTTAATTTTAATATTTATCCCAGGGTTATAAATTTTACTGTTGCTCCAATCGCAGCGCAGGCTTATACAGGAAGTCCCCTTACGCCTGTAGTAACAGTAAGAGACGGTACAACGATACTGACGCCAATAACCGACTACACGGTGTTGTACAATAATAATACCAATATTGGAACCGCAGCCGTAAGCATAAGTGGCGTGGGCAACTATGCAGGCAGTACCGGCAGTGCTGATTTTATTATCAATTCTGATGGCGCTGGTTTTGTGATTGATTCAATCACAACGCAAACATATACAGGAAGCCCCCTTACGCCGGAGGTCGTGGTAAGGTTTGGTGCGACGGAACTCACTCTATTCGATGACTATACGGTGACATATATTAACAACACCAACGCAGGAACCGCAACCGTAAACATAAGCGGTGTTGGTAGTTATGCGGGCAGTACCGGAAGTGTGAATTTCATTATAAATCCAAAGGTCATTACCTTTACAGTCGGCTCGATCGTACCGCAAGTGTTCACCGGAAGCCCGCTTACGCCGGGGGTCGTGGTAAGTGACGGTACTACCGAGCTTAGCTCTGGCTATACAGTGTCGTATGCCAACAACATCAATGCCGGAACCGCAACTGTTACCGTAACCGGAACCGGCAATTATGCAGGCAGTACCGGTGGTACAACATTCACAATATTACAGACCGTGCCGGTTAACAGGTTTGAATACTACTGGGTGGATGCGCACGACAGCCTTGTTACAACAAGTGGCGGTGCAACCAGCATAATCGCCGGCGGAACTTTAACCATAACAGCACAGGGAACCGGTTATGTTGTTAAGCACTGGCATTTGAATGGTATTGATACCGGCCAGAGCGGAAATACTTATGCATTCTCGGGTACAACAACCGGAAAGCATACCGTCGGCCTGTTTGTCGAAAAAGACGGCAAACTTTACAACACTAATATCATGATTGCGGTAGTATATCGTACTGTTACCATAGATATGTATGATTCTTTTGGTGATGGCTGGAACGGCGCTGCATTGAGAATCAATGTAAACGGATCAAACCTTTCACCTAATGCAACTGTATCCAGTGGTAGTAGTTATGATAATTACACATTTACTGTATCTGTAGGTGATGCAGTTCAAATTTATTTGTCTGCAGTTGGATCTTATCCAAGTGAAATTTCATTTATAGTCTATTACTCAGATACGCCGCCGAGTCCGCTTCATAGTCCAAGTGGGTCAACAGGTAGTGCTAATACTTACGGCTTAAACGGTTGGAGTGGAAGTAACGCATTATTATACAGGGGAAGAGGTTCGTTGTCGTCATCCACCCCTACAACAACACCGTTAGGCTCATTTACGGTTCCATAAGGTAAGGGGGAAGGAAAATGAGGAAGGAGAAATTATCAATGAAAGACAGGAAATACAATATTATATTCGGGTTAGCTCTTATTTGCGCGGTGTTATTTGCCGCTTGTGATAATGGTGTTAATTCACCATCAACTCGTACGCCCGTTGAAAGTGGTTACGGGAGAATAAGCATCAGCCTGACAGGAGAGGAAGAGGATGTACAACAGGAAGAATCACAGGCGAGGACAGTGCTTCCCTCGGCTGCATTTGATAAATATGTGTACACATTTACCAGGGCAGGCGAATCAACCGGTGTGGAAGAAACTCCCGACAGTGAAGGGTTCTTTATCCTCGAAGTTGGTACATACACAGTAGAAGTAGAAGGCTTTATGGGCGCTGAAGAACCTTATGTCATCGTGGCAAGCGGGGTATCCGGGCCATTTAATGTCGGTCCCGGCAACAATGCTCCGGTGGAAGTTCCCCTTACCAGGATTGCTGCTGGAGCGCAGCAAGGGATATTCAGCTACACAATTACCTATCCGGCAGGCGCCGGGCTGGGAATTACTCTGCAAAAATGGCCGGGACTGGATGATATTATACTAAATCCTGTTGACGTGTCACAGGGTAACGGAAAGACCCAAACGCTTCTTTTAGACTCCGGTACTTACCTGCTGACAATTTTCGTCAGTAAAACCGGGCTGTATGCAGGTATAAGCGAGGCGGTGCATGTTGATCCACTGCTTACGACTGTTTATATAAAAAATTATTTAGATGATGATTTCCTGTCCAAACTTCCCGGCATTGCGGTTGCGGCCCCAACATTCAGCGGCGCTACCCAGAATAGTATTACCATTAATCCCGTAGACCCGCCCGCCAATGGACAAGATGTCGAGTACGGTATCAGCACAACAGATAATGCAAATAACGTTTCCTGGCAGACAGGTTTGTCTTTTACCGGTTTGAACTCGGGGACAAGATACTACATCTTCGCCCGTTCGGCTGAAGATGGCGACTATACTGCTGCAGGTGCGGCAAGCGGAAGCCTGCAGGTAATAATAGTTACAAACTCTTCCCAGTGGAGTACCGCCCTCTCTACTACCAGCGGCACAGCCGGGAACCCCAGGGCTTATACCATTGCGGTCATAGAGAATTTTACCGTCAGTGGAACTACCGGTAACAGTTTAGGTACAGCACAGTATGTTGTGGTAACGCTCAAAGGCAGCGGAACAGTTTCACTGAGCAGTAACGGCAGTGTGATCCGCATCGGCAACAATCAAACGTTTATAATTGATGACGAAAACCTCATCCTGCAGGGGCGATCCGGCAATAACAATTCTGTGATTAATATCCAGAGCGGCGGGACGCTGGAACTTAAAAACGGCATAATCAGAGGCAATACCAGCAGCACCAACGGAGGCGGAGTAAATATCTCCGGCGGCAGCTTTAGTATGTCAGGAGGAGCCATCAGCGGTAATACCGCCACCGGCAGTACTATCAATGGCGGCGGAATGTATATCTCCGGCGGTGCCTTTACCATGTCGGGGGGAATTATAAGCGGTAATGTTGCCGGCTACCGGGGCGGAGGGGTGTATGTAACAACCCCCGGCATTTTTACCATGACAGGCGGCACTGTGTACGGCAGTAATGAGGCTGCCCCGCTGGCCAACACCGCCAATGGCAGTACCAACGGCGCAGCCTTATATGTGATAAGCGGTACGGCAAAATACGGTGATGATGTAAATATTTTACCCCACTCAGACAACCAGTCATTGTATACCAACTATACCATTATTCCCGGCAGTGATGCACCCAATGCTGATTATGACATTACCGGGACAGGAACATATCTTTACGGCGATACCATAACTGTAATCATAACGCCAAAACCAGGCGCATCACCGGGAGCAATTACCATTTGGTATGAGGGAGTAAGCCCCACTGTTTACCCCAAAAGTAATACAGTTCCTGTTAATGCCGGAACATATCTTGTAACCTTTGATGTAGTGGAGGCTCCGGGTTTCCCGGCGCAGGCAGGCTTACGTGCTGGGAACATTATTATTAATAGAGCAAATGGTGGGACAGTTAGCGCTCCAACGGTAAATACTGTAACACACGACAGTATTACCGTTAATCCTGTACCCCCCCCTAGTAATGGACAAACAGTCGAATATGCCAGAAATACTACAACCACGGTACCATCAACCGGCTGGCAGGACGGCACAACTTTTACCGGATTGACAGGATCCACATCGTACTATTTATTCGCCAGGGCAAAAGAAAATGCCAACTACAATGCAGGAACACCAGCGATAAGCGCTTCTACGACAACAACACTTCATTCATTTACTGTTGTTCAGGTTGGTGGTTCATCAGCTAATAGAACAAGTACGACATCGCTGACCCTTAATTTTAGCGGCAACCCTGGTGCCATAAGCGCCAGTAACATTACTGTCAGCGGCGCTGCTTTAGGCGGCGGCGCTGTAACAGGAAGCGGAAACACCAGGTCTATACCTGTTAACCTTACACTTGCTCAAGGTGTAACATCCGGTATCGCAACGGTTTTGATTTCTTTTGCCGGTGTTCAAACAAGTGCGGTGAATGTAACCGTATATAATTATCCACCTCTTACAGGAACAGTGAATATAACAGGAACACCTGCTGTAGGTAATACGCTTGCGGCAAATACCAGCCTTGGCGGCAGCGGTACTATTTACTATCAGTGGGTAAGGAACGGAACCACAAATATTGGCACCGATAGTACATATACCGTGCAAACCGCGGATGAAGAGTTTTCGATTACTGTAACCGTAACTCGTGCCAACAATTCCGGCAACATCACAAGCCCGGCAGTTGGTCCAGTTCCAAAAACACATAACTGGAATTCTTCCACTCCGCCGACAGGTGTTAATGATGGCCATATTGTAATAATTGGTGTTGGTGCATCGGGGACATTGGTTGTTCCTTCGGGTGCGGCGGTGACAATAAGCGATTCCGGTACCGGCATGGTCAACAATGGACCAAGAGCGATTACACTAAATATATCTGCCAACGCACGGGTTAATTGGACAGCAATGTATCAAAGTACTAACAACCCTGTCGTTAGCATTATAAATGATGGCGGCGTATTAGATGTTGTATCAGGTATTATTCATAATGATTCAACCGGTAGAGCGATTAGCACATCTTCTGCCAGTACAATCATTGTTTCGGGAGGCCGTGTCAGTGGAGGGCCCTTTGGTGGTGCGGTCATTAATTCTACAAACGCCTCTGGTACTGTTACCGTTTCTGGCGGGCAGGTAATTGCGAATGGCGATAATACTAATAGACAGACAATCAATGCAGCAGGAACCTTAAATATAACCGGCGGGCTGGTAATTGCGGAGCTGCCAAATGCTGTTGGCGGTCAGGGCAGTGGTGTTGTAAATAAAACACCGGATCTCCTAACTAACGGCACGATCATTGGTTATACTTTGGGCGGTTCACATACTGTTGGCTCAACAAGCGGATTGACATTTTTACCCAGCGGGGCAAATGTATCATGGGGTCTAAGAGATGCCTGGGAAACCGGCATTAATTACCATAGCAGCAGTTTTTATCCGCTTTCCGGCGTTAGTGTTAACAATAGGATAGTGTGGGATAGTAGTAGAGTACCTTCGTCTGCTTCCATTGCTACCGGCAGTATCATTATCATTGCCGAAGGTGCAAGCAGTACACTGACAGTGCCAACTGGTATTGCAACAACGATTATCAGCCAGGGTACCGAGGCAGTTGATAATGGTAACAGGACTATAACCCTAAGTATAGGTGCAAGCGCTCTGGTTACATGGAGGGCAGATTATAGTGGTGCTTCTTCTTCATCTTTAACAAGCGGAGGTTTTATAAATGTTTCAAGCACTGGTACACTTGATATTGCTGAAGGAAACATATCTTATAGCAATTCTAATTCTAATTATATTGATAGAAACAGTACAATTTATACCAATTCAAACAGCAATATCATAGTTTCTGGCGGGGTCGTAAGCAATACAACTAATACGGCTATTTATTCCACAAGTACATCTGGTTCTGCTGTTACAATTTCCGATGGAGTCGTGAGTGCAACTAGCGGCAGAGCGATCTATTCCACAGGAGGCACTGCCACTGTTACTGTATCTGGCGGTGTTGTAAGCGCGACTAGCGGCACGGCGATCAATTCTACAGGTACTTCCAGTGTTGTTACAGTTTCCGGCGGAGTCGTTAGTGCAACTACCGGCACGGCGATCAATTATACAGGCGCAGGTTCAGGTATTGTTACAGTTTCCGGAGGTGTTGTTGGCGCGACTACCGGTACAGCTATTAACTATTCTAATAATAGCGGCAATCTAAATATTACCGGCGGTCTGGTAATAGCGCAAAGAGGTGCTGTTTTGGGTACTGGCGGCGTCATAAACAGAAATAACTGGAACCTGCTTTCCGGCAATGGTACAATAATCGGTTATACACCAGGAGCTTATAACGCAGGAACTACAACAGGCCTGGTGTTTGAAACTTATGGAGGACCGGTTTCATGGGGATCAAACAACGGGCAAAGCGCCCTAAATCACCCAGCCGGGGTATATGCACCGGTTTCAGGTGTTTCAATTGGCGGTGTTACAACTATTATCAGTGAAGATTTCGAAGGGACAAATTCGTTTACCATGGTAAATGGTTCACTGACAAATCAATGGCGTGTGGGAACTGCAACCTCTTATGGCGGTGCAAGGTCTGCGTACATTTCAGACAACAACGGGACTTCAAATGCCTATACCATTACAAGTTCATCTACGGTACATATGTATCGCAATGTAACCTTTACATCATCTTCAACGCCTTATATACTCGGTTTTTACTGGAAGGCACAAGGTGAAAGCAGCTATGACTATATGACTGTACATTTGGTTGAAGCAACTGTGACACCTGTTGCAGGAACTCCTCTGGTCGCAAGTACTAGAATTGGATTAGAAAGATACAATCTTAGTAGTGGCTCTGGCTGGAATTATGCGAGCATTAGTATTCCTGCATCAAATTCCGGTACTACTAAACGCCTGGTATTTACCTGGGTTAATGATGCAAGTGGAGGGACTCAGCCGCCGGTGGCAATTGATAATATTTTATTAACGCGGTAGGTATATGTACCGAACGAGGTGTCGGTCACTGAGCCGGCACTTTGTTCGCTGTTATGTGATAGGCATTCTGACGATTCTCACACGAATTTCAACCGGAGGATTTTATGAAAAAGGTTTTTAATATTGGAATACCAATTCTTTTCTTTTTACTGGTTTCAGCCTGTTCGAGTACGAGTACGGCGGTAAGTACGTCTCCGCATGTTTATACACACACAAGCACGGAATTTGAAATTCTGGGCGAGGTTCTTCACGAGAGCAGCGATCGTGTCGGCTACAATGAGCTGCTAAGGGTTGCCAGGAATCTTTATCCCGACTGTGATTATGTGATCGATATCATGATCGATCAAAGGGTAACAGCAATAACGACAAAAACAAGTTACTTCCCCATAAATTTAATATTTTTTTTACTGCGGGATACTCAGTCTACAGAAACAAGATCAACATGGGTAATGCGTGGTACTGCCATAATGTATAAAAGATAGGGTATAACGGTGAAAAAGAAACACTTTCTGCTTTTTATCGCCCTTGCTTTTGTCGGCGTATCTCTGAATGCACAAACGCTTGACGAAGCAATACTGACCGCTGCAGTTCAATTTGCCAGAGAGTTACCTGCAAATTCCAGGGTTTCGGTTATCAGTTTTCGTTCTAACTCAGAAAGGCTTAATGATTATGTAGTTAACGAACTTTACGGCGCCATATTAAGAAACCGCAGGATTACTCCTGTAAGGCCAAACCAAAACCAGATTTTTGATATTTACAGGAAACTTGGAGCAGGTGAAATAAACCGTGAAGCGGCTCAGAATATAGCGGAGCTGCTGGGAGTGCAGTATCTTATTACTGGCTCAATAGAAAAAATTCAATCTGATTACAGGATACATTTTAACGCTGTAAATACAGGTGCAGAGGTACAATCCTGGTATTCGGTAACGTTGAATTTGCAGAACGATTCACGGTTCACCGGTCTTTTGGGTGGCGCTCCCGTAGGCGCCCCGCCGCCACAAAGGGAACCTGCCGCAAGCCTACAGCCCCCAGTAGCAGAAGACACCCCGTCGGTCTCGCAAAGTGAACCTGGCGCAAGCGCCCCGTCGCAGCAGAGAGAAGACAATCCAGGCGATCAGCTTTCTGTAACGCCAGAAGACTCTCCGCCGGCTTCACGAACGCCGCCGGTAAGGACGCAAACCGTTTCCAGCCCCGCCAGCCCCGCCACAGTAAGATTTTCTTTGGGAAACAATATAATAATTTCTTCATTTGAGAAAACTGCAAACTATTCAAATATTGAGTATGATGATAATACTTATGGTGCAACTTATTTAAATCCGATTACTCTGGTATTAAGCCTTCGGTTCTTGTACTCAATGGAAAATAATATGCGGTTAGGTTTGGGAGTAGATGCTGCTTATTCATTGGTAATGTTTCTGATAGTAGATAACGATGGCTATATGACTGATTGGGGTTCATTTCCTTGGTATGTAATTATTGGATATAAAAGTGCTTATCTTCATATAGGTTATGATTTTGCAATTGGTGCATTATATATTGCTCCAAGTTTTATTATTAAAGAACGTTTATTGATAGGTATTCCTATATCACTATATGGCAGTAATACTCATTTTAGCTTTTCTAATAACTTGGATCCGCCTAATACGACTGATTGGCGGGGTGATATATTTGCGCCTTCTAGCACATTTCAAGCTGGAATTTCATTTCAGTATATTTTTGGCAGACAGCGCAGATAAAAACAGGAGCAAAATATGAAAATTGAGAAACATTTTTTATTATCAATTGTTGTTACGGCATTATGCATCTCATTTTCCACTTGCGGGGATAATGACGATCCTGGAAGTTCTCCAGGCGGTAATGACCAAACGCCCGCCAGCGCAAGCAGTCTGTATAAAAAAGCGCCGCCTGTTTCTGCGTCCGACACTCCAGTCAATCTTTCCGGTACATCAGGGGCAACCATTGTTGACAAGGCAGTTGCCTATGTTAATTCCAATCCCGGAACCTATACCCTCTTGTTGTACGAAGATATAGAAATAGCACAAAATACCGGAAGGTTACTGAACCAGCCAAATGTTAACCTGACAATTATCGGCATTGATGCAGAACGGAAGATCAGCCTGAAATATCCGGGATCAATATTCGGCGTAGGAAATGCTTCAACCGAACCAACAAATATTACACTTACTCTGGCTGATAACATTACCCTAGTAGGGTACGCTCTGAATCATCTGCCGGCAGCGGCTGTTACAGGCGGAGCATCTTTAATTATGCAGGGTAACGCGAAAATTACAGGTAATAGTAATACTGCCATTGGCAGCTCCGGATTAGCCGGCGGGGTAATGGTATCAGGGGGACTTGGCGATGAGACGACCTTCATCATGAAGGATAACTCTGTTGTGTCGGGCAATACTGCGGGTGTAAGCGGCGGCGGAGTTTATATTGATGCGTACAGTATTTTTACAATGCAGGGAAACGCCTCAGTGTCCGGTAATACTGCCAACTACTACGGCGGCGGAGTTTATGTATATGGCAGCAAAACATATGGCAGCGGCAGTTTTATCATGCAAGGGGGGACAGTGTCCGGCAATACCGCCGGAGCAGGCGGCGGAGTGTATGCAGCGGGAAGTTTTATTATGAGCGGAGGCACGGTATACGGCAGGAGTGAACCTGCTCCGCTTGGAAACACTGCTACTATCGGATCGGCTCTTTCTTTAGGTGCAAGCTCCTCAACCCTCGACATAGCCCAATACGGCGACGGCTCAGACATTTTGCCCCACACAGATAACCTTACATACAGCACAAACAATACCATTATGGGAAAATAGCACCCTGCGCGAGGAAATTCCGATTTTTTCCCCGCATAGGCATGGAAGCAACAGAAGACAGCTTCATCTGCTGCTTATATAATCATCAATTTCCTGTACGAAGTTTTCTGGCGATTCTATGTGCCAAAGAAAATATGATTTATTCGCCAATTCCCAAAGGTTATACTTATCAAATAGGGCAATTACTTCACTGCCGGTTAAGTTTTTTTTGTTGCGATAATATTCAATAACAAAAATCAGAAATTTATTTTCCTTGCTCATGGCAAACTCCTTGTCATGACTGCTCCTCGGGAAATTCAATTTTTTGCTCTTTTTTTTCGGATAAAAAAATCTCCGAAAGTGTTTTGGGGCTTAAGTGCCAAAGCCCCGTAGCGGGATTTTGCAGCTTATCGAATAAATTAGATTTGTAAAATTCTCTAATAGCGGCTTCTTCTTCATTATTATATAAATATTTAATTTCTGCTATTACGTTGGGAATGACACATATACAAAGAAGAGTCGATACTTTATTTTTATCTTTCACTGCCGGGCTCCACTATGTACGATTTAATGAAAGACAAATATTTTAAAACAGCTTCATTGCAAAAAACAACTTGATCGTATAACTTTTTAATATTTAGTTTTTTTATCGTGCTTTCTTTATCCAATTCTCCGGATTCATAAAGAATTATTGTACCAAAAACATCATCATTGGCTACCGGACCAATTATCAAATCGTACTTATCGTTTAACGTAATGCCTTTTCTGCACTTAACAACAAAATCCAGCCACTTTTCATCAGGCGCTTCAAATTTAAGAATAGAGAAATTATTTAAATCAGCAATAAATTCATAGCAATTTACAATGGGATAAAGCGATGGGCTTCTTCGCCCGCAAATTTTTACAGCAAAATCCCTTGCTTGTTCTTCATTTTCGGTCGTATAAAAACCTTCACCAAAGTCCAGGGTTTTAAATCTATTCATTATTTTGGGCTGTTCTATTATTACATTTGTTCCATGAAAAACTTTCACATTTGGCCTCTTTTGTATTATACAGATTTATTTCATTTTTATCAAGGATATCGGGCAGATGTGATTGAAGCTATAAACCATTCTCCAAAAACCCCGAAACCTCATAAAACGGTACTTGTAAAAAATAACTACTTTGATATAATAAAAACATATGCTAATCAACAGCTATATTGACCAATTATTAGAGGCGCTAAAACAGGCAGATCCTTATAAAATCATATTATTCGGCTCATGCGCCAAAGGAAATACGGGGAAAATTATATATGAAAAAGCAAGCTGAACTTAATATTCCACAAAAATATCAAAGAGATATTGAAAATGATGCTAAATTACTCATAAATGAAGGGTGCGAATCTGTTTATTTGTTCGGTTCGCTGGTTACCGGAAAGATCAATGATAATTCTGATATAGACATAGGCGTAAAGGGGCTTCCAGATGGAAAATTTTTTGGAGTGTATTCAAGATTATATTTTGATTTTGATAACAAAATTGACTTAATGGATTTTGATTCTAATAATGATTTTTATTCAATGTTAAATAGTATTGGAGAGGTAGTGCAAATTGGATGAAATAGTAAAAGTAAAAATAGAACATGAAATTTCACGGATAGAAAAACTAATGAGTGATTTAAAACCACTACTGGATTTGTGTAAAATAAAAGAGCCCGATATTGTTGAAAAGACTGCGGTAGCTCAAGTTTTACATTCATTCTATAATGGAATTGAAAGTATTGTTGTTTTGCTTTTTAAATATATGAATGAAAAATTACCTAATGATAATAAATGGTATAAAACATTATTTGAAATGATGTTTGGAAGTAATTCAAAAAATATAATTATGATTAGAAAAGATATAAAAATAAAATTCGAGGAATATTTATTATTTAGGTTTTTTATAAGATATTCATATAGTTTAGAATTAAATAGGAAATAAATGAAACCATTGATTTATGATCTTGAAGAAATGTGAGAAACAATAAGGGAAGACTTTAAGATATTTATTAAAAACAATGGAAATAATGAAAAAAAATGAAATGAAGGTGACTCTTCACGCATCCACTGGCATCCATCCTTCTTTGAAGCCATAAAGTTCATGCCTGTATGCTTCGCTTAAAATTTTCCTATTACAGATTTGGCTATCACTTTTGGTGGCTGAAAATGGTTAATAAAAAATGGAGAATAAGGGGTTGACAAAAATGCAGTATATATGCTTAAATAAAAGAATATTTTGTGAAGGAGGATTATATTATGACAAGTACAAATTATACTGTCGGTAGTGGCAGTCAAAAAATGATCATGAGGGGTGGATGTGATACTGGCTATTTCATAGGAACCGGTGATGAGATTTTTAAAAGCGGTTGTTCTACCGGAATGAAGGTAGATTACTCTGGCAAAATTTTAAAGAATGGTTCTGAAACAGGCTATTTAATAAGCGGAAGTTCAATCATGAAAGAATGTGACAAGGGACATTCAATAGATTGGATGTTTAATTAAAACATCGATTAAAAATTAATAGGGGGAAAATATGGTTTGGGTCATTGTAGTTGCGATAATAGCAATTGTAATTATCAGTATTGTTCGAAAAAATGCTGGGAAGAATGCAAATTACTATTTTAATCTTGGCGTTGAAAATTTGGGAAATAATAACTCAAATCTAGCTATCGAAAATTTTTCTGAAGCAATAAGAAAAGATCCAAATTTTATAGAAGCCTATCTGAAACGCGGTCAAGCAAAATTCAGGTGGTCGGGTGGTACTGATGAATGTATATCGGATTATACAGAGGTACTTCGCCAAAAGCCTGATTGCGCAGAAGCGTATTTATTTAGAGGCGATGCGTATCGCGGGTATGGGGGTGATGATGGTAACATAGCTAATGACAATGCATTGAAAGACTATAATGAAGCAATACGATTAAATCCAAATTGTGCTGAGGCTTATTTTGGACGTGGAAAAATAAATGCGGAGAAAAACCAATCAAAAATGATTGAAGATTATAGCGAGGCTATACGCTTGAAGCCAAATGTTGGTGATCTCGAAGGTGATGCTTATTATCATCGTGGCTTAATATATTGGGAAAAGGGAGATGTTGATCGAGCCATCGCGGATTATAGCGAAGCATTAAAACATAACCCGGATTATACAATTGTATATGAGAAACGAGCCGAAGCATATGAGAAAAATGGAGACGTTGGTAAAGCAGAAAACGATCGTGAAAAACATCGGAAACTGTTAAACGAAGCTATAGCAATGTTTAAACAGTTCAGACGAGACTGCGGTGATTATGATGACGATGACTAAGATCATAAAACTTTGGTTATTTCTGCCAAGTGTACAGATTTTTTTAAAGAAGGAGTTCATAAAAAAAATATGAAAATATCAAAATATGATTTGTGTAAAAATTGTCGTAAGATAAAACCTCAAATGAGCAACGGTAAACTTGGTTCTTCTTGTGAAGATTTTCTTGACAGTAATGGATACAACAATGGCACAGGATTTATCATGATGAATCATATGTTATTATCATATTTAGAAAATAATGATGGTTGCTCAACTTGTATAACATTAATTAAACGTGCTACGCAATCAGAAACATTTATAACACCAAATGATATTTTGGCAGCATTAAGAAAAAAAGCTGAAATTGGGGATCAAGAAGCAATGTTAAATTTAATTCATAAATTAAGCTTTGATTATGGACAAAATAATAATGAAGATTATAACAATGAAGCAAATCATTGGATTGAAAGAGCTGCTAATCTTGGAAATGCAGATGCACAATTTGAATTAGCAAATGTTTTAATATAGGAAATAATTGAAAAACCACCACTTCGCTTAACAAACGATTAAAGCTATGCCGCCGACAAGCGACGGCTCGGGGTTACGCATGGCTTGGTCGGTCGCTACGCTTGCTCCCACGCCATGCTCCACCAACATATAGGGCAGGGGTCAATGCTACGCATTACTTTATTACCTGTCCCAAACATCGCCAATCTAGAACGTTAAGTGCCGGGTTTCAATAGATTATTATCTTGACAAGAAGAAGAACGCCGTATTATATTTTCTTTATGGATATTGTAAAACAGATTATTGATCAGCGTGTAAATAAAGTTATTGAAGAAAATCCCTCATTTTTTGAAGAATTTGTCAATGATAATGAAAAACAAATATCTCTCGCTTTTTTGCTGCTCGGAGTATCAGCATATCTTGATATTGATATGGCAGAGGTAGTGCAATACATTACTGACGGCGGAAATGACGGAGGCTTTGATGCCGCATACATCGCCCAATCAGGCGAAGGAATACTTAATGTTGTGCTTTTTCAGGCAAAATATATACGAAATTTGGAAAAAGAAAATAACTTCCCTGCAAACGCAGTGGAAAAATCCGTTAATACAATAAAAAATATTTTTGATTCCAGTAGGCAAATGGAACTAAATGACAAAAGCCGTATAACCGTAGATGAGATACGTTCTTTTCTTGCAGATGGGGTTATACCTTATGTTACTTTTGTTTTGATCAACAATGGAATAAAATGGAACCAGGATGCTCAAAATCATATCAACAATGAGTTTACCAGTCAAAAACAAGTTGAATTTGTTTATTTTAATCATCAGGATATTATAAAATATGTCAATAAGCGTGATAAAATTGATGAAATTCTTACTCTAAGCGGAATAGCCATAAAAGAAGATTTTAATTACAAAGAAGTTATTCTTGGTAGAGTGTCTGTAAAAGAGATAGCAAGAATACTCGATATTTATGGCGATAATTTATTGGATAAAAATATTCGTAAATATCTCGGGATAAATGCTGTCAATAAAGCGATTCAGGATACATTGATTGATGATGCCAAACGTTCTAATTTTTTCTTTTACAATAATGGGATTACGATGATATGCTCTGATTTTAAATACAATGCCTTGCAAAAAGATGATTGGAAAGTGCAGACGAAAAGTTTACAGATTATTAATGGCGGACAAACTTGTAAAACGATATATCAGGTGTTAAAAGATAATAGTGACATTGACTTTTCTGATACAACTGTTCTTTTAAGACTATATGCCGTCGGATCGGATGAAAGTGTCATCGAAGGAATTACCCGTGCTACAAATAGTCAAAATCCTGTAGATTTTAGAGATTTGAAGTCAAATGATGAAATGCAGCATCTACTGGAACAGGGCACAAAAGAATTGGGTTATACATACAAGCGCAGAAGAGATAACCAAACGAATACAGATGCAATTCCTTCTTCAGTAGCTGCCGAATCTGTATTTGCAATCTGGAGAAAAAAACCGCATTTGGCAAAATACAAAAAAAGTGAATTTTTTAATATGTACTACAACGAAATATTTGATGACTTAAGTGCGGCTCAAATGATAATAGCCGTTCTTATTTTTCGCATGTGTGATAGTTATCGAAAGAAAATTTCTGATGATCCGGGTATTCAGGCGCAACGCCGTTACAGCCATTTTCTTATTGCAACTATTATCGGAATAAATGTCTTGAATCATTTTTCCATAAGCGTTCACCAAATTACACATAAGAACTTTTTTGAAATAAAAAAATATTTTGACACTAACCGTGATGAGCTTTATAATACTGCCGAACAGCATTTATTAACACATCTCAAACGATATTTTAACAAAGAATCGTTGGAAGATATAGATAGCCGTACAATGGCCGCTGCTTTCCGTAGATTTGATTTTGTCGAAAGCGTTTTTTAAAAATAGAATTAAAAAAAATTCAAAGGTAAACAAGGCAATAAAGGAATGTAAATTTATGGAAAAAAAACAAGGTCTGGCAGGATATTTCTGGCAAATCACTTCTGCCCATACTATATCATATTTTATTGCCGGAATAATTGCTGTTACTTTTTTTGATTACCGGGAATGGTGGGCTACAGAAGCATTTTCTGCATTTTATCGTGATATTAACTCTCCAATTGTGGCATTGGGCGGCGGTTTTTTGCAAATATTCAGGGGGATTTTTGTGGCCCTAATATTGCTGCCTGTGCGAAAAACATTTTTCGAGGAAAAATACGGGCTCTTAAAATTGGCCTTAATTATATTTGGCTTTTCTGTAGTATCAACTTATGGAGCTGTGATAACATCTTTCGAAGGATTGATTTACTTAAAAGTGCCATTTATTTATCATATTAAGGGCATTCCTGAAGGCTTAATATGGCTTTCTTTATTTATCGGAATACTGTATATTTCAATAAAATATTCACACAAAAAAATTATTACGATATTGTCAATAGTGTTTGTAGTATTAATTTCCCTTTTAACCATAATGGGTTATTTTGGCGCCATGGGTTATTTCAATACATAAATATTTCTGTGGTCACCATAGCCGTGGAAAAGTATCCTTGAATCAACCTGTCGAATTTGCTAGTATGAAATTAATAACAAATATGCTTTGCCTGGCGAATGAGGTTTTATGCAATCAATTGGTATCAACATCGGCTCAACAAGCCTTAAAATGGCTTTGTTTGATTATAACGGTTCTGTAGAAAACGGAAAAACAGTCTGGAGCGCTTCAATTCCCCATGAAGGGGATTTTGGCGCCGCGGTACACAGGCTTCTTGAAGAAGGGAATATACCCAGCGGCATTCCGGCCCTGGTTACCGGCAACGAGGGCCGCTTTATGTTCGACGTATCCGGCACGCTGGAGCCCCTGTGTGTAGAGGCGGCTCTGCGGAACCTCGGCCTTAAAGCCGACGCGGTTGTCAGCATGGGCGGCGAGGACTTAATCGTCTATTCGCTGGATTCTGACGGCAAGATTATCAACAATTTTTCCGGAAACAAGTGCGCAAGCGGCACCGGCGAATTTCTTAAGCAGCAGCTTGCCCGTATGGACATGACGCTCGAAGATATCGACAAGGTGTCCGATGCCGCAAAGGTACACGCCCTTTCCACACGCTGCTCGGTGTTTATGAAAAGCGACTGCACGCACAGGCTCAACAAAAGAGAGGCGACCAAGGATGATATCGTACTGTCTCTTTCCGATGTTATGGCTGTAAAGGTTATCGACTTTCTTAAAAGGGCGAAGGTTACATCCGGCCGCGTTATACTTACGGGCGGAATAACCCTTAACAGGCACATTGTCCGTTTTATTCGGGAAAAAGCGCCGCAGATTGAATTCATCATTCCCGAAACCGCGCCGGTGTTTGAAGCCCTTGGCGCGGCGGTTTTGGCCCCTCAGTCGGGGAGCCCGCTGCCGGATGCTGACAGGCTGCTGAAACCAAACGAGATGCGCTTCGGGACGCTGGGCGCGTTACGCGACTGGAAAGATAAAGTAAAAACTTTTAATACCGAAACCGGCAGCAAGATTCGCACAGACCGCGCTTACATTCTTGGCGTTGACGGAGGATCCACCACAACCAAGGCATGCCTTGTAGACATCGAAACTTACGAGATCGCGGCGAGCCACTATGGACGCACGCACGGCGATCCGGTTAAGGCACTTAAGGAATGTCTTGCGATAATGCAGAAGAAAATTATCGCCGACACGGGTGGGAAAAAAATTGATATACGCCTTGTTTCCACCACCGGTTCCAGCCGTGAGATACTCGGCGTGTTTCTGGAAACGCCAGGGGTTTACAATGAAATTATCGCCCACTCGGTGGGGACTACTTTTTTTGACAAAGAAGTGGAAACCATTTTCGAGATTGGAGGGCAGGATGCCAAATATGTTCTGCTGAAAAATGGCGTCCCCATCGACTATGCCATGAACGAAGCGTGTTCGGCCGGAACCGGCTCCTTCCTTGAGGAATCGGCCGCCGGCGATCTTTCCATACACAGCGCGAAGGACATCGGCCCCATTGCCCTGGAAGCTGATTCGCCGTGCAAATTCGGCGAACACTGTTCGGCGTTTATTAACAGCGATATTCGCAAGGCCGTACAACAGAGCGCCAGCAGGGAAAACATTACGGCAGGGATCGTCTGCTCCATAGTAGCAAACTACCTTAACCGTGTTGTAGGCAACCGCACCATTGGCGGAAAAATCTTCCTGCAGGGCGGCGTCGCCAAAAACCCCGCTGTTCCCCTGGCGTTCGCCATGATGCTGAACAAGGAGATACTTGTCCCGCCTTCGCCGGAGCTGATGGGCTGCTTCGGGGTGGCGTTACTCGCAAAGCGAAAGCACGACGATGGGCTGCTTCAGCAGCAGAGTATCGTTATTGATGACATTATTAACCGGGAGATAGGCTATGAAAGGGTTTTTACCTGCAAGTCCTGCGAAAATTTATGTCCCATTCAGGTTTTGAATGTAAACGAGAACAAATACATGTTCGGCGGGCGCTGCAATAAGTACACTAATATGCGCAAAAACGTCAAGGATATTCCGGTATTCGATTATGTCGAAAAACGCCAAAAGATGTTATTCGAAGAATATGCTGCTCCGGCGCTATCGGAGGAAAAAACCCAGAGGGATTTTGCCATCGGTATCCCCAGAGCGTTTTCTGTTCACACTTTATACCCGCTTTACTCGTGGTTCTTCCACGAACTTGGCATTAAAACTTTTCTCTCTAACGAGGTTGCCCATGCCGGAGTGGCGCGAGCTGAATCAACATACTGTTTCCCTGCGGAAATCGCCCACGGCGCCGTTCAGGACTGTCTGGACAAGGGCGCAGACTATGTGCTTTTGCCGCACTTCCGGGACATGCCCTCGTACGAAGAAGAAGTGCACGCCAACTTCTGTCCCATAACACAGGCGCTTCCCTACTATATCGAAAAAGCGTTTCCCGACATCGACAAAAATATCTGGCTTCCCCTGGTGGTCAGCTTTAAGTTTGGCGATTCTAAAGCGCTGGAACTTTTTACCGAGATGACAAAGCGCCTGGGCATCGGCGAAGCGGAAACGGCAGCGGCTTTCAAAACCGCAATGGAAAAACAAAAAGCCTATTTTAGCGCTGTCGAAAAAATGGGGCTGGAGGCGCTGGAAGAAGCACGCAGGGCGGACAGGCCGGTTATCGCAGTTCTTGGCAGGCCATACAATGCGTTTACGCCGGAAGCAAACATGGGCATTCCGCGCAAATTCACTACACGGGGCTACTCAATCGTTCCCTTTGACATTCTGCCATTCCACGATGAAAACATCTTCCCGAATATGTACTGGTATTACGGCCAGCAGGATGTAAAAGCCGCTAATTTATTAAAAAAAGAAGATAACATTTATCTTACATATATTTCCAATTTTTCATGCGCTCCCGATTCATTTATTCTTCACTATATTAAATGGGTGATGGGGCAGAAGCCCTTCCTGATACTGGAGCTTGATTCACATTCAGCCGACGCCGGTATAGACACCCGTGTAGAGGCGTTTCTCGACATTATCGACGGCTACCGCGCAAAGAAAAATGAACTTGAAGCCGAGCGTTACGACAATGGCTGGCGCTTTATCAGCGAGAAGCAGGCGGATGGAGAATTCGATCTGCACATTGATAATGTTAAAACAAAGGAAAGGGTTCCCATAATAGGCAACAAGAGGGTGAAGGTGCTGCTCTCCAACATGGGCGCCATTTCCACCGAGTACATGGGAGCGGCGGTGCGCTCACTGGGTATTAATGCAGAGGCGATGCCTGTTGCAACCGCCAAAACGGTTCAGGTTGCACGCGCCCATGCGTCGGGAAAGGAATGTGTCCCCAGCCACCTTGTATTGGGCAGCGCCCTGGAGTTTTTCTTCAGCGACAGATACCGCAAAGATGAATTGTATCTGCTCTTTGTACCAATTACCACAGGGCCGTGCAGGACAGGCCAGTATTATGTGTATTATGAAAACCTGTTCCGCGATTTGCGCCTGGAAAACGTAGTGGTCTTTATTCTTTCCGCTGATAATTCTTATACAGAGCTTGGCCCCAGTTTCGCAAAGGAAATGTGGAAGGGGCTGGTGCTTTCCGATTATCTGAAAGATATTCAATGCGCCCTTAAAGCGACGGCAGCCGATCCGGTAAAGGCACAGGCCGATTTTAACAAATCCTGGCGCGCGGTAATGCACGCCGTGGAGCACAAACCAAAGGAAATGTGGAACGAGCTGAAAAAAGTCGCCGAAGAAGTAAAAAAGATTCCGTTAAAACGAAAACTGATAGACTGCCCCCGCGTATTGATTGTAGGTGAAATCTATGTGCGCCGCGATGACTTTGCCGTGGGTGAGTTAACTGATCTGATGAGTGAGCGCGGCATTGTCGTGAAAGTTGCCGGAATATCAGAATGGATTCACTATCTGGACTTTGTGCGCGAATACGCCCTTAAAAAGCTGATAAAACTGCGCAAACCGGGTACGCGGCTTTTTTCCAAACCCTGGAAGGACTTAAAAAAACTGGAAGTCGAAGAATGGTGGAAACACTCGGTGGAAAAAAAAGTGCTTTCGATACTGAAGCCGACCGGTCTTATCCCCGAAACACCGCATGACATGAAGCTGATTATGAAGTACACCCAGGAGCACTTTGTTAACCTGGAACTGAACTCCGAGATAGCCGTTTCCTCCGGTTCGGCGGCAGCGGCAATGGACGCCGGCTATTCAGGTATTGTGAACATAAGCCCCTTCGCCTGCCTGATCGGGCGGGTAATCGAGGGACTTTTCACGCCATGGGCGCGCGAGCGCAACTACCCGATTTTATCTGTTGAAGTGGACGGCAACCTGCTGCCGCCGAACATTATCAACAAGCTGAATATCTTCATGGTAAACGTTCTGCGCTTCAGGAGCGGCGGCGATCTTTCTTCGCTGGTGGACAAGGCAAGCTGAGGGCAAGGCTCAGCTTACAGCAGCCCTTCCAGTTCATCCACGAGGCCGGCGAAAGCCCTGCACGTTGCATCTACCGGCTCCGGTGAACTCATATCCACGCCGGCGGCTTTTAGGGCTTCGATTGGGAAGCGCGAGCCGCCAGATTTAAGAAAGGTAAAATAATCTTTGCGCTCTTTTTCACCGCCTGAAAGAAGGCGTTCTGCCAGAGCCAGGGCTGCCGAAACGCCGGTTGCATATTTATACACATAAAAGGCGCGGTAGAAGTGCGGAATTCTAAGGCCTTCCAGATCGCTTGTTTCTTCAAAGACCATTGCAGGACCGAAATATTTTACCAGCAGTTTACGGTATTCTTCGCGTAACAGTTCCACCGTAAGGGGCGTACCGCCTTCTTCCAGCTTGTGGCTTATCATTTCAAATTCAGCAAACATGGTCTGCCGGTACAGGGTGGAAAGAAGGTCGTCGGCTCTTTTGTTAACCAGATACAGCTTTAAATCTTTGGAGGGTGAATTTTTTATAAGATGGCGGAAAAGCAGATCCTCGTTGAATGTACTGGCGACCTCTGCTTCGAAGATCGTGTAATTGTAATGCATAAAGGGATTGCTGCGCGCTGAATACAGGGAGTGCATTGAATGACCGGCTTCATGGGCGAGGGTGAATACATCCCGGATGCTGTCTTCTTTATAGTTCATAAGAATGTAGGGATCGCCCGTAAAGCCGCCGGCGGAGAAAGCGCCTGAACGCTTGCCCTTATTCTCGTAACGGTCTGCCCAGCGGCCGTATAGCCCGCCGGCCAGGGTGGAAACATACTCATCGCCCAGGGGTGAAAGCGCGGAACAGACGAGATCGACCGCTTCGTTCCAGTTTGTGTTTTTTTTCGCGGCGGATACAAGCGGGGCATAGACATCATAGTGCCGCAATTCGTCCAATTTCAGCGTTTGTTTACGCAGCCTATAGTAGCGGTGCAGGGTATCAAGATTATCGTTTACCGTTGAAATAAGATTATCGTAGACCGACTCGTCAACATTGTCGGGAAAAAGCGCGGCAGCCCTCGCAGAAGAATAACCCCTTATGCGGGCATTAATCACATCCTGCTTGACAGAGCCTGAATAAAGACCTGCCAGGGTTGTTTTGTGGGCGTTGAAACAGCCGTAAAAAACTTCGTATGACTTGCGGCGCAAGTCACGATCCGGATGTTCCATGAAAACCGACCAGGTGGATTGTGAAAGGGGCCTTTTGCCCTCCGGTGTATCAATTAAGCCAAAATCAAAATCCACATTGGTTAATACAGAAAAAACATCGCTTACCGCTCCTTCACCTTCGGCGTGCAGCGCGATAATCCGCTCTTCCCTGTCGCTTAATATGTGGGGCCTGTACCGGAGTATCCTGCCCAGATAGATACGGTACTCTGTTATGCGCTCATGTTTCAGAAAAGCTTCCATATCCTTTTCGGGAATTGCCAGAATTTCCGGGTTTTCCCAGGCTTCTGCAGCCTGTGCCTTTGCATGTGCCATGCTGATTTTTCCGCTCATAGTTCTTGCAATTCCGGAACCCTCATCTTCTGTTTGCCTGAGTCCCGCGTAACTGAACAAGCGCTCTGCTAGAATTCTTAAATCTTTTGAGAAATCAAGGTAATCGGCAAGGCTTTCCGCGGATTTTCCCAGAGTACCCTGAAAAGAGGGAAGTTTTTCCGCTGTTTTTTCGAACAATGAAAGCCCTTCGTTCCAGTCTTCATCGTTTGCAAACAGTTTGGAAAGATCCCAGGTGTCGGATACGGAAACTTCGCTGCGCAGCGGTATTTGCGATTCGTTGTTTTGCATATTACCGCCCCCTGCTGACAGCCGCTACAGCCGCGCCGAATAGGCTTGCCTGTTCTACCGGTGAAATAATGTACGGACGCGGCTTGTCCTTAATCAGCATTTGATGCAGCCATGACTCCAGGGAGCGGCGCATGCCTTTGTAAACAAGAAAGGTTGTACCTTCTACCGCAATGCGGACGGGTGAATAGGGCAGTAAAGCAGGATCTATCCGCAATACAGTTGCGGCTAACACGGCGGCGGAAAAAAGGGCGCCGCGCTCTGTAATAATGGAAGAGATGTACTGCACCGCAGCCAGGGCATCGCCTTCGTCCGTGCCGAAAAGGGAGCCGACGGGCCCGGCGGCCGAAAGCGGCGCGCGTGCAAACTCGTTCAGGTGCCGTGTTTCAAGGTGCGCCATCGCAAGGAGCTCATCTGATTTTTTGAAGCGTATAACATTGTCCTTTACCGCCTGTTTTAGAATGTGCAGGGTAAGCGGGCCGAGGTAGGCGCCGGATGCCGCTTTTTCCAGTGTATATGTGCCGGGGTTTTTTGTTGTGCTGTCATATTCGCGATCCAACTGTCCACGGAAGCGGATATTAAAATTGCCGGTTTCGCATACCACAATCTGGGGAGCCTGTGTGGATTCAAATCCTATTTTTGGAATTTTTGTTTCGGGGTAGGCAGTGTTAAAACCCGTCCCCAAAATAAAGCCAATCGCAGGGCCGCCGGAAAATCCGTAGGCGTTTTTGGTTCTCTGCTCTTCGCCGTCCGCCGGAATGGAAGCAAGCCCGGAAAGCAGAGTAGCGACGGTATCATTTAACAGAACAATCGCCCCTGAGTATTTGTATCCTCTGGCGGCCAGAGCGCCGCGCAATCCTTTACCGATTGCCTTGCCGATAACGTCCTGCGCGTCCACTTCCTTGCTGAAGGCCAGCGGAATTCCGTCGGCGTCTGCGGTAATTTCCATCGGATAAGAAAAAGTAAAGCCAATTCCTTCTATTTTGGCTGAAGTCTCTGATAGAAATGGAAGTGCAAAGTCCGCAATTTCATCAAAGAATTGCCCTGCACTCAATTTTCCTTTTGTGCCCGGCATGGGAATTTTTTTTGTTCCCTCGGCAACCGCCGAACCGTTTTCGTCGAAATGCACCAGGCTTGCCCGCAGATTTGTGCCGCCGGCGTCCAGGGCAAGGACTGTTTTCCCCGGCGGAACCTGCGTTACCGGAACAATGTATGAAGGAATCATGGGGAGGCTTGATAACTGCCCTTCAAGGCCGCGCTCCATTTCGATCAATACATCTTTTACCAGCGCTGCCGGATCGCAGATGTCGTAATGGAAACCGTAGTATCTTGCAAAATCGGACAATTCCTGCGGGTTAAATGATTTCATTATCACCTCTATATGAAAAGTATATATGATGATTATAAAAATTCAATGCATCGCATTGCCATAAACTCTTAATGTATTATAATTTAATTATGAAAAAGCGCATTGTTATTGCCCTGGGAGGGAACGCCCTTGGAAACTCTTTAAGTGAACAAATGGCCGCGGCGCAGATAACTGCCCGGGCAATTGTTGATCTGGCTGAAGCTGGCCATGAAATCGCGGTAGTACACGGAAACGGCCCGCAGGTAGGAATGATCGAAACGGCATTCGAGACTGCCGCAAGGGCGGACAACCGTTTTACATCTTTGCCAATGTCGGTTTGCGTTGCTTTAAGCCAGGGATATATTGGCTATGATTTGCAGAACACAATCCGCATGGAGCTGGATAAAAGAAAAATGAAGAAAGATGTCGCCGCCATAATTACTCAGGTCGAAGTAGATCCTGGAGACAGCGCGTTTTTGAATCCTACAAAGCCGATTGGATCTTTTTTAACCGCCGAAGACGCTGAACATTTAAAGAAAGCGGGTATTCCGGTTATGGAGGATGCAGGGCGGGGCTGGCGGCAGGTTGTGCCTTCTCCAAAACCGGTAAATATAATTGAAGCGCAGACAATTAAAACCATTCTCGCCACGGGAAACATACCGATTGCTGCCGGCGGCGGTGGTATTCCTGTTGTAATGCTTGAAGGCCAGTACCGGGGAGTAAGCGCCGTTATCGACAAGGATTTTTCCGCCGCAAAACTGGCCGATCTTATTTCTGCGGATATTCTGCTGATCCTTACGGCTGTTGAAAAAGCCGCGGTTAACTTTGGTAAGCCGGATCAGAAATGGCTCGATACCATTACAACAGCCGAGGCTGAAAAATATATTGCCGAAAATCAATTCGCAGAAGGTTCCATGCTTCCAAAAATCGAGGCATCAATTAATTTTTTAAGATCAATGCCCGGAAAAAATAGAACTGCCATTATCACCCTGCTGTCAAAAGCAAGGGATGGTATAGAGGGTAAAACAGGAACCAGGATTATTTTGTAAAAGCCCCGCCCTACGGACGGGGTTGTTGATTTTACTTGAAGAAATCAATATAGCCGAAGACAAATATTGCAATGATGATCAATGGAAGCACCCATGTAAAGTACATCCGCAAAGCCGAGGGGAAACGTATGCCGTTTCCTGTATCAGCTTCTTTGATGAAATTATCCCATCCCCATCCCAATTTGGAAACACAGAAGAGGACATAGATGAGTCCCCCAATT
Organism: Treponema sp.; assembly: GCA_009777535.1. Classification (GTDB taxonomy): domain Bacteria; phylum Spirochaetota; class Spirochaetia; order Treponematales; family Breznakiellaceae; genus WQXQ01. Next base: position 84,596 of record WRLP01000010.1, read on the forward strand.
GGCAGAAGGTTATTGGAAAGGATAAAATCTTCCAGGTCAAGGACAATGGTTCCCGGGCCCATGGGCGCAAAATTCTCGAGTACATTGAATCCAAGAGCGCAGGGCAGGGACAAAACGATCATCACAAAGAAGTTAATGGCAACGGATTTGACCCTTTTGCAGCCGGTTATGTCCATGGCAAAAGCAACGATGTTTTCGAATACAGCTACAACAGTTGACATTGCGGCAAAGGACATGAATACGAAGAACAGGGTTCCCCAAAGCCTGCCCAATGGCATGGAGTTAAAGATATTAGGCAGGGTAACAAATATAAGGCCCGGCCCGCCGCCAGGTTCTCCGCCGAATGCAAAAACGGCAGGGAAAATTACCAGACCTGCCATAAAAGCCGCCAGAGTATCCAGGGCAGTTACGGTAATGGCTTCACCAAATAGCCGTTTTTCCTTATTTATATAACTGCCGAAGATTGCCATACTGCCAACGCCGAGGCTTAGTGTAAAGAATGCCTGCCCCAGAGCAGCGAATATTACGGTTCCAAGACCGTGTTCCTGTATAGCGCCAAGGTTGGGCTTAAGGTAAAAGGATAATCCCGCAGACGCTCCAGGGAGTGTTACCGAACGAATAGCCAGAATTATCAATAATACAAATAGTCCTGACATCATAAATTTGGTTACTTTCTCTACGCTCCTTACAAGCCCGCCGGCACAGATCCCAAAGCCAAGAACGCATACGGCAATCATCCAGCCGATTAATGCGCCTGGGTTAGAAACGTGTGCACCAAAGGCGGCGCCTACTTCACCCGGGTTCATTCCCGCAAAATCGCCCTTGATCATCTTTACCATGTAAGCCAGCATCCAGCCGGAGACTGTGGTGTAGAACATCATAAGGAGATAATTCCCGCCCATTGCCGCCCAGGAGAAAAGATGCCATTTGGCTCCTTTCGGCTGCAACACATGGAAGGACCTGGCTGCACTTTTTCCGCTGCCCCGGCCTACGGAGAATTCCATTGCCATTACCGGTATCCCGAAAATCACAAGGAACACGAGATAGATAAGGACAAACAAAGCCCCCCCATAAAGACCTGCTATAAAGGGGAAGCGCCAAACATTTCCAAGCCCGATCGCACATCCGGCGGCGAGCATGAGGAATCCCATTCGGGACGATAGTTTTTCTCTTTCCATGGGAATATTATGGGGGTTTTTCACGGCTTTGGCAATAATATAAATGTGTGCCTAAAACCCGAATTGAAAGCGGTATGCGGCGGTGCAAAGCCCTTTCTCGGGCTGACGGCCTGATAGACATCTTTTTTTAAGTGAACCTAGATTAACAATTTTCGAGATTCTTTATTGTGTAGTTCACTTTTTTATAACCACGCCGTAATCGCACGCCGCGTCAGCGGCGATTTAATCAACTTCCTTACGATCGCCGACCGAAGGGAGGCCTGCCCTCGGCACGGGAACAAATAATTGCACCCGTAGGGTGTAGATGAGTAAATTCTAAACGTTCCGGCGCAAGTGAATTTTTCACCGTAAAAACGGTAGCAAGCCTTTAGGCTTGCGTGCGCGCCGCGGTAGCACCGCCACATACCGCTTTCATTATATTTTCAGGCATGCATTTTGGTATTGCCAAAGTAGTGAAACGCTGGCGAAGGGGGGAAGATGTGCGGATAGTGGGTTATGTTCCCATTGACAGCGCCACCATTTTATGCCACTATATATAATGAACAACAAGCAGCGAAAAACGCTTGCTGCAATTTTTTCCAACCCGACGCCTAAAACTATGGTGTGGGCCGATATTGAAGCCCTTCTGTTGGCGGTTGGTTGTAACCTCATTAAAGGTGACGGCTCGCGAATCAGGTTTATTAAGGATGATGTCATAGGATATTTTCACAGACCGCACCCCAAAAAAGAAGCCGCGCCGTATCAAATTCGGGACGCTAAAACGTTCCTGACAAAGCTGGGAGTAGAACCATGAATAACACTATTGTCTACAGGGGCTATACCGCCATTGTCGGATTCAGCGCCGAAGATGAATGTCTTGTCGGGCATATTGCCGGTATAAATGATGTCATTGGCTTTCACGCTGACTCCGTAGAAGAAATCCGTAAGGTTTTTCATGAAACAGTTGATGATTACCTTGCCACATGTGCAAAAATAGGCCGCGAGCCGAACAAGCCGTATTCCGGTAAAGTTACTTTGCGTTTACCTCCCGGACTACATGCACAGCTTGCACTTCAGGCTGAAGCAAACGGCAACAGTCTGAACAACTGGCTGGTATCTACGCTCAGACAGGCATTAATCAATCATGCATAGTATTCTACGGTAATATGTTCGGGGAAGTGCAGATAGTGGGTTATGTTCTCTGTACTGACCGGCTATTATTTGTAATAATATGGGCATTGTGAAAAAATGGAGAGTGGTGGTTACAGCCCGGTCGTTTGGGCTTTCGGATCCTGCGCCGCTGAAAATGCTGGAAGATGCCGGCTGCCTTGTCATGCGCCCGCAGGCCGGCGAAGAACCGGCGGAGTACCTGAAAGATGCCGACGGTGTCATAGCCAGCCTTGAAAGTTATACAAAAGAAATTTTCGCCGCCGCAAAGAGCCTTAAAATTATTTCCCGCTATGGCGTGGGCTATGACGCGATAGATCTTGCCGCTGCAAAGGAAGCCAATGTCGCGGTTGCCATTACTCCGGGGGCAAACAGCGAGTCGGCGGCCGATCTTGCGATGGCGCTCATGCTCGGTGCGGCGCGGCATGTCCCTTTTATGGACAGCGCTGTCAGAGCAGGCGGCAGTACCAGGCCGCTGGGAATTGAAATGTGGAAAAAAACCATCGGCATTATCGGCATGGGGCGGATAGGAATGGGCGTTGCCAGGCGGGCAAGCGGTTTTGATATGCGTATACTGTGTTTTGACAGCATTAAAGACAGAGCCTTCGCGGAAAAGTACAATGTGCAGTGCGTCCCTTTGGATACTCTTCTGTCAGAATCTGATTTTATCACGATACATGTGCCGCTGACGCCGGATACGCGTAACATGATCGACAGCGCGGCTTTTTCAAAAATGAAAAAAACTGCAGTGCTGGTAAATACCGCGCGCGGGGGCATCGTTGACGAAGACGCCCTTGCAGCCGCGCTTTCGCAGGGGCGAATTGCCGCTTGCGGCCTTGATGTAACATCAGAAAAATTAACTGCCGAAAGCGTCCTGTGCAAACTGCCCAACTGTGTTCTGACACCTCACGCAGGAGCGGCTACGCATGAGGCAGCCTTAAACATGGGCATGATGGCTGTAAAAAATCTTTTGGACTTTCTTGAAACCGGAAAATGCGAAAACCTTGTAACTGTCGAAACTGCGCAGGCGGGCAGGAGAAGGGGAGGCTGATTATGCACGCTGTTTTGGAAGAAATAAAAAAAACCGGAATTATTCCGGTTATAAAAATTGATGATGCCGCAAAGGCGGCCCCGCTTGCCCGGGCGCTTATTGCCGGGGGCATTCCCTGCGCCGAAATAACTTTCAGAACCGCCCAGGCTGAAGAAGCCATAAGCAGGATTCATGGTGAAGTTCCTGAAATTCTGCTCGGCGCAGGCACGGTCTTAACAACTGAGCAGGCAGACAGGGCAATTGCCGCCGGCGCAAAATTTGTCGTAAGCCCCGGCTTTAACCCAAGGGTGGTTTCGCATTGCATCGAAAAGGGAATACCCATAACTCCGGGCTGCTGCACTCCCACCGATATTGAAAGAGCGCTGGAATTGGGGCTGGAAGCCGTAAAATTTTTCCCCGCCGAGCAGGCGGGCGGGCTGGAGTACATAAAGGCGGTTGCCGCGCCCTACACCAATATCAGTTTTATTCCAACCGGCGGAATAAATGCACATAACATCGTAAAATATATAACCTTCGACAAGGTTATCGCATGCGGCGGATCATGGATGGCAGGCGCCGACCTGATTAACGCCGGAGAATTCGATAAAATAACCGCCCTGTGCAGGGAAGCCATATTTAATCTGCTGGGCTTCGGCCTTGCCCATGTCGGAATTAACGCGGAGAATGAAAAGGCCACTGTAAAAATTGCAGACCGGTTCTCCGCTCTTTTCGGCTTTCAGAACAAGGCGGGAGTATCATCAATCTTTTCATCAGACTGCATAGAGATAATAAAATCTTCGTCAATTGGAAAAAACGGACGCATAGCCATCGGAACAAACAGCGTATTCAGGGCAATGGCTTACCTTGAACGCCAGGGAGTGGAGTTTAACAAAGAGGGCGTAAAGACCGATGCGAACGGTAATGTCACATCGGTATTTTTTAGGGAAGAAATCGGCGGTTTTGCCATTCATTTGGTGCAGAATAAATAAGCGAGGCGATCATTTTATGAGAATAGCAGTTATCAGCGCTCCCCGTGCAAGAAAATCCCCGCCGGATTATGTGCGGGAGTTGGCTAAGGGAATGGAAGCCATGGGGCACCGGGTAGATGTTTTGGACGCATGGACAGAAGACGGCTTTCGGCTTCCCGGTTATGAGTATATCGCTGTCGCCGCAGAATCAATTTCTTTTTTTTCGGGGAAGATTCCTCAGGCCGTATCCAAAATACTCTCGGCTGGCAGCGGCATAATTGGAAAAAAAAGCGCGGCTTTTGTTAAAAGGGGAGGGCTTTTTACGGGGCGCGCCCTTGCCAATCTAATGCGCGTCATGGAAAAAGAAGGAATGATGATCAACTGGAGCGAGGTACTGCTGAATCCTTCTCATGCCAGGGCATTGGGAAAAAGGATTGGCGCATAAACTGAAAACCCATTATGAACTGCTTGGCGTGGAGCTGGGAGCCACCGCCGGTGAGATAAAAAAAGCGTTCCGCGAAAAGGCAAAGCGGCTTCATCCTGATATTGCCGGTTCTGCCGCGGCGGAAGCGATGCGCAAGCTTATTTGCGCGTACGAGGTACTTTCCAGTCCGCAGCGCCGTTTTGAATATGACAGGGCATATTCACGCTTTGTAAAAAAGACCGGTTTTAATTACCGTACCTGGCTGCGCGAACAGGATAATCCGGCAAGCCAGGCCAAGCTGGTGTTTTTTGAACTGCTTCACCTTGAAGAAGACGAGGCGATTGCGCTTTGGCGGAAAAACGGCGGTCTTGATTTTCCAATGAATAAGCACCTCGATCGGGAAGACTGGATGGACTGCCTTTTTATACTTGCCGAGGAATTGGACAGGCGCGGCAGCACTTACGAAGCCTTCAGACTGTTTGCCGCCATACTCCGTGAAGAACGGCGGCGGCCTTATTTCAGGCATTTTACACAGGAGCTGGAAAAACAAATTAAAACCATTGTAAGGCTTAAACTGAAGCCCCAGGTCGATAATGAAACATGGATCGAATGTATGGAAATCATGACCGGCCTTGATTTTTCCGCCCGTGATCAAAACCGCTGGATACGTTCCATGGCGGATACTCTTAAAAAAATGAGGCAAGGGTGATCCGCCGCCCCGTCAGCGTAGTATTGCTATGGCAACGGCAGAAATGTGTGCCTGAAACATTTACATTGGGGTCCTGGCAGAGGCCAAAAACTCCGGGCGCGCCGCTCAGCCTAAAGGCTTCGCGCCTTTCCCCTCTTGACGGCCTTTATTTTGCGCCACACCATGCGGCATTATTCATCTACACAGCCTGTTGCTGTGCAGACGTGGGTGCCGCGTACGCGGCTTCCCAAAACCCCAATGTTACTTATTCGGGCACACATTTCTGCAATTGCCAAAGTAGTGGAACGCCTACGTAGAGGCAGGGCTTTGCTTACCGCTTACATTGTATTTTTTGTGCATATATTTTTGAAACAGCTATAGCAGTGAAACGCCTGCGTACTCGCCACTGCGCTACGTCGATGTCCGATTCCGTCGTGGCTTCTACTATGTCAGCGTTTCACTGCTACGGTACTGCCAAAATGCATAGGTAAATGTAACACGGGGTGTCCGGTGAACTGCGGGCCCTCGTACGAGGGACGCAGGTTCACCGGACGGGACCCTAGAAACATTTATACATGCATTTTGGCTATGCATGTAGCCGTGGAAAAGCCCGCTAATGCACCACACGTATGCGCGCCATTAATATGTATGAAGACTTTAACAACAAAACGTTTTGGGCGGCTTAACCCCCTAAACGATTTCCTTTTCTGCAAGGTAATGGGCGAAAAGGGATCCGAAGTCCAATTATTGGGCTTCTTGAATGCGGTTCTGGGCAGAACCGGTAATAACCGGCTTGCTTCAGTAGAAATCATCGAAAACAAAATTCTTTCGGCGGAAGTAATAGGAGACAAGTCAAGTATCCTTGACGTAAGAGCTGTGCTGGAAGATCGAACAAAAGTAAACATTGAGGTACAACTCCGTAACCTTCATAACATGGACAAACGGAGTCTCTTTTACTGGAGTAAGGAGTTTTCCAAAAGCCTGAAATCAGGGCAGGATTACGGCGAACTGCCAACAACAATAGCCATCAACATTGTCAATTTCGAGTTTCTTGACGCAAAAAACTTCCACACGGTCTTTCACCTTCGCGAAGATAAAGAAAGCGCCTTGATATTGACTGATGTACTGGAAATACACTTTATTGATATGGTAAAGTGGAGGAGGCTAGGCAGCAAGGATATAAGGAATGATCCCCTGCACCGTTGGCTTACGTGGTTCGACAAAAGCAGCTCGCCAGAGCTTGTAGCGGAGGTAATAGACATGGACAGTGCAATACTGGAAGCCGAGAGACGCCAGGCGTATTTATCCGGCGATGAAGAATTGATACGCGCTTACGAAATGCGCGAGATGGCGCTTAGTGATTTAGCCAGCATGAAGAAATACGACCATGATATAGGCTACTCAGAAGGCCATGTGGCTGGGCAAACCATCGGGCATGCTGAAGGCTATTCGAAAGGCCTTGAGGAGGGGCAGCGGCGTTTCATGGAACTGTTGAACCAAGGGCTTTCGGTAGAAGAAATTAAACAACGCCTTGAACAAGGGAAAAGGTAAACCAAAAAAACCTACGTTTTTTTTGAACGTCCCCTGTTATCTGCAACAACACCGTTACTGGGCAATCCACTTCTCGCTTACCTTTTACTTTCTACCTTTTCTCTGTCCAAAATCTGCAAAGCGGATTTTGGACTCCTACCTTTTACACTTAATAATAGCCACCCCACAAACTACTCTCATTCATCAACTACCTCTCCAATCTCTACATATCTTCTTTTAGAGGTGTCCCAGGTGTAAAATATCCATTTACCATTTTTTGGGTTTGGATCGGGAACCCAGCCGGGGCCGCCTGCTACTTCCAGTTGATAAAAGAATACTTTGAACCCGTACATGCCATTGTACGTCATAAACTCAACAGGTGCAGGGCCGTTGTCGAGGCTAATAATTTGAAATGGTATTCTGCAATGCACTTTTTCAAAAGTATCTTTGTCTATATCATAACCATAAATTACTATATACTCCCCGGCTCCATAAAATCCATATATAAATATTTCATCAATGCCGTCTTCGTTGAAATCTCCAAAAGAACTGGTTGAATTACCTATACGAGTGCCAGGAATATTCTGCATTATATCAAATGCGCTATGTTCAAGCAGATTAAAACTACCTGTGCCGTATCGTTTTTGCAACCCCTCGTCATTAATCGCATATATTATTATTGTACGATCATTTAATCTCACAATCCAATTATCACCTCCAGGAATTCCAAAATTCGTTTTTGCTATGAAATCTATTTCAAGATTACGCTCAAGAATTCTCCGTTCATTATTATTAATAAACATTTTCATTTCATTAACTTCACTCGCAGCAACAACAATTTCTAAACTGCTATTTCCTTCGTCTTGTTGAAATTCGCTAACAGTATTAGTATTATTTTTTTTGTTATCAAAGCAGGATAAAAACAATATAAAAATGAAACAAACTAATAGACAATATTTCGCACTCATTATATTCTCCTTTTAACTATTTAATATTAAGACTCTTTATTACATCATAAATTTTGTCTTGAAATATTTGATTAGGGTTGTAATACCATTTTATATCTGAGGCTGGCACCCCAGGGAACCCTTCATTTCTGCTCTTTATCCCATTAGTACTACCAACATTTGCAAGTAAAGGGCCTTGTCGAGGATTATAGTTTTCATCAGGCCGCACAGTGGCAAAGTGCGGCTTTTCCACGACTATGGCAGCGGCAGAAATGTGTACCATAGAGCAGGGAACAGGGGTCCTGTCAGAGGCCAAAAACTCCGGGCGCGCCGCTCAGCCTAAAGGCTTCGCGCCTTTCCCCTCTTAACGGCCTTTATTTTGCGCCACACCATGCGGCATTATTCATCTACACAGCCTGTT
>WRLP01000011.1 GCA_009777535.1 Treponema sp.
GATTTGTAAAGAGTGTTCTTCCTCCGTGGTTCTCCGTGATCCCCGTGCCTCCGTGCGAGAAAAATAGCGAACAATCCTTTAGCACCCATGTAAAGAGGTTTTTATGGGGTTTTCCTACAGACTCCCGTGTCCGCTGTGAGAGGTCTTTTCTTAAACCAAAATGGGGCTGGATAGTTTTCCTACAGCCTCTCCTCATCGATTTATGGGCTCGAAGTTTTCTCAAAGCAAAAACTTCGGCTAAAGCTCATTTACCCGGGCAACCGCTGTCGGATCAACGAAAAAATAGCAAATGAAGAGTGTTTCAGGGCTTTGCTATTTGCTCAGAAATTCGCAAAATTCGCTTGTTTTTTTATTGCATATAGTATATACTTTATGTATAAATGGGATGGTAATCCGTCCGGCGGTCGTCGAAAGGCGGCCGCTTTTTCATTTAGGCAGTACTGTAAGTCCTTATGCCGTATATCACGTTCGTGAAATATCGTATTTACATCAGGAAAGTACCTAAGTTTTAATTCTGCAAATCTTGGCAGAAGATTACGGCAATATTCACTTTTTTCTATAATTACAAACGCCAACAGAAACATTGGAAATTCAGCCGGATATTTATCCAAGTGTGTGTCGCCTGCCTCATCCGCAAAAACAAGATACTTGCTGCTTTTTATTACCATACCCAGAATATAACTAAAAGCATTTTTAGTGTCAAATATTCCAATGAATTTATGGTGCCTGATTTCTGGATAAATGATATTGGCTTTAGTGTTGCCGATTCCAATGGCGACCCCATCTGGAACTTCAACACGGTGGTCAGCAGGGGCTATCCTACGCTGGCGATGGTGGGCGGCCAGCAACGAAATGGCATTGCCAGTAAACCTGTCATGAGGTAAGATAGCAATATGTGGAGCGGTTTGCATGTTGTTATATCATGGGAGTAATATAGTTATTAATGGATAAAAACATATCTCCCATTATCGCTGTGATTACACCAGGTATAATACAATTATTAATGGAAAACCGTAGGCTTAGTTTACAAGAAGCATCTGATATACTGTACAGCTCCCTCATTTATAAAACATTGGAAGACGAAGAAACTAAAGTATGGAGGCTTGGGTACCCCCTTCTCTATGACTTACTGGAAGAAGAATTGGAAACAGGCAATATAACATGGCCTGAGGAGCAAATGTGAAAAAATTTAAAGATGAAGTATGGTTTTTAGCTTCCTGTGTTGAATTTTACAAAGTTGAAAAAGGTATGAGCGGGCAGGAAGCCTATAACTACCTGCGAAAAACAGGAGCGTTAAACTACATTATTGATTGTTACGAAGGCTTGCACATGACGGGGCACCTTTATATTATCGACTGTATAGATGAGTACATCAAAAATAATTCAAAAAGCTAATGAACCTCCCCGCGGCAAGCCGCGGGGTATCTTTAAGCGTTGATTTATTCGAGGGGAGGTTCGTTCTGTAAGGAAATTTATTTAATGTCTGGTTCAATACCAAATACTCCATTATTTTGTTTTTTTTGAGCCGCGGCAAGCCGCGGGGTATTAAACCAGACTTGCGAATAAAAACGGCGCCTAGCACGGTTCAAACGCAGGCGTTCCACTGCTGCGGCAATGCCAAAATGCATTAGAAAATGTAACACGGGGTGTCAGAGGCTCCTTATTCGCCAGCGTTCCACTGCTTTGGCTATTACAGAAATATATGCCAGAAAAGGTAACGAAAGCGGTGTGAGGCGGCGCATAAGCCCTGCCGAGGGCATCGGCGTGGTTATAAAAAAGTGATCTACACAATAAAGAATCTCGATAACAGTTTATCTAGTTTTACAGAAAAAAAAGATGTCTATCAGACCGTCAGCCCGAGAAAGGGCTTTGCGCCGCCGCACACCGCTTTCAATTCCGTTTTAAGGCATATATTTCTGCTGCTACCATAGCCGTGGAAAAGCCCTACCAGGCAAACTTAAACACCGCTTTCTCGTGGTAATCATTGCCCGGGCCGAAAATGCACGAAGGAAAACTGCTGTGATTCGGTGAATCGGGAAAGTGCTGGGTCTCCAGGCAGAAGCCGGCGTGTTTCGCGTAACATGAGCCCGCCTTGCCCGCAAGGCCGGAAAGGAAGTTCGATGTATAGAACTGGACGCCGGGCTGGGTAGTAAAAACCTTCATTCGTCTGCCGGAAACAGGCTCGAAAACCTCGGCGCACGGCCTCATGCTGCCGGCTTTCCCGTCTACAACAAAGCAGTTATCGTATCCTTCCAGCGCACCCGTTCCGCCATAGGCAGCGGTCATATCAGCATTAATACGCTTGCGTTTTCTGAAATCATAAGCGGTTCCCTGAACAGGAAGCAGGGAGCCCGTTGGAATTAATTTGTCATCAATTTCCACATAGGAAGAAGAATGAAGCAAAACCTCGTGGGAAAGAATACTGCCCTCCCCTTCTCCGGCTAAATTAAAATAAGCATGATTTGTAAGATTTACAGGAGTGGGCGCATCAACCCTGGCTTTGTAATCGGCAATTATCTCATTGGATTTGGTAAGCCCGTAACAGACAACAGCTTTCATTTTGCCGGGAAAGCCGCAGTCGCCGTCGGGGCTTTCAAGATCAAAACGCACAAAAACGCCTTCGTCCTCATGGTAGCTTTCGGCTCTCCACAACAGCTTGTCAAACCCCCTGCGTCCGCTGTGCAGGGAATTTTCCCCGTCGTTTTTTTCAAGATGATAAACATTGCCGTTCAGGGTGAAGCAGGCATTCTTAATCCGGCCGGCAAAGCGGCCAACAGTAACTCCAATATAGGGGCCGTTGTTTAGAAATCCTTCCAGGCTTGAAAAACCCAGCAGCACATCAGCCTTCTGTCCTTTACTTGAGGGAACATAAAGGCTTGTCCAGGCCGCTCCAAAATTTGTAAGTGAAAGTTTCAGGTCACCCGCTTCCAGGGTATACAGCTTTACTTTACTTCCGTTTGATAAAACACCAAAAGTTTTTTCTTTTATTTTCATGGACTTATTATACCATTAAAACCTGAGTCTTGCACCTGCATTAATGATGACCTTGGCGCCTTTTTCGCTGAAACTGCCATCAGGGTTTTCGACAATAGTTACCGGCCCCAGTTCCCCCGCCTTGCTGCCGCCGAAGGTTTTTTGATCAAAAAGGAAACGGGCGGTCAGGTTAAGTGTTACGCCCTGAAAAATTTCGTAATTGATCGTGGCAAAGGGTGAGAATGACCAGTCATCAAAACATAAAACAGTCGAAAGGCTTACATTACAAAAATCATTAAAGCGGTACAGAGCCGTTCCGTAAAGATAATGATGATTTGTCCAGGAGCCGCCATGGCCCAGGCTGCTTACCGATGAATAACCGCTGAAAAGATATTCAAACAAAAGATACAGATCGCCGCCGAAAAAGTTATAGTCAAAGCCGGCGCCAACGGAAAGCCCCTCGATATCTTCGGCATTGCCGGGGTTTAGGGTATAAAGCGCATCGGCTGTAAAACCCAGTTCCACATCCGCCTTCAGCGAAAGCCCAAAGCGGTGAATCCCGTTAGGTGAAGCATCGAGGGGAGTTTCGCAGGCATAGAGCGCCTGGAGGCTCGCCCTGTCCCAGTGCTTGTCAACGGAGAGCCCCGGAATGATGCCGCTCTCCGACTCAAGGGGCTCCTTTGGCCCTGCGGCAAAGCCCATGATTTTAAGCGAGTCCGCCGGAAAAAAGGCGGCATTCATTCCCAATACGCCGCGCGGCCGGGCATTCGGAAAAAGCGGATTGCGGGGATTAAGAAAATCGGAAGGGCTCCAGGCCTGTCCATAACCGAAATTCATGCGGAGCAGTCCAGCTTCGGTGTCTATATAATCGCCGTTAATTCTGAAATAAAGACGCTCCAGTTCCATGGCAGCAGCGTAGTTCTCTGTGCCTGCCGCTGCCGTCGATGCGAGAACAGAGCCTGCTGAATTTCCAGCCGCGGCAATCAGGTTAAAGGCCGCGAAAAAAGACGCCTTCTCCCCGGTTCTGATACGCAGTCTTATATTGGCGTATTCTTCAAGGCCAAAAGAATGAGCCGGAGTATCACCCGAGCCGGCGGTATAATTCACGGTGCTGTCTAAAATGCCGGATATATCCTGCGCAAGCAGGCACCAGACAGAAAAAAATGTAAAAACGCATAACATGAAAAATCTTTTCATACGTCCCTCACAATTAATCAAAAAATTTTGCCACGAACCTCACAAACCCATGATTCCAAAAATTATTATTTTCTTCTTGTTCGTGCTGGTTTGTGTGGTTAGTGGTAAAAAAAACCTTTTCTCTTTTCTCTTTTACCTTTTATCTTTTTATCACCTTTCCAGGTTTCGCTGGCTGAAGATAGAGTCGGGAATCGGCCTGTCCAGTATGACATTTCTCATCACCATGGTGGTCTTGCTGTCCCTGCGCAAAAGGTCGCGCACTTCCACTTCCACCGGAAAGCGCCGGCCGGCAAGGGTTTCTATTCTGATCATGTTGTACTCCTTCAGCTTTGCGCCTGAAAGGGCAAAAAGTTCATAGCGCAATACATCACCGGTTTCCCTGTCTACCCACAATTTGCGTTTCGGGTAACTTTCGCTGCGGCCTCTGGCGGTTAGGTCCAACACCCAGGCTTCCCGGCCGTTTATGGTTTCCGAGCCGGAGAGAACCGGAGTATAGCGGCTGGATAGAGTATCGTTGTTGATGGCGTCTTCGTAGGAAAAATCCGAGCCCATCATCGACTCTTTTAACATGTGTCCGGAAATGAGCATTACCCCTTCATTGTCAGGGGAATACATGTAAAGCCTGCCGCCCCTTTTAAGGTACTTGGTTCCGCGGTCTTCGGGATTGGTAAACTCGATAAAGCTGTCGGCGCTTCCCCGCGCCCAGGCCTTCATCAATTTCACATAACGGCGCCCCTGATGTTCGATGATCATCTCCCCCTCATACTCGATGGTGGTAAATACCTCGTTGTTGTCCACTCTCCGCAAAATCTCCTCGGCTGTCTGCGAAAAAACCACACCCGCCGCAAACACCAGCAATAAGACAACTAATAATCTGCTATTCATAATCAACCTCCAAATTACTTTTTCTCTATTACCTTTTCTCTTTTTCCTACCTTCTGAGCGCTTCGACTGGTTCGACGAAGGCGCTTTTTAGCGAAGGAATCAGCGTAAAAATTGACGCTACCGCCACACCCATGATCCACGCCATTAAAAGCCTGCCATAACTGAACTGAAAGAAAATTGAGTTGCTTAACGGCATCTCGCTGAAAGTGCTTCCGTAAAGGTCTCCCATGCGTATTGGAAAATTTGATCCGATGCCGGAAAGCAGACCCCCGACTATAACGCCGCAAAGGGCGCCGAAGGCGGCAAGAAACAGGGACTCAAAAAAGAAAACTTTTACAATCTCGCCGCGGGTCATTCCCAGGCTGCCCATCATGCCGATTTCCTTGATCCGTTCGTGAATAATCATAACCACCGTATTAATTATCAGGAAGCTTGCTACAATCAGGAACACCAAAAAGACGATGGTATAAATTGGAATTACCATTTTCATTACAGCAACCCAGTAGTTATCGCTCCATTCATTTACCACGCTGTCCTGCCCCAAAAGATTCTGCACTGCGGCGGCGATTGATGCACTCTGTTTTTCATTGTCTGCGAAAATCACCAGGGACTGAGTTCCCTCATCAAGCACCAGCAGCCGCTGAAGCCGCTCAATATCAACAATGATAACCTGTTCATCGTACTTGATATAATCGTAATTGAAGATTCCGGAAATTACCGGGCTCCATATCTTGTCGGAAAACTGTGCGGAAATTGTTTTAAGCGGAAGCCTGTCGCCAATGCCAAGCCCCGATTTTTCGGCAAAGACGCTCCCGACGGCACATTCATTGGAGCCTGGCGCGGGGTAGCTTCCTTCCACGAGGCCGTTGTTTCTGCGGGTAAGGTTAAAGTGATTCGCCGCCATTTCACCTTCAATATCCAGCCCCCACAGTGTCGCGTGCTTGATCGTGCTTTCCTGCAATGTCGCCAGGGAAGCAATCCGCGGAAAGACAGCACGCACGCCAGGGATTTCACCAATGGAGGCGGCCAATTCCTTCCAGCTTTTTCCGTCTGCTACCGGATACTGAACGGGTTTATATTCGTTTTCCGCTTCGTACTGCGCTGATACTACCCTGACATGACCCAATTCAAACACCTGCACCAGATCGTTTATGCTCCTTGTCATACCGTCTATCAGGGACGAGTATACAACGATAAAGAATACTGCTATTCCAACCGCGGAAAAACAAAAGATGGTACGCCTCTTGTTACGCCAAATATTACGATATGCGATTTTGATCAACGCCCCCGTACCACCCTGTTTATTTTCATTCACCATTTTTATCTCTCCTTCCTCATTCAAACCTCAGGCTGTCGGTGATTGGCATCTTCAGCGCACGGCGGGTCGGAAAAAACGCCATGCACGAAGACAGCAGAGTCGCCACAATGCCGGAACCGATTATAAGGGGAATATTCCACACGCTGCGGAAAATGCCTGTCGTGCGAAAGCCTATGCCGCCGGCAAGAGTATCCGCCATGGCGCTGAAATCAATACCGTACTTCACCATCGGGTAATTGATAGCGCAGCCCAGTATTATCCCCAGAACCGAGCCAAATAAACCAAGGAAGCCGGCTTCCAGCATATAGGTCATAATCATCTGCCTGTCTGTCATGCCAAGGGCGCGCATCATTCCTGTTTCCTTGGTTCTTTCCAAAATCGCCAGCAGAATGGTGTTGGAGATTCCCAAAAATGAAAGTATAAACAACAATAAGGCCAATACCTGCGGCGCTCCTGTTTGCAATTTTTCATAACCAAGGTAATCTTCTACATATTCAAGCCAGGTGCGTACGGCAAGATCGCCCGGCAGGGAAAGCCCCTGCGCGGCCAGTCCGCGCTCCAGCGCGGCGGTTATTACAGCGGCGCTTTCGCTTACTCCGGGAAGCCGGCTGCTGCCGGCATTTTTTTCCCTGATAACAAGCTCTGTTACCGCGCCCTCCAGCGCCATGCCGGCGTCATCCTGCAAAACGTCCAGCGGAATGTAGGCGGTGTTGCCGTTCGGAAGCGGCGCCGGAGAGTTGATCACCCCCACAACGACGACATCAATTAACTGATTTACATGGCGCACTGCGCCGGAAAAATCCGCGCGGATCATGGCTTCCAGAACCTGCGCCATTTTTGCTTCATCGGCCTCGAATTCTTCGCTTAAAAGATATGCGCCGAAAAAATCCTCATACTGATAAGCCGCTTCCATCAGGGACTGCCCGGCATGATCCAGCGCCGGCATCAGCTCGCCCGTCCATTTATCCGGCCGGATCGCTTCCGGCACAGCCTTGATGTCGATAACTGCGTTTATCCTTACATCATTGCGGTTTGTAGCGGCAATCATATTCCAGTAACGGTCAAGATCGCCCTGCGACGCATCTCTTTTCAAAACCATTCGCTCATTACCCGCCGTGTGTACTATATCGGGAGAAAATATATCGGTAAAAGTCGGCGCAATATCGTATAACGAACGGATAAATTCAGCATCGGCGGAGTTTACCGTTATTTCATTAATCAGCGTTTCCAGCTCCAGGCGAAGAGGGCGTGTGGGAATCCCCACCTTTAGCTTTTCGGCGGCAACGGTTCCAAGGGCTATTTCAAATTTGCCGTATTGCACAAAACGCCCGAAATCGACGTATTGCACATAATGCATTGTTTCCGCTTCATAAACCGGATCAATGCCATGAAACAAAATTGGCGCAGAGCCCGATGCTGAATAAAGCGTCCCTGCAAAAATAAACCGCGGAGCGCTGCTGTAGCCTTCGCTTTCCAGCGCGGCACGGTAGTTTTCCCAGCCGGTAAAATTCTCGTAACTTGGCATCTCGTCTTTTTTTTCAAAGTAGAGCTTTGTTTGCAGCTTCGCGGCGCTCATCTCGAAATTGACGATATTTCTGCGCGACTCTATTGCCATACCGCCAAGCCAGCTGTTCAAAAAGATATAAACGGCGACGCTTACCATGATTGCAGCCGAGGTAAGGATCGTTTTTACCTTGTGCCGCGCCAGGTTACGCATGGCGATTTTTTTTAGTTCCCAAATACCATACAGGGTCATGCTTTTTCCTCGTCGCTTTCGATCTGCCCGTCCCTCAGGTGGACGAGCCGGCGGGCATAGTCCATGACCATTTCATCGTGGGTGGAGAAAATAAATGTTGTCCCTGCGGATTTATTCATGGCAAGCATAAGTTCAAGGATTTCCCGGCCTATTGTGGAGTCCAGGTTTGCCGTCGGCTCGTCCGCCAGAATGAGAGCCGGTTTTTTAACAAGAGCCCGCGCTATCGCCACGCGCTGCTGCTGGCCGCCGGACATTTCCCTGGGGCGGCGTTTTTGCATACCTTCAAGGCCGACATCATGCAGAACCTGTGCGGTTCTTTCTTTGATTTCTTTTTGCGGCACACCCAACAGGCTCAGTGGAAAGGAAATGTTTTCCTCGACCGAAAGCACAGGGATAAGGTTGTATGCCTGAAAGATGAAGCCGATACTGTGCCGCCGCAGCATCGCCAACTGTTTACGCGACATTTTGCCTGCGTCCGAACCGCCCACCTGTAAAGTCCCGCCGGTAAGAGTATCCAGGCATCCGGCCAGATGCAGGAAAGTAGATTTCCCGCTTCCCGAAGGGCCGGCAATAGCGGCAAATTCTCCGGCCTGGAAGGATAAATTTACTCCCCGTAAAGCATGCACGGTCTGACCGTTTAAGCCGTAATCCTTGGTCACATTTTCCGCTTTTACTACCGTCATTTGTCTTCTCCTCTTTTTATCTCATTCAATGCTGCCAGGCCGAAGATGTCCTTTGTTTTAAGTTCATCAGTAATTGAGTTGGGCACCAGCATCATGGAGTTTCCGCTCTTTAATCCCTCGTTCAATATCGAAAGTATCCTGAGTTTAAGGGCGCCTGTGCTGTCCATGGACGGTGCATCCTTGGCATAGATCGAAATGGCTTCTTCCAGTTTACGGGCGATCTCAATTTCCGCTTCAGCTAACAGAACCCTGCCTTCCTTTTCCCTCTCGGCCTGGGCTATGCGGGAAAGTGAATTTTGCAGCGGCTCCGGTATCTGAATATCCGTTATTTCAACATAATGAACAGTTATACCCCATTCAGTTGTCTGCCTTTCCACTTCCTCCTGTATCTGTTTTTCGATAATGTCTCCGCGCGCAAGAAAAGTTGTAAGATCATTTTTGGAAAGAATATTCCTTAAGGCAGCTTTGGAGGCGAGAGCCACAGCTTCCTCGTAATCCTCTACTTCGAGGGCGGCTTTTTGCGGGTCCCAAACCAGCCAGAAACAGAAGGCGTCAACATTTACGGTAACAGAATCGCCTGTAAGGGTTTCCTGCGCATAAAAGTCCATAACGCGGATTCTGATATCAATAACTTTGCAGACATGATCCAGCAATGGTACCAGAAAGTACATGCCGGGTCCCTTGACCTTGTGGAATTTACCAAGCCGCAGTACAACAACCCGTTCCCATTCATAAGCCTTGCGTAGGGAAAAGATCAGCAGCAGGGCGGCAAGCATGGCCGCTGAATAAATGCCTGCCTTTTCCATAAGGCCAGGGGGCTGCTGCGAAGCAGGTAAAAAAGTGAAAACAATGGCCGCGGCAATCAGCAAAAGGATGAGCCGTATCAGGGCAAGAGTATAATCCGGTTTTCGACGGCGGCGGGTTTTCTTTGCAACAGGTTGTATACCTACCGAAGCCTTGGCATTTTTATTAATCATTTTTGTCCTCCTGGAAAAACCTTATATAAAATTTAACCACAAACCACACAAACAAAGCCGAACAATATCAAAAAAAATATGTACATCTTAAACTTCTACTCCTTGTAGACATTAAGCAAAGTGACTAATTCTGATTTCCCCACACCTAAATCGCTCATATCTTGCACGAATCTGGCTAAAACTTCCCGGATTTTACGGTTTAGACCGTCATCTTCCATAACCGGCTTTTTATCAGAGATATATGTCCCGCTTCCCACCTGGGTTACAAGAATCCCCAGGATTTCCAGTTCGCTGTAGGCGCGGGCTATGGTGTTGGGATTGGTTTTCAGTTCTACGGCCAGGGAGCGTATTGTAGGCAGCCTGTCGCCGGTTATCATTCTACCCGACAGGATTGCGAATTCTATCTGCTGAATGATCTGCCTGTAAATGGGCACCCCGTTTTCAGGGTCAAGAGAAAAATCAATTCCTTTCCTTTGGCTTTTTGGACGGGCCCTTTTCCCCATTGCCGTAATTGTACTATTCATCTAGTACAATTATATATGTACTAGTACAATGTGTCAAGCGGGATTTTTCGGAAAAAACAACAGAAAAGTGTATAAATAATCATACATTTATGGAATTTGTTAATTGTAAAAAAATTGTTAGTAACTTATACTGTGCATCGGGATAGTTAGTTGATCAAAAACAGGATTTATTTAGACAATTGTTGTTTTAACAGGCCATATGATGATCAGGCCAATCTTAATGTTCATCTTGAAGCAGAAGCAAAAATATTTGTACAAAATGAAATATTGAATAAAACTTTTGAACTTGCATGGTCTTTTATGATGGATTATGAAATTGCTTCTAATCCATTTTTCGACAGAAAGCTGGCATTTTTGAATTGGAAAAATGTGGCTGTTATTGACATTGAGCCGATAGAAAAAATATTAATTAAAGGCAAAGAATTGAATCGAAAAAATATTAAAAAAAAAGATGCTTTACACATTGCTTGCGCAATAGAAGCAGAATGTGAATATTTTTTAACAACCGATGGGAAAATACTGAAAAAAAGTATTTCCGAAATAAAGATAATTAATCCATTGGATTTCATACGACAATTTTATACAGGAGATAAACTATGAAGGCAGATACATTAATAAGAACTGAAGGTATGAACACTCTCATAAAAAATTTAGGGTTAATTGAAGCAGAGCGCTTTGTGATGCTTATACAAAAAGACACATTTGATTACACAAAATGGCAGGAGAACTTATTTGAAGATATGACCATTGAAGAAATATTCAACAAT
Source organism: Treponema sp. (assembly GCA_009777535.1). Lineage (GTDB taxonomy): Bacteria > Spirochaetota > Spirochaetia > Treponematales > Breznakiellaceae > WQXQ01. The sequence continues at coordinate 11,081 of WRLP01000011.1, forward strand.
GCTGCTAATTTAAGAAATGATAGTGAGAAAATGCGCACATAATCTTTCAGTCCATATCGTCTTTGGTAAAAACAATTCTGCTGTTGGCGGCGACCAGCACATTCATCTTGGTGTAGGAATCGCCGTCTGAATCTTCCAGCTTTATATCGTAGCGGCTTACCTCGGCTACCGGATGCGGAAGCTGCAGGGAGACAGAATCGCCGTTGCTGATGGTTTCGCTTCTGCCCAGCCTGTCCGATCCCCAGGAGTCAGAGGTGGTCTTGCTTATATACACATAATAAATCGTGTAGCCTGTGTTATTTACAATGGTAACAGGCGGCCCATCGAAAGATTCCGCCGCTTCTTCATCGATGTCATCAAAGGTAAAGACAATAGCGCTGTTGGCCCTGACCATCACATTCATTTTGGTATAGGTGTCGCCGTCAGAATCTTCGAGCCTTATGTCGTACCTGTTTACAACATTCAGGGGGAACGGCAGCTGCAGGGAAACGGAAGTCCCGTCCGAAAGAATTTCATCACTTTTCAGTAAATCGTTTCCCCAGCTGTTGGACGCGGTCTGGCTCATATACACATACCAAACCGTATATCCGGTGTTATTAACTATCGTGATAGACGGATTTTGCTGGGCCGGCAAAGCCGCCAGAAGAACAACAAAAAAAAGACCGAAAAAACACTTCTTCATAAAAAGCCTCCATTAACCATTAAGCAAGATTATTAAGTACAATTTCAGAAACCAATCTTTTATTCTTTAAGTCATTTGCATAAGCTGCATATTCCATATCGGAACCGGCAATATGGCCGACAACCCAGTCTTTTAAGTACCAAACAAAATTGATGGGTACAAATTTCTTGTCTTGCTGGTATCTATTTGCCATTTTAAGGACGGTTATAATCAGGGAATCATGCTGTTTTTTATGCTCACTGTAACCGGGGTATTTAATAAATTTCATCAGCTTTAATTCATCATTAAAATGCAGTTGTACATACTCAACCATGCAGCTCATTGCTTCCCTGAATTCCGCTTCCATCACTTTATCGCCTTTAAGACAGGCTCTGTAAAGATCATTTATAAGAAATACAAGCTGCTTGTGCTGGTTATCTATCTCCCTTATCCCCGTCGCATATCTGTCCGACCAGGAAATAATTTGGGCATCTTTCGAAAATGTCATAATATTTAAATTATACCTTTTTTATTACGTCAAATCCACAATAGGGAATTAATACTTTTGGCAGCCGCACCGAGCCGTCCGCCTGCTGGAAATTTTCCAGGATGGCAATAATGGCACGGGAAACGGCAATAGCCGTACCGTTAAGCATGTGGACGTATTTATTCTTGCCGTCTGAGTCCTTGTACCGGATATTAAGCCGGCGCGCCTGATAATCCGTGCAATTCGAGGTAGAGGTAACTTCCCCCCAGTCGCCATTAGCCCTTCCCGGCATCCAGGCTTCCAGGTCATATTTGCGGTAGGCTGGCGCACCCAGATCGCCGGTGCAGGTGTCCACCACACGGAAGGGAATGCCCAAGCCCTGGAAAATTTCTTCCTCTATCGAGCGTAGTTCTTCATGAAAACGATCAGATTCTTCGGGCAGGCAGTAAACGAACATTTCCAGCTTTGTAAACTGATGCACCCGGTAAAGGCCCTTTGAAAACTGGCCTGCCGCCCCCGCTTCCCGCCGGAAACAGTGGGAAAGGCCGGCCATGCGCAGGGGCAGTTTTTCCTTTGGAAGAATGGTATCCGAATAATAGCCGCCCAGGGTGATTTCGGCGGTTCCAACAAGGCATGTCCCCTCGCCCTCCAGGGTGTATACATTCGATTCCGATCCGCGCGGATTAAAGCCGATGCCTTCAAGAATTTCTTCACGGGCAATATCGGGGGTGATGTACGGGGTAAAGCCCTTTTTCTGCAAAATATCCAGGGCATAGCGGATAAGGCCCAGTTCCAGGAAGACACCCTGGTTTTTAAGATAGTAAAACTTGACGCCGGAAACCTTTGTGGCGGAGTCAAAGTCAATTATATCGAGGTCATGCCCCAGCTTTACATGGTCGGCGCTCTCAAAATCGAATTTTATTGGCTCCCCCACCCTCTTTATTTCCAGGTTATCCTTGTCTTCCCTGCCCACAGGAGCGTCAGGGTGGGCCATATTCGGAATCTTCCGGACTTCTTCCAGAAGCTCCTTTTCCACTTCCGACAATTCGGTTTCTGCGGCGGAGATCTCATCTTTCAGCTTTTTGCCTTCCTCTATAAGGGCGTTGCGCTCTGCCAATTCCGCCGGCGATTTGGCGTTCTGCTTCTTCATGGCGGCGGCGTTGATATTCCTGTTTTGCTGAAGCTGCTGCAAATTGGTAACAAGTGAGGTTCTGCGGCTGTATAAATTTGCCGCTTTTTCCGCATCCGCCTTCATAAAACGGTCGGCGATATTTGCCATTACAGCTGTCAAATTTTCCGCAATAAATTTATAGTCCAACATGTTTTCAGTTTATTGAATTTTCTGATGTTGTACTATGGCATAATTATTAAAAGAATGTTATAATTCGGTGTTGAAACTTTTAATATCATAAAAGGGGTAGCCCTATCAGGAGCGATGCCGTGAAAATGTCTAAATTTGCTGTATGTAGAATCCGGGTTCTGCTTTTCATCTTTGTTTTAACGGGAATAACAGTAACAGTCCATGCCCAGGTAGATCAGGGGGAGCTTGAAAGAAATCTCGCTCCCGTAACTTTTATAAATTATGAAGGACCCCATGCACGAATTGAAACCAGGGAACAAATTCGCCAAATAGGCGTCGGCCTTGGTCAGGCAATTTCCGGCGGGGCAGCACGGACAGGCGGAACAAACCGTTATTTTGTGATCCACTGCGTTTCCGATCCGGAGGGCGGTAAACTGGATGCGGATATTTTCGGCCTTGGCGTTGATGTCGGCGTAGATCATATCCGAAACCTAAGAACCATTATCCAGGGGTATTTACAGACAGCCTATGATTATAATGAAAGAGACGCCGCACTGCTGGCGGAATATATCACAATTTACAATGCAGTATACCGCGGCGACTGGGATTATTTTACCGGCCGTTACAAAAACCTTGTTATCGAAAACCTTGTAAGGGAGAGGGCCGGCCTTTCCATCCGCTACGATGAATGGCCCGGCAGAACTCTTATCGTTATTCCCCTGGGGCATGGCGGTCTAAGCTCGATAGATACATCCACAATTTCCGATAGCCGGGTTGTAGAAGAACTGCGAAGGGAAGAAGATATGGGCGTTGAGCAGCGCCGTGAAATGGTTGACCTGAAAGAAAGAGAAGCAGAAGAAGCCGAGCAGCTCGCCCAGGTAACACGGGAAGAAGTAAGGCAGGAAGATCGCAGAATAGAAACTGAAAGAACACAAACCACACAGGAAAGACAGGAAGTAGCACAGCAGCGGCAGCAGATACAGGAAGATCAGGAAGCGGGAAGAATCACCGAAAGGGAAGCGCAGGAGCAGCAGCGCGAACAGGACAGGCGTGAAGAGGAAATAGAGCGCAGGGAAGATCAGCTGGCACAAGATGAAGCTGCGGTTGAACAGCGCAGGGAAGAAGCCCAAAGGCTGGAAGATTTCTCCGAGCAGAGGGCGGAAGAAGCCCAGCAGGATAGAAGGAGCATAGCAGAGGATCAGCAGGCCGCCATTGTCGAAACCATTGCCGGCGGCGTCATCGGTGTTTTGATCGAGAGGCGTGATTCTACCCTGGGGAGGCTCGTCCGCATCGATCCCAATACAAAGCGTGAAGTAAGGCGCTCGCCGCTGGATTCAGTCTATGTCCGCACATTGACCTTTATCAGCGGCAGGATACTCGCCATTGCAGGTGAAAATATCGGCAATGGCGCCGTGCGGCTTATCGAAATAAACAACGGCGATCTTACAATGGCCAGACAGGGCGATGACGACCTGTCTACCGGCTCGCTTCTTTGGGTAAACGGCAGCGACATATACGCCATTACGGCGGATCTAACTGACAATACCTGTAACCTGGGACGCTTCGACTCAAACCTTGTGTTACGCGCTAAATCGCAGGTCAAGCTGCACCAGAATGCCTCGGTAACAATTCAGCAGGGTTATTTGCTTACCCAAAGGGCGGACGGTACATCGGTAATACTGGATCCGGCGACCCTGATGGAGTAAGCATAGGTTTGACCTGCAATTGGCTTGAATAACTTCAAGGCGCCTTAATTACTTTTCCGACAGCGGTGTATTCATAATTGTTGTTGGCGGAATCAGACTGGCCGATAGCCCATCTTATATCCCGAATATCAATAACACCCTGATATTCTTTTTGGGCTGCTGCCAGCAAATGCATATATGCCTGATTATTGATAACCTTTCTGTACCGGAAAGAACCTGTTACATTGAAAGTTGCCTGGACTGTTCCCAATACTTCCGCATTTTCACTGCTTTTCAGGGTCATGTATTGTCCGGTTGTACACGACATTAACATGCCAGTTAATAAAACCAATGCCATAATCCAAATTTTCGTTTTCATACTTCATCCTCCTGCATATTTTTATATGGAAAAAAATCCATATTTATACCCGATACAAAAATCAATCATATTCCAAAGATGGCTTCCGATTTTTTCGCCATTAAATTTCACTGTTACTTCTGAAAAATCCCTTAAGTACCTCATATTCAAAAATAAAATTCCCCGGCCCGCTTTAACTCCAAAACTGCCGGTGGCAATAAAACCAAATGGATTATTACTGTCGGCCGTAAATAAATTTTTACCATAGCCTTCTGAAAAGGTGTATCCATTGTTATTGGTTCGTTCTACTGTTGTATTCATAACTACAGGAGCAACATACAAGCCTCCCCCAAACTCAATGGAAAAGTTATTGGGTCTAAGAGTTGCTTCCAGAAGCAGAGGAAAAATTATATGAGTTTCCATACCTGAATATGTTTCCAAAATACCAGAACTTTTGTCTGTTTGTTTTGGGGCGGTATACTTTGTCTGCGGGCCAAAGTAAAAATTCAATCCTGTTCCAAGGGAAAGATATTTAGTCATTTGCCAGTTAAGCTGCAAAGGACTGAGATTACCGCCCAAAACAGTTCCGTCCGATCCCATAATCGGGCCAAGACCAAAACTTCCGCCAATGTAAAGTTTCTTGTTCTTCCAGATATCGTCTTGATGAATTTGCGCAAAAAGACTTCCTGTCATTGCAATTACAAGAAGAACCAAAATAAAAATTTTCCTTTTCATTTTACTGTTACCTCACATTCCATTGATTTTAAATTTTTTATATACTATAACTTTACATAGTGTCAAATAAAAACACTGTGTTCGTTACATAACAAAGTGTTTATGTAAGTTTCTGGACAAAATACTTAAAAATGTCCAAAAAAGCTAAGGAGCAGCCATCGCTATGGAAGCCAAACAAACAAAAGAGAACCGAAAAACCCGCTATACCAGGATGGTTTTGCGTGAAAGCCTTATGGAATTGATGAAAACCAAGCCAATTTCGTCTATCGCCATAAAGGAAATCTGCGCCTGCGCTGATATAAGCCGTTCAACATTTTATACCCATTACAGGGATCAATTTGATTTACTAAAAAAAACGGAAGAAGAAACACTTGCCTTTATTGATAAAATTCATACCAAGTATTCTTTCTACAAAAAGGGTACGCGGGAATCGCTGCAAATGCTGGAAGAAATTTTAAAGTATATTGCAGATAACAACAAATCAATTTATGTTTTATTCAGCGAGAACGGAGATGTTAATTTCCAGAAAACGATTTTTAGTTCCATGTATCAGAAAAATGTCATGAAATCACTGACTGACAAATTGCCTGATGAACAAACAAGACAATACTATTATTTATTTGTCGTAACAGGTACTCTTGGCATTATATATCACTGGATAAAAAACGGCATGGATAAATCAATAAGCGAACTGGCGAAAATAATAGTTAATTTAACTTCTCAAATAGCGAAGTGATTTTTTAAGTTCCCGCGCTAGGAGTGTATATGCTCCAGGGCGTGCAGCAGTTCCAGTGTCTTTTCTTTGCAGCCCCCGCAGACTGTGCCAATCTTGGTAGCCTGCTGGAGCTGTTCCCAGCTGCGGCTGCCATTGTGAAAAGCGTTTTCAATGTCCTTGTCTGTTATTCCCAGGCAGTGGCAGATTACTGTCGCATCCTCTTTTAACATGCCCGCCCTGCCGGTTTTCGCGAGGTAATCGTCGATTGCCGCCCGCAATGCCTTGTCGCCCAAAACAGAACAATGAATCTTGTAGCTTGGCAGGCCGCCCAGTTCTTTTACCAAATCCTCGGGTTTTATATTGTAGGCATCTTCAATTTTCATTCCAATAATGAGCTGCGAAAGCATACTGGTGGATGCAATTGCGCTGGCGCAGCCATAAGTTTTCCAGCGAACATCGGTTATTACATCGTCTTTTATTTTCAGGAGCATCAGCATTTGATCTCCGCATTTTATATTACCGGTCATTCCCCTGGCGTCTGCGGCAAATGTCTCCTCGCTTTCCAAAAGCACATTCTTGGGGTTAGTAAAATGATCCTTTACAGTTTCAGAATAAAGCCAATCTGACATAAAAACTCCTGTTGCTAAAGTTATGCGCCAACAGACAATGTAGACATTGCCCGCAGACGCGCGATAATCGGGGTAAGGATTTCTACAATGTAGTTAATGTCCTCCCTGGTAATCCCCCACCCCAAAGAAAACCTGATCGACCCATGCGCCAGCTCCGGACCGACGCCGGTCGCCATCAGCACATGGGAGGGCTCCAGGCTTCCCGATGCGCAGGCCGAGCCCGTGGAAACCTCTATCCCCTGCATGTCCAGGGAGAGAAGAATTGCCTCGCCCTCCGCGCCGGGGAAAGATACATTCAGCGTATTCGGCAGCACCTCTGTAGGGTGGCCGTTAATTTTAATATTAGGAATATTCTTTTCAATTCCCCGGCGCAATAAATCACGCAGGGCGGAAATTTCCCCGCTGTATTTTTCCAGCTCCTGCGCGGCAATCTGCGCTGCCTTGCCGAAACCGAGTATGCCAAAATTATTGTAAGTTCCGGCGCGCAGTCCTTCTTCCTGATGGCCGCCGTGGATAAGCGGGAAAAGGGGGCTGCCTTTTCTTACATACAGGGCGCCAACTCCCTTGGGCCCGTAGATTTTGTGAGCTGACATGGAAAGATAATCCACTGCCCAGTCATCGGCATTTACCGGTATTTTCCCGATGGCCTGCACCGCATCGGTATGCATAAAGGCGCCGGCGGATTTTACCAGCTTTGCAATTTTTTTAATATCCTGCACCGTGCCAATTTCATTGTTAGCCGCCATCACAGAGACAAACAGTGTTTTTTCGCTAAGGGCTTTTTCCAGATCGGCAATTCTGAGCCTGCCAAATTCATCTACGGGTAAAAATGTTACATTGTAGCCGTGTTTTTTTAATTCCATCGCGGAATTCAGCACGCATGGGTGCTCAATAGCGGTGGTAATAAACTCGACGCGCCCCGTACCAAGCGGCTTGCCCTCGGCATCGCTTGCAAGGCTGCGCATGGTCTGAAACACGGTATTGTTTGACTCCGAGCCTCCTGAGGTAAAAATTATTGTTTCTGGCGATGCCCCTGCCAGCTTTGCAACAGCCTCCCTGGCCTGCTCCACCCTCGCACGGGCAAGCCGCCCCGAGGCGTGCATGCTGGAGGCATTCCCGAAGATTTCCAAATCCTCGATCATTGCCGCTTTAACTTCGTCTTTCAGCGGGGTGCTTGCGTTAAAATCAATATAAATCCGCTTGTCATTTAAGGCTGTTTTTGACTTATTATTTTGTATCATTAAATACCACTTATTGTTAATTATAACAAAAAAATAAGAAAAAAGAACCACCCCGCAGCCCGCCCCCGCGCGGCGCGCGATTACGGCGTGGTTTCTTATTCGCGAGCGTTCCACTACTTTGGCAATTACAGAAATGTGTACCCCAAAAAGGTAATTAAAGTGGTACCCGGCGGCGCAAAGCCCTGCCGAGGGCATGCCTCCCTTCGGTCGGCGATCGTAAGGAAATTTATTTATTCGCCGCTAACGCGGCGTTCGATTACGGCGTGGTTTCTTATTCGCCAGCGTTCCACTACTTTGGCAATGCCAAAATGCATGAATAAATGTAATACGGGGTGTTCGGTGAACTGCGGGCCCTCGAACGAGGGACGCGAGTTCACCGGACGGGACCCCTAGTAATATTCATATATGCATTTTGGCGTCGCCATAGCCGTGGAAGAGCATTGTTGACGCCGGGTGGCAAAGCCCTATATCATACTTACATGAGTACGATAACAGGCCAGAAAATTTCTGCTTACTACGAGCGATATAAGGGGATTGATGTAACTTTTACAAAGGAAATAATCCATGTTACTGGGCTTATGGCCCAACAAGTACACTTAAAATGCGGGAACGACTTTTGGCCATGCGTTATTTATTCATCATCTTTTGAAGGAGCCAAAATCGTAGCGAATGTAAAAACCGGCCTATTAAACAAACTCCAGCAGGCAAATAACTATGTAAGCCTTCGGTTATCGTTCAAACTGCCGGAAAAACCGAATCCGGTTTCATTTTTCGTGGCGGCAAGGATGGTTGGAAGCAACCCCTACGGCAACTCGCAGGATATCAATATGCTAACCCTGGAATTTTCCAATCGCCCTTCCGATGATCTTATAGAAATAATGGGAAGACTTCTGGATGCCAATGTTAATTCGACAAAACGAAAAGATGAACGGGTACCGCTCACAGCCGATAACCAAAGAAAACTTAAGATGGTTTCAAGAGAGACCTGCGTTTATATCCAAAAAGTTCCGCGGCGCTGTATTTTGCGTGATATATCATTTTCCGGAACAAAACTGATAATGCTGGGAATAGCAAAATTCCTGATGGATAAAGAGGGGGAAGTTCAAATTGAATTCGACGACCCCACCGAAAGTTTTTTGATAAAGGGGAAATTTGTACGCACGGAAATAGTTGAAGGCAAAAAAGAAATGATAGCCATGGTGTTAAACTTTGATGAATCGTCCGTCCCCATGGGTTATAAAATACGATTAAACGATTTTCTGGCAACTGTCCGTGCCGACAACCGTCCCCAGAATGAATAGCCGCATTATCTTTATACAGGCTCCCGAAAGCCTGCGCGGCAAGCCGATAAAACTATATGAACAGGATGAGGGTTTTTTTATAAATCCTGATATTCCGGTTCCTGTTGAACTGCCCGAGCATCTGGATAACATCAATACAGAAGACATTACGAGTGAAATGATTCTTTCCGGAATGTTACGCGTCATAAAAGCGGGAGAGGAAAAACTCGAGTGGATTGAATACTACCGTGAATTTATTCTTGCCATGCGGCCTGACATATTTAATGAATTTACAGGAGCGGCAATTACAAAAATAATCAACAGCGATTTCCAGATGGCTCTGGAAATACTCGACATTCTGCACGGTGTTTTCCCCGAGCCCGCATGGCAGTCCATGACAATAGAGCTGCTCAAGTCATTTGCCGCAGAAACCAGGGATAACGGCCTTAACGATGAAGCCTACAAAAAAGCATGCGAGCTGACTGAACAGGGAAAGGCCGAAGAGGGATTGCTATTGATCCACGGCTTTCTGGAGCGGTACCCCAGATCATGGCACGGCTGGTTTGTGCTTGGCTGGGAGCTGCGGCTGCTTGGCCGCTGGCAGGACGGAATTGCCGCCTTAAGAAAAACCATTGAACTCGGCGGCACGAACGGCGATACAAGAAACGAACTGGCTATCTGCCTGATGGAAACCGGGGATTTAGCCGCCGCCAGGGAGGAACTGGAAGCGGCTCATAAAGACGCCCCCGACAATGTAAAGATAATTTCCAATCTGGGAATACTCGCTGTTAAGGACGGACGCCCCGGCGAAGCTGCCGCGTTTTTCAAGACTGTGCTCGAACACGACAGCGACGATCCGATAGCGAAAAAATACCTCGCCGGCAGCAGTTAGCACTTTGCAGCTATTATAATTGCGGAAACAATATTTTTTATTCTACCACAAACCACACTAACCAACACGAACTTGCTGTTAGAAAACGCATCTGGAACTTCAAATTCCATGAAATTAAGAAGAATCATAAAGGTTTTTCCACAATTTCGAACTAATGGTTAGTGCCGTTCGTGAGGTTAGTGGTAAAAAAAATATAAATATTTTGATACTACACCAGTTAGCTGCTAATTGGGCAGCGCCAGGGCAAGCACTTCATCGAAGGACTCCACAAGATGAAACTCGATTCCCTTTTTTACATGATCGGGAATTTCATCAAGGTCGCGCTCGTTCTGCTTCGGAATTATAATGTGGCGCGCCCTGTTACGGCGGGCAGCTACAGTCTTTTCCTTTAAGCCGCCGATGGGAAGGACCCGTCCTGTAAGCGACAGCTCGCCCGTCATCACCAGCTTGTCGGTTACCACTTTGTCCCGCATCAGGGAAAGAAGCGCTATCGCCATGGTAATGCCCGCCGAGGGGCCGTCCTTGGGAGTGGCGCCTTCGGGAATGTGCAGATGAATGTGGTTAAAGTCGAACCAGTCCTGCGAGAGGCCGTACTGCTCAACGGCGAGTTTTCGCGCAATGGTCATGGCGATACTGGCGCTTTCCTTCATGGTATCGCCCATTTTGCCGGTAAGGGTAAGCCCCTCCTTACCGGGCAGCGAGGTTGCCTCGATAACCAGAGTGTCGCCGCCCATGCTTGTCCAGGCAAGCCCGACAGACACGCCCGGCCTGTCCGCCTTTTTAATATCGCCCTCGGGAAAGATCGGCTTGCCCAAATGTTTTTCGATAAGTTTTTTATCGATCGAAAAGCGGGCGGCTTCTTCTTTGTTTTTCTCGGCATTCTCGACAATTATCTTGGCCAGCTTGCGGTGGATTTTATCCAGGTTTTTCTCGAAGTTGCGCACACCCGCTTCGCGCGCATAGGAGTTTGCAATATGTAAAAGGCTGTCCTTGGTGTATTTAACCTGATTCTTTTTAAGCCCGTTTTTATCAAGGCTCTTTGGAACCAGATAGCGTTTTGCAATTTCCAGTTTTTCCGTATCAATGTATCCGGGAAGCTGAATAATCTCCATTCTGTCCAGCAGGGGGGCTGGAATTGTATCCAGCGTATTGGCCGTAACAATAAAAAACACATGGGAGATGTCAAAGGGCAAATCAAGATAATGATCGCGGAATGCATTGTTCTGCTCGGGATCGAGCACTTCAAGAAGGGCGCTTGCCGGATCCCCCTGGAAACTGGCACCCATCTTGTCGATTTCGTCTATCATAAAAACAGGGTCTTTTGCCTTTACGATTTTAAGCCCCTGGATAATTTTGCCGGGCATTGCGCCAATGTAGGTACGGCGGTGCCCCTTAATCTCCGCCTCGTCCCTCATACCGCCGACAGAGAAACGGAAAAACTGCTTGCCAAGGGCGCGGGCAATGGATTTGCCGACAGAGGTTTTCCCGACGCCCGGCGGCCCGACAAGGCATACAATCGATCCCTTGGTATCTTTGCGCAGTTTTCGCACTGCCAGGTATTCAACAATCCTGCTCTTAACATCTTTAAGACCGTAGTGATCCGATTCCAGAACAGCCTGCGCGTTTTTCAGGTCGAAAATTTCCGGTTCGGGATCATTCCAGGGAAGGGTCGATATTACATCAAGGTAATTGCGCGTAACAATAAACTCAGCCGAGTTGGGCTCCATCAGGCTGAATTTTTCCATTTCCTGATCGACAATTTCCTTTATTTCGCCCTCGAACTTGAATGTCTCGAATTTGGCCTTAAAGCGCTGATGATCCGAACTTTTTGCGTCGGTTGTCATGCCAAGCTCGGTTTTAATCGCCTTTAGCTCTTCCTTCAAAAAATAATCCCGCTGGGATTTTTCTATCTTTTCATTTATCTCCCTTTGAATTTTTTTCTGAATCCGCAAAAGCTCCTGTTCTTTTTTTATAAATACAAGAACCTGCTCCATGCGCTTGCGCACATTCAGAACTTCCAGAATTTTTTGCTGCTCCGCCTTGTCGATGTTCAGAATGCTGGCGATAAAATCCGCGATTTTTCCCGGATGATCAATATTGATCATGTTAAGCCGCATCTCCTCTGAAAAAAGAGGATTGTTTTCGCTGATTTGCTTCATCTCGGAAATTAACGCGCGGGTAAGGGCCTTTACCTCGCTGGTACTGTCTTCTTCATCTTCAAGATACTCAACAGCGGCTACGATGGGATTGGAAGGATGCAGCGTCTTTTTTACCTTGAAACGTTTCAGAGTGGAAATAAAAATGTTTACCCCGCCGTCGGGGAGATTTATTTTTTTTACGATTTTCGCAACCGTCCCCACCTTGTACAAATCATCGATGGACGGAGTTTCGGTTTCTACATGCAGCATGACAAGGCCGACCAGGGCATCGCCGGCAACCGCATCCTCGACAACTTTTACATCGGTGGGGTTGCCGATCATTATGGGCGTAAAAATTCCGGGAAAAATCGGCCTGCCCATAAGAGCCACAAGGGGCAGCTTATTGGGCAGAATTTGATCTATGGGTATAACACTTTGGTCGGACATTGATTACCCGATACTATAAAACGCCTTTGTGCCGGCATATTCGGCAACGCCTTCGAGCTGATCCTCAATACGCATTAGCTGATTATACTTGCACACACGGTCGGTGCGGCTCATGGAACCGGTTTTGATCTGTCCTGTCTCAAGGGCAACCACAAGGTCGGCAATAAAGGTATCTTCGGTTTCGCCCGAACGGTGCGAAACAATCGAAGTGTAACCGGCTTTTTTTGCCATCTCGACAGCTTCGTAGGTTTCGGTAATGGTGCCGATCTGATTCACCTTTATCAATATCGAGTTACAGGCTCCCATTTTAATTCCCTTTTCCAGGCGGGTAGTATTGGTAACAAAGAAATCATCGCCGACAATCTGCACTTTCGAACCCAAGCTTTTTGTCATTTTCACATAACCTTCCCAGTCATCCTGATCCAGAGGGTCTTCGATGGAAATAATAGGATATTTATCAACCCACTTGGTGAAAATTTCGATCATGTCATCGGCGCTGAAAAGTTTATCAGGATTGGATTTCCAGAACTTATACCCTTTTTTACCGCCCTCGCCGAATAGCTCCGAACTTGCGCAATCCAGGGCAATGGCCATCTGCTCGCCAGGTTTGTATCCGGCTTTTTCAATAGCCTTCATTATGTAGTCAAGCGATTCCTCGTTGCCGATGTCTGGTGCAAAGCCGCCCTCATCGCCTACCGCGGTGCTTTTACCGGCGTCATGCAGAAGCTTTTTCAAACAATGAAACACCTCGGCAGTCCAGCGCACAGCTTCCCGGAACGACCCGGCGCCCACCGGCATTATCATAAATTCCTGAAAGTCAATTTTATTGTCCGAATGTTTGCCGCCATTGATAATATTCGCCATCGGAACCGGCAGCAGGCTTGCATGGAATGAGCCCAGGTATTTATACAGAGGAATATCAAGGAAACTGGCCGCCGCCCTTGCGGTTGCCATGGATACGCCCAAAATTGCATTGGCGCCCAGCTTGCTCTTGTTTTCGGTTCCGTCCAGTTCTATCATGGTGCGGTCAATATCAAGCTGATCCAGAGCATCAAGCCCCTGAATTTCCGAGCTGATAATACTGTTTACATTTTCCACAGCTTTCTGAACGCCCTTGCCCAGGTAGCGCTCTTTATCGCCGTCCCGAAGTTCAACCGCCTCATAATCGCCGGTAGAAGCTCCCGATGGCACTGCGGCGCGCCCAAGAGAACCGTCTTCCAGCACCACATCAACTTCGACAGTCGGGTTTCCCCTGGAATCTATTATCTCTCTAGCCTCAACATACTCAATAAAACTCATTTTTTCCTCCGATTTCATTTGATACATTAATCTTGCTATTTTAACAGGCAGAAGTCAATTGCCATTTAGCTTGATAAAACTCAATGGCTGGTCATTTTTGTGAAAAACAGCTATATTTAAGCTGATAGTATGGAATTTAAAGAGCTTAAACTTCATCCGGATTTGCATCGCGGCATAGATGAGGCCGGATACCGTGTTTGTATGCCGGTTCAGGAACAGGTTTTGGGTAAGGCCTTCGGCGGGCAGGATATGTATGTTCAGTCCCAGACCGGAACGGGGAAAACCGCCGCCTTTCTTATAGTGATATTCCAGCGCCTGCTGGCAGAAGAAAATTTGCACGGGAAAAAGGCGCTGATTATGGCCCCGACAAGGGAACTGGCCGTTCAGATAGAAGACGAAGCGAAAATGCTGGGCAAATATCTTCCCTTTAAGACCGGCAGTTTTTACGGCGGCGTTGGATACACCCAGCAGTATCAGCTTTTAAGGGATAATGTTCAGATTCTTGTGGGCACTCCGGGCAGGGTACTGGACTTAAATAAATCCGGGCGCATGAACCTGATGGAGATTGCCTTTCTGGTACTGGACGAAGCAGACAGAATGTTTGATATGGGGTTTTACCCCGACCTGCGAAAGTTGATAAAGGTAGTACCCCAGGCAGATCGCCGGCAGACCATGCTGTTCAGCGCCACGTTGAATGCCCGTGTAAAAAATCTGGCGTGGGAATACACCCGCACTCCTGTCGAAATCGAGATTGAGCCGGAAACGGTAACAGTCGATGAGGTAACGCAGGTTCTCTATCACGTTCCGTCTAATGAAAAAATGCGGCTTTTGCTGGGAATACTGGAGCGGGAACAGCCGGCAAGCGCGATTATTTTTTGCAATACAAAGCGGCACACCGAAATTGTCGCAAAACGGCTGCGCGTTAACGGGCACACCTGCGAATTTATCATCGGTGATCTGCCCCAGGTTAAGCGGCTTAAAGTGATTGATGATGTTAAATCGGGCAAAATAAAACTGCTTGTCGCAACCGATGTCGCCGCGCGCGGACTCGATATTGATAATCTTGCGATGGTTGTTAATTTCGACCTTCCCGTCGAAGAAGAAAACTATGTGCACCGCATAGGCAGAACCGCCCGCGCCGGAAAAACAGGCAGGGCAATTACCCTGGCCAGCGAAAAAGATGTATACGAGCTTCCCGCCATTGAGCGGTATATTGGCAAGAAGATTCCGTCTGAAATTGCGGGTAACGATCTTCAGACCGATGATAAAAGCGCCAAAATGGATATCCGCACTGACTTTTATGAAGACCGGCGCGAGGATCGCGGCGGTGCCAGGGGCAGAAAAACGCACACCGGCGGCGAAGGCGGCAAAGGCCGCGGCGGCAGGCAGGGCGATACACGCAAGGGTACCGGACGGCGTGAAAAATTACGCGCAAATGACGGCGGTTCCGGCAGGGGCGTTACGCAAACAGCCGCCAAATTCGAACAGCCTTCCGGTACAGGGGATCTTTCCGGGCTTTCTATGGAAGAGAGAATGGCCATGTACAGGCGCAAGTATGCCGGAAAACAGGACGAAAAATCCGAAGGCCGCCAGGGAGAAACGAAACACAAAGGCAAAGAGCGCACAAACCGCAGGCGGCAAAAAACCAAGCAGGGCGAAAAATCCGGCGGCGGCAGGAAAGGTGGCGGCGAAGCCGCACAGACCACGGCTGCGCAGGGCCGGCCGGAAAAAAAGGGATTTATTTCAAAACTGCTGGGGCTGTTCGGGAAGAAGTAAAAAAAACCGGCGCTTGAGTGCAGGCGCCGGTTGATCTACATTCTATCCAGGAAACTAAAATGAAAATGAAAATGTCGAGTATTCAGCGTCAAGGACAACCTTTTGATTGCTGCCCGTTTTAGACATTTCCAGATTAACCTCTCTGCCGATAAATGACATGCCTGACTGATTTTCATACTCAAACCTATCCTGCCTCATACTGGAACTATCCCTGTTAGTATGATCAAATTTCGGATTATTCATGCCCTTGATTTGGTTCAGCAAATTCTCGTATGCAGCATTGCCGCCGCCAAATATTTCGATTGTAATTCCCTCTGCCTGAGCTAATCCGCCAAAATCCCCGCTAAAATCTACCAGGAGAACCTCCACCGTTGTCCCGCCGGGCTGTGTCAGGCCGGAAAGGCCGAAACGGCTCAATACATTGTTGGCCGGCCAACTGTAGGTTACATCGGGATCATAACTCTTGTTGACAATGGTAATAGCCAGATGGTTGCTGGGGTAATTATTGTACGCGCTTGTTCCCGAAGTAAACATTTCCAAAACAAAATCTTTTCCATCGTATTCAAATTCCAGCCCATATTCATAAAACCCGGAGCTTCCGCTGCTTGATGTTCCGTTCGTATAGCCGTTTTTGACTATTTCGCTGACGATGTGGTCAAAGGCGGGCTTTCCCGCATCATACAGTCCGGCGCTCAGCATATTGGAGGCCGCGTTGTAGTAGGATTGATACCCCTGCGGCCTTTCTATTCCCTGCGGAAAACCGAAATTCTGCCACACGCTTGCCGCCGGCCACCCTGTTGTGCCTCCCTCGATGGGAGGGGTCTTTTCCTCCACTACCTGCACTGTGTATGTTTTAGTATTCCCGTTTTCTGCTGTAACGGTAACCGAAAAACTCCCCGACAAAAGCGGTTGCAGATTCGTAGGATTTGGATGCTCGCAGCCCTTCCCCGTATGCGTTATTTGCAAAGTTATTTCGGCGGAAGCATTATTGTATACCGCTGCCGGTACGGAAACGGTAATAACAGTTCCCTGAATGTCGCCGCTGTAATTATTCGTGCCTATTTTCAATATAAAACCGGCTATTTCGCAGCGGCTGGTGTCTATCACAATCGCATCAGGCTCTCTTGTTACGGTCTCGTTGGCTTCGATTGAGATTCCCGTTATTGTTTCAACGCCCAGCGCATTTTCCGGATCTTCCTTGTTTACCACCTTTATGGCAACATCCCAGGTTCCGGCGGCAAGCGCAACGGTAACAGACGACGTGCCGGGATTGGCAGTTTTCTTTACGGCCTTTTGTCCCGGGCTGGTACATTCAATCTCGTACTGCAAGTTACCCCTGAAAGAAGGGGAAAAGCCGCTTACCAGGGATTCGCTTTTGGAAAGATCGATAACCAGTGTTCCAAGGTCGTTGGGGCCGCCCCCTCCCCCGCCTCCGGCGCAGGAAAGGAACAGCGCTCCAATAGCAAAAATGGCCGCCGCAATCTTAATAATACCGTTAAATTTATTCATCTTTTTCTCCTTTGTTTGTTATGGGCAAACGCCCTTCTTTATTTACCTTTTGAATTATTCCCATCTTACAAGCCGGAAGCCGACATCATTGAAAATTAAGTATGGCGGACGGTGGTATCTTGAAGCTGAGCGAATACCTTCCCCGGTAGCGTTAAAGCCGCCGCCGCGAAGAACGCGGTTTCCGGCTGACCCACCAAAGTCGCTCAGGCGAAGGCCAGCCGGGTCTTCATTACCAACAGCCGCATCATTAGTCCTTGTTCGAAAGCTTTCAGTATAATTAGTGGAATCCGAATTCAAGTTCCAACACCATTCACGTACATTCCCGTGCATATCGTATAATCCATAATTATTCGGTTCATAATTTTTTATAGCAGGCGTTGTCCTGCCAAGAAATGTCCACGAAGCATCATCATATTCTCCGCCCGGGAGGGCATAGGGACGGCGGCCGTCAAAGTTAGCCATACTGCCTGTAATACTTGTCCCGCCGCCAATCGAAAAGGGCACTGTCGCCGTCTGTGTTGCCTTGCCCGGATAATCCCCCCGGCAGGCATATTCCCATTCAGCCTCGGTTGGGAGCCTGTAGCCATTGGCGTTCCAGTCAACTGCAACGTCTGCACTATTTATGTATGTAACACCATCTGATGATGTTATCACAGCAATATCGTCTATCGTATAGACAGGGGTCAGCCCTTCTAAAAGGCTTAACTGATTACAATAGTATACAGCATCATACCAGCTAACCCGTTCCACCGGCAACGCAAAGTTGGTTTTAAAGAAACTGGGATCATCACTCCCAACCGGTGTCACGCGCTGGTACTCGAACCGGCTTACAGGATAAATTCTCATGTAGTAGCCCCTGGTAAGCGTAACAGGATGTTGAGTTTCAGAGGAATTAGAAGGTCTGGGTTCACTACTGGGACTGCCAATCACAAAGCTGCCGGCAGGTATCCACACCATGTCATAGGGGCATACCCTTAGTTCCACATCCCTGTAAATTGCCGGGCCGCCGGCATAGTTAGCGGCATCGCTCAGGGTAAATGTTACATTATGATTCCGCAAACCTATATAGCCTGGATCGCCTACCGGGGCGCTGGGATTAGTCCATGTAAATGTTCCGGGAGTGCCGGCGCCGTTGTCGGAGGGAAGTGTTACATCAGACAGAGACCGCCCTTCTTCCGACTGCAGGCCGGCAGGCCAGTTGATGATCGGGGTGGCTTTGCTGATAATAAATTGAGCGGTTTTTTCACCAGTGTAGTTACCCGTTACTGCCCCCAAAATGGTAACGGTTGCCACTCCGGCGTTTAGATTGTTGCTGTAATGTACCGTGTAGTCAGATGATGCAATCAGCGCGTCACGGTCGGCTACCGCCGGTACCGGTGTATGATAGCCCCGGTTGTAGACAAATACCCCGTTAACTGTAACCGTTATACTCGTATTGGAAAGGCTGCGCCTGTTCACCGTAACAGCGGCAGTATGAGTCAGGGCTTTGTATTTGCCAGTATCATCCGGTGTAAAGGTAATGCTGAATCCGCTGTTTGTGACAGCGGGAATGATTGTACCGTCGGTCCACGCAAATCTGCCTTCTACCAAAGCTTCACCGCCCGTCAATGTTACTGTGGAAAGTGCAGCGCCGTAATTTATGGTATTCTGGGCTGTGGGCCAGGTTTTTACCGGATCATAAAACCAAACAGCATAAAGCGTGATTGATTTACCGGTATCTGCAAGGTCTTGTACCTTCCCGCCATCCATGATTTCCGCTTCGCCGTCCTTATCAAAAGCCCAGCCGGCAAAAAAGCAGCCATCATTTTCAAACTCGTTGACCCGCAGGGTTTCCAATTCACCGCTTGTAAAGACGGAATTATCCATGTCCCCCTCGCCGCCATTGGCATCGTAGATCACTGTGTAAGTTTCTGCGGTAGATCCCCCGCCCCCTCCTCCGGAATCGGGACAGCCGGAGAAAAAGTAAAAGGTAAAAAGTAATAGCGAACAAACTAAAAGTGTGTTTTTGTTTTTCATAAATCAACCTCTTTTTAGGCCGCGTAAGCGGCCAATAAATCAAGCGACAGCGCAACGCGCTGGCGAAACCTCTCTTTAGGCCGCGTGAGTAATTTGGGATATTTCGAAAACGATAAAACCACTATACATATATATAGTAGACGAGGCAAAAACCGTACCAAGTTCCACGTTTTCAGAAAAATTAGTGTGAATATATTTGATGTTTTTCCGGTTTCTAACCATACGTATTAGGTAATATACCACATTATTTATAATTTGTCAGGATTTTCACGCCGCTTGCTCCTTTTTTGAACAAATAAACTGCAAGCGTCTAAATTTAGACACCCGGTGTATAATTGGTCATTGGATTTACACCAAATTAAAATATAATGCACATATGTACAAAAGTCAACACATGTTTTGAAACATTGTGCAGGCGGGACATTATTTTTTTAAAGGAGATCGCTATGGAAAATATCGTGTTTTATTTTTCAGGAACAGGGAACTGTTTAAAGGCTGCCAAAGATATATCCAAAGAGCTGGCGAATTGTGACATTAGATCTATGGCCAAACCATTCGATTTCACAAAACAATATGACAGTATTGGTTTTGTTTATCCTACATATTTTTACGGCCTGCCCAAAAGGGTGATTGAATTTATAAAAAATATCAACCTGGAAGATAACAAAAAAGCATATTTTTATGCAGTAACAGTTCATGGCGGCTTTGCCGGTAATGCGCCCTATCAATTATATGAATTACTGTTAAAACAGCACGGTATAAAGCTGGCTTACATTAAAACTTTAAAGATGTTTCAAAATTATGTGATTATGTTTGAAATGAGTAAAAAAGCGGATTTAATAACGAAAAAATCGAACAGGGCCATTATCCCAATAATAAATTCAATTAAAGCAAAAAAGAGCAATCGTGTAAACAAATTAACAAAAATAATGGCAAAATCCAACAGGGATTTTTTGGAAAAAGTTTCAACTATGGATAAGGATTATTCAGTTAATAATAACTGCACGGGATGTACAATATGTGAAAAAGTATGCCCGGTGAAAAACATTGAAATGATAAATAACAAACCGGAATTCAGGCATCACTGTGAAAACTGTCTTGCCTGCATTCATTACTGCCCCCAAAGAGCAATAAACTATAAAAATGTTACACAAAACAGAAAAAGATATACAAACCCGGAAATAAGTTACAGGGAATTAGCTGAATTTAATAATAAATAGTGATCTATATCCCCAACCCCCTACGCAGGCGTTTCACTGCTGCGGGCATCATTGTACCGTCCGCTTTGAGGGTATTCCCTGACAAGGCGACGGTAGTAGTCCAGCGCCAAAAGAATGTCTCTGCTTGAGGTGTTGGCTTCATCGCTTCCCGACGGGCAGAACAACCTGAACTGATCCAGCACAGAAATTGCCGCAGTTATCCTGCCCTCATCAAAAAATTCCCTGGCTGTCCGCAGATAATCTTCGGGCGGGGAAACTGCCGGCGAAACCTCCGGCGCTTGTCCAGGCGCCGGCTATTCCGCATTCTATCCCTAAACTAGGGATTAAATGCTCCGCCTACATAATTTGCAATAAGCGTAATTTTGCCGCCAGATAGGGGCATTCCCATTGTTATATTTCTCACAAGAATTGTTGTACCTGATTTGCTTTCAAATTCAAATTCATCACTACGGTTGCGGGAGCTATCCCGATTGGTATGATCGAATTTTGGGTTATTCATATCCACTATTTGGTACAAAAGATTGTCATATTCGGTATCGTTACCGTCAGGAATTTCAATTGTGATAAACTCTCCCTGGGAACCAACAATATCAGTCCCAGTATAGGTATAGGGTTTAGGGCCGCCTACTTCGACTGTTGTTCCGTCAGGCTGCAACAGACCGGAAAGGCCGAAGCGGCTTAATACGGTATTGGACGGCCAATAATTGCTGAAATCGGGGTCATAGCTCTTGTTCAAAATGGTCAGAACCAAGTGGTTACTGGGGTAATTATTATATGGGCTTGTTCCCGAAGTAATTATTGATAAAATAAAATCTTTTCCATCATATTTAAACTCAATCGTATACTCATTAAACCCGTCTGCGCCTCCACCGGTCGACACACCGGATGTATAACCGTTTTTAACTATTTCGCTGATAATAAGGTCAAAGGCGGGCTTTCCCGCGTCATACAGCCCGGCGTTCAGCATATTTTCGGACACACTATAATAAGACTGAAACCCGGCTGGGATTTCTATTCCTTGCGGAAAACCAAAACTTTGCCACACACCAACAGCTGGCCAATCTGTTGTACCTCCGGCATTTTCTCCCGTAACCTGCACTGTGTATGTTTTTTTAGCACCGTCTTGCGCTGCTACGACAATGGAATAATTCCCCGACAAAAATGATTGCAGGGGTGTGTCATTGGCAGGTGCGTAGCTTGCACCCGTATGCGTTATCTGCAAAGACACTGCGGCTGAAACATTGCCGTATACCTCTGATGGCACGGAAACAACAATTGTTGTCCCCTGGATGTCACCATCGTAACTATTTTCGCCAATTTTAAATACAAATACGATAATCTCGCAGCGGCTGGTGTCCATAACAATCGCATCAGGCACTTCTGTTACGGTCAAGTTCGCTCTGATCGATATTCCAGGAATTGTTTCAACGCCCAGCGGATCTTCCGGATCCTCCTTGTTTACTACCTTTATGGCCACATCCCAGGTTCCGGCAGTAAGAAGAATAGAAACGGGATCCGTACCGGGATAGGCTGTTTCCTTTACGGCGCTTAATCCCGGGCTTGTGCATTCAATTTCATATTGCAAATTATTTCTGAAAGATGCGGAAAAGTTATTTACAAGGGATTCGCTGTTAGACAGATCTATAATGAGTGTTCCAGGGGCGCTGGACCCGCCCCCGTCTTCGCCATCAGCGCAGGATAGGAACAGTATTCCTATCATAAGAATGACTATCGAAATTTTTACTATAAAGTTAAATGTTTTCATCTTTTTCTCCTTGGTTGATGGTAAATACCCTTTTCTGCTAACCTTTTAATATATTGTATTACTCCCCCCTGCCAGGCCGAAACCCTACCCTAACATTAATGTAAGTTTTAGAATTTTTTCCGGTTTTTTATCTGTATTGGACAGTATAACACATTATTTTTAATTTTTCAGGCTTTTCGCGCCACATTCCCCATCCCCCACGCAGGCGTTTCATTGAATATTAATGTAGTAGCGCTCCAGGTACGCAATCCTTCTGCGGGCATCATTATACCGTCCGCTCTGCGGGTATTCCCTTACAAGGCGGCGGTAATAATCCAGCGCCAAAAGGATGTCCCTGCTTGGAGTGTTGGCTTCATAGAACTGGCCGTACAGCCAATAAGCTTCATCGCTTCCCGACGGGTAGAATAATCTGAATTGATCCAATACGGAAATTGCCGCGGCTACCCTGCCCTCATCAAAAAATTCCCTGGCTGTTCGCAGGTAATCTTCGGGCATAGAGCCCGCCGGCATTATGAAAGTATTGTCAGTTTCAGCAGGCGGCGAAACCTCCGGCGAAGAAGTCGGCGGTAAAACATCCGGCGCTATACTTTCGCTTGTTTCAGGCGCTGTATACCCGCTGCTTTCAGGACCTGGGGTAGTTTCCGCCGGCAAAGTACCGGAAGCCTGGGCGCCTGCGGATTGAACGGGCGGAGACGCAGCCATTGCCTGACCCGAAGGCGGGATAATCATAGGGGGTAATCTTTCCGCGCCGCGGCGGAGTTCCGCTTCATCGAGCGTTGTCGGCCAGCGCGGCTCAGCGATTACACGCCCCAGGTCCACGGGCGGATTAAACCAGCCGGAACCCCTCGACACTGGAGGCTCGCCGACAATAACCTGGACATAATCATTCAGAATAAAGTCCCGGATAAAGTCCTGCTTGTAAAACTTCAGGGCAAAAGTACCGGCGGCATCGGTTCTAAAAATGAAGCTCTGTCCCTCCGGATCGAGGCGGCGCGAATCATAGATAACGCCGCGCCTTGAAGCCAGCTCGCCCAGGTATACCCAGCCTGTCCCGCGAAACGGTATTTCCACAAGCTGGCCTACCGTTGCCCTGACTATTCTTGAAAAAACGATTTCTTCCTGCAGTTCCCTGGGCCAGGCAAACCCCAAATAGTCCGGGCCGGCTTCCGGTATGGGAACGACAGGCGCCGGGGAGACTCTCGATGGAACAGGTTCCCGTACAATGGCGGGAGACTGTTCGGCGGGGCTTTGAATGTCTGGCTGTGTCATTGGTTCTTCGGGCGGCAGAGGTTCAGGCTCTACCTCCTGATCCACAACCGCCGAAACAATGGGCGCCTGCGGAGGCATTTCCTGCATAGTACCCGGCGCAGGCTCCTGAACAATGGCTGCAGGCGGTTCCTGAAACGGCTCCTGCACGGGAACCTGCACGATTATTTCAGGTTCCGGCAGAAGCGGTTCAAGTTCCGGCTCAGGAAGCACGATAATTTCCGGCGCTTCTTCGGGAGCGGGATCGGGAATAAAATCCTGTACTATTTCTTCGGGCAGATCTTCGGGAAAATCCGCTGTTTCCGGCTCTTCCAATTCATCTGGCTCACCCATTGAAATTTCGGGAGCAGATTCTGCTTGATCAGGTAATTCTACGACATCATGCTGTTCACCGGCAGCATCTTCTATAATTAATAATTCCGGAGGCTCTGCTTCAACAGGCGGTTCAGATTGTTGTGCCCTCCTCGGCCCGCCCGTGCACGAAACCGCCAAAAGAATAATTAAACTCAGATATAATATCTTCAAGGAACACTCTCCAGATATTTATCTATTGCCGCCTCCACCATATCCCTCCACTTTTCCTCTCCGTATTTTAACGGATCCTGCCAATATGGCTGCGCATCTTCCAGGGTCCAGCTCTCCCGCTGTTCACGCTCCGGCAGAACTCCGGGAACAAAATCCGGTTCTTCCGGCAGAAAAAAGTCTTCGGGGGGAATAGTCCTCCAGGAAGGAATACTTATCCCGCTGTTCGCATCCCGCCGGCTATCCCTGCCGGAATTTACCACCAGCATTATCGCTATAATAATCAGAAACCCAAGGGCACCGGCAGCGCAGAACACGGCTATCCGCCTCTTTTTTTCCGGAGAAGCCTCCGCAGCCCTTTTCGCCGCAACCCTTGCTTTTACCCCCAGTCGTCCTGTTTTTCCCGCCAGAGCCGAAAAAAAGCCGGCAACGGCAGCCAAACAGGCCTTAACTTTTTCCAAAAAAACCGGCACAAAGGGCATAACCAGTCTATTATAACAGAAAACTTTCCACCATTGTAACTATCCGCTTGTTGATCATCAATATATTTGCTATTGTTAGAATCATGCAAGTTGATATAAATTCGCGCGGTAACGGCGCATGCCCGCTCTGCGAAACAAACGGAAAATGCCGGGTTCAGGACACAGTTACACGGGCTCTGGCTGTTTTTTCCAGCGAAGAAGATCCCATGGAGCTGGTTATTTATTCCTGTCCGCAATTTGACGAAAAGCTATGAGCCTCCATTTTACGTCCCAATAGCATCAGAGGTAATATGAACGAACGTCTTGACTCTCTCTTGAAACGACATGAAGAATTAACCCATTTAATTGAAGACCCCGGTCTGGCAAAGGATCAGAACCGTTACAAAGCTGTAATGAAGGAGTATTCGCGCCTTAACGATATCGCCGTAATTCACGGCGACATTGAAACATTAACGGCGGATATCGAAAACACCAAAACGCTTATTCATGAAGAAAAAGACCAGGAGATGAAGGAGCTTGCGCGGGAAGAGCTTAGAGAACTTGAAACCAGGCTGAATGACTGCCAGGACAAGCTGAAATTCCTGCTGATACCCAAGGATCCTCTGGACGAAAAAGACATAATAATGGAAATAAGGGCGGGAACCGGCGGAGAAGAAGCTGCACTTTTTGCCGCGGATTTGTACCGCATGTATTCCCGCTTCGCCGAATCGAAAAGCTGGAAATTCGAAATAATGAGTTCCAACAATACCGAACTGGGCGGGATAAAGGAAATTGTATTTTCCGTCAGCGGAAATAATGTGTACGAAAACCTGCGCTACGAATCGGGAGTGCACCGGGTACAGCGTGTTCCGACGACTGAATCATCGGGAAGGATACACACATCTGCGGTAACGGTAGCCGTGCTGCCGGAAGCGGACGAGACCGAGATTGACATTAAACAGGATGATCTGCGCATTGATGTGATGCGCGCCGGCGGCCCGGGAGGCCAGTGCGTAAATACCACAGACTCTGCTGTGCGCATAACACACATTCCGTCCGGGATTACCGTCCACTGCCAGGACGAAAAGAGTCAGATTAAAAACAAGGCCAAGGCCATGCGCATACTAAGGGCGCGTGTTTACGAAATGGAAGAAGCAAAGGCCGCGGCGCAGAGGGCGGAGACCAGAAAAACCCAGGTTGGTTCCGGAGACCGCTCGGAGCGGATCAGAACCTACAACTATCCGCAGAACCGCCTGACAGATCACAGAATAAATCTTACCTTGTATAAGCTTGATTTTATCATAGCCGGAGATGTCAAGGAACTCTTTGACGCCCTTAAACTTTCCGCGCGCGAAGAACTGCTTCGGAGTACAAGTTCCGAAGCCATAGCGCAATAATTTCCGCAACGCCTGCCATGCTCATTCGCCAGGCTCTTTCCGAAGGGTGCGCGGCGCTGGCCGCCGCCGGAAAGGGAAGCCCCGGCCTTGACGCATCACTGCTTCTCGCGGAAGTTCTTGGCACGAGCCGTACAGCGCTCGCTGCCGCCGGTGAAGATGAGCTTCCCCAAAAAGCCCTGGATTCTTTTCGCCTGTTAATCGGGCGGCGGCTTGGCGGTGAATGTGTCGCCTATATCCTGGGAAGAAAGGAATTCAGAGGGCTTGAGTTTTCGGTTAATAAATCAGTCCTTGTTCCGCGCCCCGAGACAGAAACGCTGGTTGAAGCTGCATTGGAGGTATGGGGAATAGGGAATGGGGAATGGGGAGTAAAGAACAGAAGCGGGAAAACCGCCGGCAATTTTCGGGTTTTGGATTTATGTACCGGCAGCGGCGCGGTCGCCGTTTCATTGAAAAGCGAATGGCCGGATCTGACGGTATGGGCTTCGGATATTTCCGCAAAAGCCCTGAAAGTTGCCAGGGCCAACGCTGCGCGCCTGCTGCCCCCGGAATCAATCTGTTTTTTTTTAGGCGATCTATTTGAAGCCCTCCCCAATCCCCAGTCCCCATTCCCTATTCCACAATTTAACCTGATCGTCAGCAACCCCCCGTATATACCAGGCGCCCAAATAGAAACCCTTTCGCCGGAGGTAAAAAATGAGCCCCGCATTGCCCTGGACGGCGGAGAAGACGGTTTGGCGATCATCAAAGGGATAATCGCCGCAGCGCCGGATTACCTTATCCGCGGCGGCGCATTGCTGCTGGAAGCTGATCCGGGGCAGATGAAAAACATCGCCGGGCTGCTTGAAAAAAATGGTTTTATGAATATAAAGGAGTATAGGGATCTTTCCGGCAGCGAAAGGGTTATAGGCGGCACATTGTCTTGACGGCGGGCATTATGGAAGAAGGCAAAAACGATTTTTCAGAAATACTGATCTCTTTTGAACCGGCAGACAGGGAACGGATTCTAAAAGCCGCCGCCATGACAGGAGAAGAATCCGCCGCCGCAGAAACAGGCATCGCGTCCATATTGCTCGATCTTAATCTTGATGCCGATACGGTTATCGCCGCCCTGCTTGCAGGCAATGCAGACCAGGGTGTGGCGGAAAAAATTCCTGATATTTTTGGCAGCCAAACCGCCATGCTGTTAAATGGTTTTATAAAAATCTCCGCCCTGCCCGCCGGAAGCAAAACAATCCACGAGGCGGAAAATATCCGCAGCATGATTTTTGCAATGACTGATGATATGCGCGTAATTTTGATCAAGCTGGCGGAAAAGCTGCACAGCCTTAGAATGAATGATTCCGCTCCGGAAGAAAAACGAAAGGCGCTTGCCAGGGAATGTCTTGATATTTACGCTCCGTTGGCCGGCCGCCTCGGTATTTCCAGAATAAAAGACGAGATGGAAGATATTTCCCTTAAATACCTGAACCGCGAAGTATATCAGCAAATAAAGGAAATTGTTGCGGCAAAACGCACAGAAAGAGTTGAGTTCCTGTCCGCGATTCGAGATACGCTGGGCATGGAAGCTGAAAAAGCAGGAATGAAAATTGATGTTACAAGCCGGGCAAAGCACTTTTACTCGATATATATGAAGATGCGCAAGCGCAATAAAAGCGCGGAAGAAATTTTCGATTTGTTCGGCATGCGGATAATCTGTGATACCATTGAACAGTGTTACACATTATTGGGAATCGTCCACCGGTTATGGAGGCCGGTTACAGGCCGCTTTAAGGATTATATCGCCATGCCAAAGCCAAACGGTTATCAAAGCCTGCACACGACTGTGGCCGCCGCCGGTGATGAAAATATACTGCCGGAAGGGCGGCTGCTGGAAATCCAAATCCGTACAACGGAAATGCACAACCTGGCCGAAAACGGCATTGCCAGTCATTTGCTTTATAAAAAAGGTTCGACCAATGAACTTGTAAAACCCCCGGACATCGGCGTAATTAACAGGCTAAAGGAATGGAAGGATGAAAAGAGCGCCGCCGCAGCCTGGTTCGAGGAAATTAAAGGGCAGATACTAAAGAATTCGATTTATGTTTTTACCCCGCAGGGCAAGGTAATAAAGCTGCCGTCCGGAGCGACGCCCATTGATTTTGCATACAGCGTACATTCGGCAATCGGCGAGCACTGCATCGGCGCGAAAGCGGACGGCTCAATCATTCAGTTAGGTCGCGAACTGCACAATACCCAGATGATTGAGATTCTCACCAGCCCGTCGGCCCACCCCAACATCGGCTGGCTGAGTATGGCAAAAACAGCCAGGGCGCGCAACAGAATACGTGCCTGGCTTGGCAAAAACGATGAATCAGCAGCAGCGGAAAAAAACGCCCCGCTGAAGAAAAAAAATACCGTAATGGAAACGCCCCCCGCCGACACCGGTGCTCAGGCGGTACAGAGAGTCATGCAGGATTCTCCCTCCGATACTTTGTCGGTAAGGATCGATCAGGAAAAAAACATGATGGTGCACTTTGCGCGCTGCTGCCGCCCTGTAACAGGGGACTCCATCACAGGTTATGTGTCAAGAGGCAGGGGAATAATTATTCACAGGAAAAGCTGTTCCAACCTTGTAAACATTCCTGATTTTTCAAACAGGCAGATTAAAGCTGAATGGGAAAACGCCCCGTCCGCCCTGGTTAAACGGTTCAGGGTTGAAGCCAAAATGCAGGCAAATCTTTTTTCGGAAATTGAAGGGGCGGTTCGCAAATACCGGGGACATTTGCTGGAAGGCCGCCTGGAGGAAAATACCGCCAGCCGGCTCTGCGGTTTATTTACAATGCGGCTCGAACAGGCAGCGGATATAAAACCGGCCCTTAAAAATATCCGGGGTATCCCCGGTATCATAAGCCTCCAGCCGCTGAACTGAATTCAAACAGGAGTTTTTTTATGAAGCGTGTTTGGCTATTATTTTTTATTTTAATTCTTGTTTCGTGCGGACTCTCAAAACCGGCAGTCCTCCATGACGGGCCGGCCGGAACTATTCCCGAAGGCGAAAGGCGTTACACCGCAACCCTTCTTGCAGCAGGCGACAATCTTTTCCACGACACAATTATCGCTTCATCAAAAATAACGGATCGCAGCTCAGGAAAAATAGTTTACGATTTTTTACCGATTTATTCACAAATAGAAAGCCTTATAAAAAAGGCAGATATCGCCTTTATAAACCAGGAAACTGTTATGGGCGGCGAAAGGTTTGGCTTTTCCGGCTACCCGCGCTTTAACACTCCCTCCGAATTGGCATCTGTCCTGGCTGACACCGGCTTTAACGTAATAAGCCATGCCAACAACCACGCGATGGATATGGGGGAAGCGGGCCTGGCCGCAACACTCGATCTTTGGGACACGATACAGGGCGTAACGGTAATTGGGGCGCAGCAGGCCGATATCAGGCACCGGATTATTGTTAAAAATAATATAAGCATTGGGTTTTTATCGTACACTTACGGCCTTAACGGTATGGCCCTTCCCACGGCCAGGCCCTGGCTCGTTTCGCTTATCAACAGGGGCAAAATTGCAGAAGATATCGCCGTACTGCGGCCATTATGTGATTTTCTTGTCGTCTCCATGCACTGGGGTGAGGAGTACAGGAGCGAACCGGATCAGTACCAGAGGGGCCTTGCTGCCTTCCTCGCGGAGCAAAATGTTGATTTAATAATAGGGCATCATCCCCATGTTCTGCAGCGCTTTGAGTCTTTAGGGCGGCCGGACGGAAAAACCACGCTGTGTTTTTATTCCCTGGGTAATTTTGTTTCGCACCAAAGGCGGAAAGAAAGAATCCTGGGCGCCTTATTGCACGTAACATTTGTAAAGGAAGGTGATGAACTGTCCATCATCGGGCCGACCCTTGTTCCCGTAATCTGTCATTTTGACCGAAATCTGTCAAACACAAGAGTCTATCCCCTGTACTCATACAGCGAGGAACTGTTAAAAAATCATTGGTGTGCGATTAGTGATAATGCCCTGAACTTCGGCTTTATTCACTCCGTACTGAACAAATTGCAGGTGAATATTTTGACGCAGGATCCGTTTCCCTGACCCTATTCCGCTGCAGCCGTTTCCTCAACGGGTATATCAATGCTCTTGGTACCGTTCTTGATGGCAGCCTTGCAGGTCTTACAGACTTTAACCTTCTTTCCCCCGGCATCCTGTTCATAAAGAATCTTAACGCTGCTCCGTTTGCAAACCGGACATTCACCGCGCCCATGATTATACTGATCCCGAATTCCCTTGCCTCTGTGGTTTTTTGCCATCTACTTATCCTTATCCGAATCCTTGGTTTCTTTTTTCTTTTTTGACTTTTTTTTGCTGTCTTCGCCGGTATCAAGCTTGTAATCCACCAGTTCCAGTATGACTGTTTCGGCAGCATCGCCCCCACGCATTCCCATCTTTAAGACGCGGGTATAGCCGCCGTTTCGCTCCTTCATACGCGGGGCAATATCAACAAATAACTTGGCAACTATGGCCTCGTCAAACAGATTGTTCGAAACAATTCGGCGGTTGTGTACCGTATCTTCCTTGGCACGGGTAATCATTTTCTCCGCTGTCCGCCGGACTTCCATGGCTTTTGCCCTGGTTGTCCTTATCCGTTCATTTCTGAACAGTGATGTTACCATGCTGCGGTGCAGGGCCTTGCGGTGCGAGGCCGTCCGCTGCAGGGGGTTAAATCCCTTCCTGTGTTTCATCTTCAGTTTCTTCCTTTTGATTGGACTCCAGGCGAACCGCGTTTTTAAGAACATTAAGGTCGGTTATCCCCAGGCTAAGGTTCCATTCCTTAAGCCTTTCCTTTATTTCCTGCAGGGACTTCTTCCCGAAATTGCGGGTCCTGGCGATATCATCCTCGGTTTTACGGGTCAGTTCGCCGATGGTTTTAATATTCGCGTTTTTTAGGCAATTCGATGAACGCACCGAAAGCTCCAGTTCCTCAACCGGAGTATTAAGAATGGCGCGGATGCGTTCGTTATCTTCGTCAAGGTCTTCTTCGATACCAAGGTTATTTTCATCAAAATTGATAAAAACAGATAAATGATCCTTGGCTATCTTAGCCGCCTCAGCAAGGGCGTCATCCGGTTTTATTGTTCCGTCGGTCCATATTTCCAAAACAAGCTTGTCGTAGTCGCTGCGCTGCCCCACCCTTGTAGGCTCCACCGCGAACTTGACCTTCCTAATCGGCGAAAAAATCGCATCCAAAGGAATGGTTCCTATTACTTCCACATAACGTTCATTAACCTCGGACGGCACATAACCCCTGCCAAGATCAATTTGAATTTCAAACTCCAGCCTTGCCTCATCCATCAATGTCATAATATGGCGGCCGCTCGAAAGCACATCCACCTGACCGGGTCTGGCAAAATCATCGCTCGATACTTCCTGTTTGCCCGACCATTCGTAAAGCAGTATTTCCTGCTCCGTATCATTGGGCAGCTTTAAGCGGATTTGCTTAAGGTTGTTGATTACTTCCAGGGTATCTTCGACAATATTGGGAATTGTTTCAAATTCGCTGGAAACGGTATGGGCAACCCCGCTAGCGTCGTATGATGTTATTTTGATTGCGGTGATTGAGTATCCCTGAATGGAGGAAAGGAGGACTCTGCGCAGGGTATTGCCTACAGTTGTGCCAAAACCAGGTTCAAACGGAGCGGCAACAAATTTGCCGTAGTTTGATCTTAGGTCTCCGTGCTCAAAAGTAATACCTTTGGGGCGCTTGAATCCTTTAAGAAGGTTCTTACGTGCCATTAGGACACTCCTTATTTAGAATATAATTCAACAATCATCTGTTCTTTAATATCACCAAGGTCAGTAATATCACTGCGCCTGGGTGAAGCCAGAAACTTGCCTTTCATCGCGTCAGGGTCAAGATTGAGCCAGGGCATAACCCCCGACTTACCGAATTCCCTTAAAGCGTCTTTTACTATTGTTAAATTCCGGCTGCTTTCAGCAATACTGACCTCATCTTCCGGTTTAACAAGACTTGAAGGAATGGTAACTTTTTTGCCGTTTACCAATACATGGCCGTGCGATACAATCTGCCTCGCCTGGCTTCTGGATACCGCAAAACGAAGGCGGTAAACAACATTATCGAGGCGCCTTTCCAACAGCACAAAAAGATTCTCGCCGGTAATACCGGGCATACGCAAGGCCCTTTCAAAAAAGAGGCTGAACTGCTTTTCCTGCATACCGTAAATTCTTTTCAGCTTCTGTTTTTCCCTTAGCTGTATGCCGTAATCTGAACGTTTGCCGGCTCTGGCCTTGGGATCCTTTCCGGGTGCGGGACGCTTTTTATTTATGGGGCATTTATCGCTCTTGCAGCGGTTGCCTTTAAGCATGAGCTTTTTCTGTTCAACGCGGCACAATCTGCATACCGGACCGGTGTATCTTGCCATAATTCTTCTCCCTTAAATACGACGTGTCTTTCGCGGCCTGCAGCCGTTATGCGGAATTGGAGTAACATCATTGATCGATTTAACTTTGATGCCAAGCGCTCCAAGCTGACGGATAGCCGATTCCCTGCCAATGCCGGGGCCCTTAACATACACATGAACTTCCCTTAATCCCGCCTGCATCGCTTTCTGCACGGCAGTCTCAGTTACAGACTGGGCCGCAAATGGAGTCGACTTTTTAGCGCCCTTAAACTGCATCATACCCGAACTTGCCCAGGAAACGGCGTTCCCCATTAAATCGGTTATGGTTACAATCGTATTGTTGAAAGTCGCCTGAATGTAGACATTGCCCTCGTATACTGATTTTTTTTCTTTCCGCTTTTTCGTACTAGCAGCCACTCACTCCTCCTGTATCTTTCCAGCCTATTTCTTCTTTCCGGCGACGGTCTTCTTCTTGCCCTTGCGGGTGCGGGCATTGGTGCGCGTACGCTGACCACGCAGAGGAAGGCCTTTGCGATGCCGCAGCCCCCGGTAACAGCCAATATCCATCAGCCGTTTTATATTCAGCGCGACTTCTGTTCGCAGCCGTCCTTCCACCTTATAATCGCTTTCAATGATCTGCCGTATCTCGTTGAGTTCTTCCTGGGAAAGATCATTTATCAGCCTTTGCGGATCGATTTTGGTTTTTACACAAATCTCATCAGCGCTTGGCCTTCCAATTCCAAAAATGTAGGTTAAAGCGATATTTACATGTTTATTCGGGAGGTCAACCCCCACAAGACGCGCCATTCCTGTTTCTCCTATCCCTGTTTTTGTTTATGCTTGGGATTCTGACAAATAATACGAATAATCCCGTTCCGCTTAATTACCTTGCACTTGTCGCAGATGGGCTTCACACTTGTCCTGACTTTCATCTTTCAGTTTCTCCTAAATTCTCTATTCTCACAAGTTCCGTCCCCGCAGCCTTCCCTTCTTGGTCAAACCCTCATGGTGATGCATTTTCAACAATCCTTCAATCTGACTCATTGTATCCAAATCAACACCAACCAAAATCAGAAGCGATGTACCGCCCATCAGATAAGAGATGGACGAAGGAAACTTAAAGGCCCACTGTATAAAGGTCGGTATGACAGCTATCATGGCCAGATACAAAGACCCTGGAAGAACAATGCGATTCAGAATCTTTGTAAGATATTCTTCGATGCGTTCGGTTCTGATTCCGGGAATGGAACCGCCGTTTTCCCGTATCTGCTTGGCTATCTCTACAGGGTTTAAGGTTACCTGCGTATAAAAATAAGCGAAGAAAATAATCAGCAGAACATACAAAACATTATAAAGCGATCCCCTGGGGCTCAATACACGGGCGACAGTCGCAAGCCATGCTACATTGCCTCCAACCGTGGTTGCAATCTGCAGCGGAAATGTCAGAATCGACGAAGCGAAAATGACAGGAATAACGCCCGAGGGATTGATCTTAAATGGAATGTAGGTGTTTTGGGCGCCGTACATTTTCCTTCCAACGACCCGTTTGGCATAGTTTACAGGAATTTTCCGCTGCCCCTGCTGCTCAAAAACAACCAGGGCGATTACCGCGACAAACATTACAAAAACCACAATTACAAAAACAGGGTTAATATCCCCGCTTCTCATTCGCTGAATTAATTCCCACACAGCCTGCGGCAGCCTGGCTACAATTCCTGCGAATATCAGCAGCGAAATACCATTTCCAATTCCCCGCTTTGTGATCTGCTCGCCGATCCACATAAGGAACATTGTTCCGGTGGTAACGGTAAGCATAGCTATCAGGGTGAAGGGTACAATGCCGATGCTAAGCAGATTGTCCACGCTGCGGGAAATGGCCTGGGCATATTGTGTAACGGCGAAGGACTGAACAAGGCAGACCGCTACGGTTCCATAGCGCTGCCATTTTTGTATCTTTTTCCGGCCGCCGTCTTCCTGGGATATTTTTTTGAGCGCGGGAAAAACAATCAGCAGCAGCTGCATTATAATCGACATCGAAATGTAGGGCATAATCCCCAGCATGAATACCGAAAAATTCGAGAATGCGCCGCCGGCGAAAAAGTCAAGGTAATCTACGATTGGATTTCCGGAATTAGCCATCGAAAGAAAATAGGCAGAAAGCTCCCGGACATTAATTCCGGGGATTGGAAGAACTGCGCCAATCCTGAAAACCACCAGCATACCGACTGTGAAAATGATCCGCTCGCGAAGTTCCTTAACTCTGAAAATACCAATTAGGGGGTTTGCCATTGCTTATTTCCCATCCGTTTCCGGGCCCGTCTTTTTGGGCTGCGTTTTTTTTGGAGCTTTTTTCCTGTTCACAGAATTTACAGTTACTTCGCCGCCAGCCTTTTCGATTTTTTCTTTTGCCGAAGCGGAAACAGCGGCGACAACAAATGTAAGTTTTTTTGTAAGCTCCCCATTGGCAAGAATCTTGACAGGATCGTTGCCCTTAATAAGGCCTTTCTTAAACAGAGAAGAATGATCCACAGTCTGTGAAGCATCATAACGCTTTTCAATATCGCCGAGGTTAACAATCTGCCACTCTTTCTTGAATGGATGATTGGAGAAACCGCGCTGGGCAAGCCGCCTGTAAAGGGGCATCTGTCCGCCTTCAAAACCCACGTAAGTCTTTCCGCCCGAGCGGGCCTGCTGCCCCTTGTTTCCCTTGCCGGAGGTAGTTCCCCTGCCGGTGCCCTGTCCGCGGCCTAAAATCTTTTTGCCTTTATTTGCACCTGTAGGAGCGCGCAAATCAAAACTATGCGGAATGTTTTTCTGGACGCCAGCGCGTCCGGCATCTTGAGCCATTACTTTATCTCCTCAACCGACACAAGGTGAGACACTTTCTTCACCATCCCCAGGATTACAGGGTTTGCTTCCTGCTCGGTACTGGAACCGATTTTCCTCAAACCCAGGCTGCGGACGGTAGCCCGCTGTTTGGGAAGCGCGCCGATTGTACTCCGTACAAGCCGGATTCTGATTTTTTCCATAAACTCAACCCCACATTTCATTCAAGGACTTACCCCGGTTCTTTGCAACAGCTTTGGCGTCCATCAGCTTGTTAATACAATCGAATGTCGCTTTAACCACATTGTACTGACTGGATGCTCCAATGGACTTGGACAATACGTCGGTAACGCCGCCCGCTTCCATTATTGCCCGCACCGGCCCGCCCGCAATAATGCCGGTTCCGGAGCACGCGGGCTTTAAAAGTACACGCGAAGCCTTGAAACGTCCGGTTATCTCATGGGGAATGGTTCCGTTTTTAACCGGCAGTTTTATCATCTTGCGCTTGGCCTTATCTATGCTTTTTCGGATTGCCTCGGAAACATCATTCGCCTTGCCAAAACCAAAACCAACATTGCCTTTTCTGTCGCCGATTACCGTAAGGGCCGAAAAAGAAAAGCGCCTGCCTCCCTTAACTACCTTTGCGGTCCGGTTCAGCTTAACCAGTTTTTCAATAAACTCTTTTTCTACAAAATCCCGATCACGGTCCCGGTCACGCCCGCGATCCCTGCCGCGGCGGATTTCCGCTCTACCTTCACGTACTTCGGGGCGGCTGCCGGCAGCTTCGTCTGTGTTATTAATTTCCGTATTTGCAGTAATATCTTTTTCTTCCGCGTTATCTACCATTACACCCTGCCCCCTAGAACTCTATCCCGGCTTTCCGGGTTCCTTCTGCCAAAGCCTTTACAAGGCCGTGATACAAATATCCGTTACGATCAAAAACCACAGTCTTTATATTTTTTTCCAGCAGCCGCTTACCAACCGCTTCTCCAAGCCGGCCGGCGCCTTCGACATTCGCCTTAATATCCCTAAAATCCTTTTCCAGAGTCGACGCCGAAGCAAGCGTATGGCCTTTAATATCGTCAATAACCTGGACCGAAATACTCCGGTTGCTTCGCGTAACAGTCATTCGGGGACGCTCCGGCGTACCCGATATTCTTTTACGGATATGCACCTTTCTCTTGAACCGCTTTCTGTCTTTTTCCAGCATTTTACGTAACATAGCTATACCCTATTTAACTCCAGACTTTCCGACTTTACGCCTGATCTTCTCGTTATCATATCTAATTCCCTTACCCTTATACGGCTCAGGCGGCCTGAGTTTGCGAATCTGCGCGGCAAGTTCCCCCACCCTCTGTTTATCGATCCCACTGACAATTACTTTTCCGCCTGCATCGGTTGCAACGGTAAGCCCCTCCGGAATCCCGACAAAAATATCATTCGAATAACCAAGGCTCATGGAAAGAATATTCCCCTGAACTTCGGCGCGAAAGCCGACGCCGGTTATAATAAGCGTCTTGCTGAATCCGGCAGAGACGCCGGTTACCATGCTATTCAACAGATTTCTGTATAAACCATGATACGCCACCGTCTGCTTTTCCTCGTTCACCCTGCCTACAATTATCTCGCTGCCATTACTTTCAAAAGTAACAACAGGATGATACTTCTGGCTTAGTTTTCCCTTGGGCCCTTCAACAGATATCATTCCGTCTGCAAAGGCAACCTTGACTCCCTGGGGCACTTTCACCGGTATTTTTCCGATACGCGACATACTTTATCCTTCTACCACACGGTGCATATAATTTCACCGCCAACTTTTTTCTCCGCGGCTTTTCTTCCGGTTGTTACACCCTGAGAAGTGGAAACTATCAGGGTTCCATAGCCGTTGAAAACCCTCGGCATGGATTGATAACCCATGTACACACGGCGTCCGGGCTTTGAAACCTTTTCGAGGCCATGAATGATTGGGGCGGTTGTATCATCGTATTTAAGGAAAACCCGGATAACATTTGCACCGTCCTGGTTTGCCTTCTTAAAATTCTTGATATACCCTTCAGTCTTCAATATCTTGACAATCTCAAGTTTCAGCCTGGAGGTGGGAATATCGACTTTTTCATGCTTCGCCATTCCGGCATTCCGGATTTTGGTCAACATATCCGCAACGGGATCTGATACGCTCATCCTGTTCTCCTACCAGCTTGATTTTGTTACGCCTGGAATAAGCCCTTCGCTTGCCAGTTTACGGAAGCAAAGGCGGCACATTTCATATTTCCGCAGAAAACCCCTTGGTCGTCCGCAGATTCTACAACGGTTAACTTTTCTCGTTTTATATTTTGGCGTCCGCAACGCCTTGACGATCATCGCCTTTCTCGCCATGATACCCCCTATTTCCTGAAAGGCATGCCGAATTTGCCGAGGAAGGCCTTTGCTTCCGCGTCAGTTTTCGCCGTCGTTACGATAACAACATTCAATCCGGCTACCTTTTCTATTTTATCAAAATCAATTTCCGGGAAAATAATCTGCTCTTCTATTCCGAGAGAATAATTCCCTCTGCCGTCGAAAGAGTTCTGGCTGATGCCGCGGAAGTCTTTAACACGGGGGAGCGCTACGTTTACAAGCCTGTCGAAAAACTCGTACATCATAGGTCCGCGGAGAGTTACTTTCGCGCCGATTTCCTGACCGGTTCTGATTTTGAAGTTCGCAATACTCTTTTTGGCCTTGGTTTTAACTGCCTTTTGCCCGGTAATCAGTGTAAGTGTATCAACAGCAGCATCAAGCAGCTTTTTGTTCTGTAAAGCTTCACCTACCCCCATGCTTACCACGATTTTATCCAGTTTGGGCACCTGCATGGGCGATTTATAACTGAACTCCTTGAAGAGTTCCGGTGCAATCTGCTCCCTGTATACTTTTTTAAGCCTGGGCGCCGCCGCCATGGGCGCGGGGCGGGGTGTCCCTTCCGGTACATTATTACTCATTACAATCCCTCCCCGCATTTTTTACAGATCCTGGTTTTGGTTTTTCCTTCCAGTTTATATCCAATGCGGCTGGGACCGCATTTTTTACACACAATCATCACATTGGAAATGTGAAGGGCCGCTTCTATTTCAACAATACCGCCCCTGTCCTGCTGCTTCCGTTTCTTTTGCGCCTTCTTTACAATATTGGCGCCCTCTACAACTACCCGGTCCTTGTCACGGATAATTTTCAGAACTCTGCCCTTTTTTCCCTTGTCTTTTCCGGAGATAACTTCGACAGTATCTTCTTTTTTCAGCTTAAACTTATGTGCTGCAAGAGCCATGAATCCTCCTACAAAACCTCGGGAGCAAGGGATACAATTTTCATGTATTCGCCCTTCTCACGCAGTTCACGGGCAACCGGCCCGAAGATGCGTTTTCCCTTGGGATTCAATGCCGCGTCAATAATAACGCAGGCGTTGTCATCAAACCGTATATAGGTCCCATCGGGGCGGCGGTACTCCTTGTGGGTACGTACTACCACTGCCTTCTCGACCGTGCCCTTTTTAATCGTGGACGTAGGCAGAGCTTCTTTAACTGCTACCACGATAATATCGCCAATCCCGGCATACCTGCGCCTGGTGCCGCCCAGAACCTTGATGCACTGGACCATCTTGGCGCCTGAATTATCTGCCACATTCAGGAAGCTTTCCACTTGAATCATTTTCCATTACTCCCTTTATTTGGCACGCTCAAGGATTTCCACAAGCTTCCAGTGTTTTTCCCTGCTGACAGGCCGGCTCTCGATCACACGGACACGGTCGCCGGTCTTCGCGTCATTTTTCTCGTCGTGGGCTTTTACTTTCTTTACACGCTTGACGTACTTTTTATAAAGCGGGTGCAGGGTAAGAGTTTCAATGGCAACAACAATGGTCTTGTCCATCTTGTCGCTTTTAACGTTGCCGATAAACTCTTTCTTGCCGCTTCTTGCCCTGGATTGTTCTGCCATTACTTAGCCTCCGCCGCTTTCTTATCCTGCACCTCGTGCGCTCGGATAAGGGTGTTAAGCCGGGCAATCTGCCGGCGCATTGTACGCTTTTGAAGCGGATTGTCAACATGGCCTATTACCACCTGGAACCGGAATTCCATGTACTTCCTTTTTAATTCGTCCCGCTTTGCTTTAAGCTCGGGGAACGAAAGGTTCTTGAATGAATTTTTCACCGCTGCCCCCTATGCTCCCAGTTCCATATCGGAACGGGCGACGAATTTAGTCTTAATGGGAAGCTTGGCCCCGGCGAGGGTCATTGCTTCTTCCGCAACGGAGCGGTTAATACCGCCGCCCAGTTCAAACATGACGGTTCCCGGTTTTACGACAGCAACCCAGTATTCGGGGCCTCCCTTTCCCTTTCCCATGCGGGTCTCCGCCGGCTTTTTCGAAAAGGGCTTATCCGGAAAAATGCGTATCCATATCTTGCCGCCCCTTTTTATATGACGGTTCAACGCGATACGCGCCGCTTCAATCTGCCTGTTTGTGATCCACATTCTATCCAGTGCGATAAGGCCATAATCGCCGAACACAACCGCGTTGCAGCGGGTGGCGTTGCCAGGCATACTGCCTCGCTGTACCTTGCGGCGTCTTACACGTTTCGGACTCAGCATATATACCTCTAACTCCTCGCCGGTGCCCGTTCACGCCGTTTGCGTACCAGGGCCCCCGCGTCTTCTTTCTGTTCCTTGCCGTAATTCATTCCGTTATACACCCAAACCTTTACCCCGATTGAACCAAAAGTGGTATGCGCTTCGGCGAATCCGAAATCAATATCCGCCCGCAGCGTGTGCAGCGGGATACGGCCTTCTTTTGCTTCTTCGGTACGCGACATTTCGGCGCCGCCAAGCCGGCCGGAAAGCCGTACCTTAACGCCCTGGGCATTGCCTTTCTTGATTGCGTTGGAAATGGCCTGCTTCATTGTCCGCCTGAAAGAAGACCGCGCCAAAAGCTGCCGGGCAATATTCTGCGCGATAATCTGCGCATTGTTATCGGCGTTCCGCACTTCTTTTATCTTTATCTGAATTTTTTTATTTACGCTCTTCTGTAATTCCGAGCCTATTTTTTCGATATTGGCGCCCTTTACCCCGATAATAACTCCGGGACGGGCGGTATGAATGGTTATTGTTATGCGCTGCGGATGCCTGATAATTTCCAGCTCGGCGATATCCGCACCCTTGGTTTCGGGCATATCCATAATCAGCTTGCGCAGTTTTAAGTCTTCATGCAGCGTATCGGCATATTCTTTGGGATCAACATACCAGCGGGATCCCCAGGTTTTGTTGATGCCGATCCGAAGTCCGGTCGGGTTAACTTTCTGTCCCATTATTTCTCCGCCTTTTTGGTCCGGCCGCCTGCCGTTGCCGGCGGTTGAACGGTTTCATCAATAACCACTGTTATGTGACACATTCTTTTTAATAACATGTCCGCGCGTCCCCTGCCCCTGAACCAGACCCTCTTCAGCCGCGGACCTTCGTCAATATAAATTTCGCGTACATAGAGCATATCTTCGTCGAGCTTCTTGTTGCCGGAAAGTGCGTTGGACGCGGCTGATTTTACCGTCTTGCGGATAAGCCGCGCGCCCTTCTGGGGCATATTTTCCAGCAGGGAAATCGCCTCGGGATAAGGCCGTCGGCGGATAAGGTCAGCCACTGGCCTGATTTTATAAGGCGAGCCCATCAGATACTTGCTTATGGCCCTGTAACCGGTTTTCGTTTCCATATACCTACCTATTTCGCGGCGGCCTTCTTGTCCGAGCCCGCATGTCCCCGGAAAATCCGGGTAGGAGCGAACTCGCCAAGTTTGTGACCGACAAGGTTTTCCGTTATATACACGGGAACCCAGGTCTTGCCGTTATACACAGAGATGGTTCCCCCAACCATTTCGGGAATGATTGTGGAACAGCGGGAATAGGTCTTAATCATTTTCCGATCCCCGGACTTACTCAATTCCAGCACTTTTTTGAACAGGCTCTTCTCTATGAAGGGGCCTTTTTTTACAGACCTAGACATACACTATTTCCTACCCTTTTTACCGCGGCTTACAATAAACCTGGATGAAGGCTTTTGCTTTCTGCGGGTCTTGTATCCCTTTGTCGGCTTGCCCCAGGGAGTAACCGGGTGTTTACCCTTGCTCTTTCCCTCACCGCCACCATGGGGATGATCCACAGGGTTCATGGCCATGCCGCGGACGGTCGGACGTATGCCCAGCCAGCGCTTCCGGCCCGCCTTGCCCAGCGAGGTGTTCATGTGATCCTCGTTACCAACGGTCCCGATTGTCGCATAACACTTTTTCAGCACCATGCGTACTTCGCCGGACGGCAGTTTAAGGGTAACATAATCGCCTTCCTTGGCGGCAATGACAGCGCCGGAGCCGGCCGAGCGGGCCATTTGCCCGCCTTTTCCAAGGGTCAGCTCAATATTGTAAACCGAAAAACCCAGTGGAATATTTTCCAGCGGCATGGCGTTACCCGCCTCGACCTTGGCATTCGGACCGCTGACAATAACGGCTCCGACAGCCAGACCCTTGGGTGCAATGATGTAGCGCTTTTCGCCGTCTTTATAATTGATTAGGGCGATATTCGCGCTGCGGTTGGGATCATATTCGATGGAAGCAACCTTACCGGGAATGCCGATCTTATCACGCTTAAAATCAATAATGCGGTAACGGCGCTTGTGGCCGCCGCCCTTGTGGCGCACACTAATACGCCCTCGCGACCTACCGGATTTATCGGTATGGCCAACAGTAAGTGATTTCTCCGGTTTTACACCCTTGCTAAGTTCAGAAAAATCAAGGCTCGTCCACTGCCGCATTCCGGCGGTAATTGGTTTATAAGTTTTAATTCCCATAATATCCTATATGCTCCTACACGCCCTCGAAGATTCCGATCTTCTCATCTTTTGGAAGCCTTACAATGGCTTTTTTCCAGCTTGATGTATAGCCAGGCCTGTTACGCAGACGCTTGGGCTTACCCCCAACCACCATTACCGTGCAGGAAACCGGATTCACATTAAACAGCCTGCGTACTGCTTCCTTAATTTGAATCTTGTTCGCCCGTGGATCAACCCTGAATACATATTTTCCCTGCTCGCGCAGCAAGTTTGCTTTTTCGGAGAGAACCGGCTCCAGCAAAATATCCTCGTACTGTATCATTGCGCGGCCTCCTTGGCGCCGGGGCCGTAAAAATCGTTGAGGTTTTTGGCGGCAGTCTCGAGCATTAAAACCTGCCGGCCATAGAACAAATCATGCGCCCGCAGACGGTTATACGAAAGGTAACTAAGCCATGGAATGTTGGAAGCAGCCCGCTTGATCATGGCATCGTCGTCTTTAAGAATTAATACCGTTCGCGTTCCGGGATTAAAGTTGCTCAAGAGACCTGCGAGATCCTTTGTTTTTCCGGATTCAATTGAAAAATCTTCGATAATTTTTATTGTGTCGCTTTGGGCCTTTAAACTTAAAATGGTTTTCATCGCCTGCCGCTTTGTTTTCTTTGGTATCGAATAGGAATAATCCCTGGGTTTCGGCCCGAAGATTGTTCCGCCCCCAACAAGAATCGGCGATTTTTTATCACCCCGCCTGGCACGGCCTGTTCCCTTCTGTTTGTAAGGTCTTGCATTGGAGCCGTGAATTTCACCGCGTCCCTTGGTGCTGGCGTTCCCCTGCCTCTTGTTGGCAAGCTCATTGTTAATGGCATACCAGATCAAGTCCTCATTTACCGGAAGGCCGAAGACTTCATCGTCCAAAGCAATCGACCGCAATTCCTTGCCTTCTTTTGAATACACTGTACAATTCATTGCTTACCGCCTACTTTTTCACCGCGGCCCGGACAAAAACAAGGCCCTTGTTAATACCGGGAACAGAACCCCGAACCATAATCAGCTGTTTTTCAGGATCTGTTTTAACTACCCTAAGCGATAAAACCGTTACATTTTCATTGCCCATATGACCTGGTAATTTTACATTCTTGAAAGTTTTATGCGGATAAGTTGCCTGACCGGTAGAGCCCGGTTCACGGTGAAATTTGGAACCGTGGGTCTTGCGCCCGCCGCTGAAACCGTAACGCCTGACAACGCCCTGAAAACCCTTTCCCTTGGAAACACCGGAAACATCCACATAGCGCACACCTTCGAATACTTCCACTCCCAGCGCATCTCCCACAGCAACCTCTTTTTCAAAGTCCCTGAGTTCCTTGATCCGCTTTTTGGGAGTAACATTTTCCGGAAACTGA
Source organism: Treponema sp. (assembly GCA_009777535.1). Classification (GTDB taxonomy): domain Bacteria; phylum Spirochaetota; class Spirochaetia; order Treponematales; family Breznakiellaceae; genus WQXQ01. The sequence goes on from WRLP01000011.1 coordinate 54,334, forward strand.
CCGGCATAAGGCCTGGACACCCGATTTTTCTTTTTTTCGTTTACACCGACAACAACGGCGCTATAGCCGTCTTTATCACTTGTTTTATGGGCAATGACAATATTCGGATCAACCCTCATCACCGTAACGGGTGTAAGGTTGCCCTCATCGTCGAAAACCTGTGTCATGCCCACTTTTTTGGCTAGTAGCCCCAACATTGCTGTACTCCGGTTACTGTTTAATTTCAACATCCACGCCTGCGGGAAGTTCCAGTTTCATTAAAGAATCCATAACTTCCGCAGTGGGATTTACAATATCTATCAATCGTTTATGGGTCCGCATCTCAAACTGCTCACGGGCTTTTTTGTTCACATGCGGTGAACGCAGTACCGTAACCTTGTTAATGCGGGTCGGCAGCGGAATCGGTCCGGTAACTTTCGCTCCGGCTTTTTGTACTGCCACAGCGATTGATTTCGCGCTTTGATCAATTAACTCAACATCGAAACCGCGTAACCGTACGCGAATCCCTTCCTTAGCCATGAATTACCCCTACTCGATTATATCCGTAACCTGACCGGAAGCGACGGTTTTACCGCCTTCACGGATAGCAAAACGAAGCCCCTTTTCCATTGCAATGGGATGGATCAACTCGCCGATGATTTCGGAATTATCGCCGGGCATTACCATTTCCTTGCCTTCGGGAAGTTTTACAGTACCGGTAATATCAGTGGTACGGAAATAAAACTGAGGCCTGTAACCGGTAAAGAACGGACTGTGGCGTCCGCCTTCTTCTTTGGACAGACAATATATCTGGCCTTTGAATTTACTGTGAGGCAGAATTGATCCCGGCTTGGCAAGAACCTGACCGCGCTCAACTTCTTTTTTATCGATGCCGCGAAGCAGTGTTCCTACGTTATCGCCCGCCTGACCTTCATCAAGTAATTTGTTAAACATTTCGATTCCGGTAACGACAGTTTTCTTTGTCGGTCTGATACCGACAATCTCGACTTCTTCGTTCAGCTTGAGCATACCGCGCTCAATCTTGCCCGTAACAACGGTGCCGCGCCCGGAAATTGTAAACACGTCCTCAATCGGCATGATAAAGGGCTTGTCCGCATCACGAACAGGATCGGGGAAGTAGGAGTCCATTGCATTAAGCAGCTCTACTACACAGTTGGTACTGTCGGATTCTGTACCTGAATTGAGATCCTCCATGGCTTTGAAAGCAGAACCCCTGATAATAGGAATCTTATCGCCGGGGAAGCCATTCTGGGTCAGCACGTCTTTGATTTCTTCCTCGACCAGCTCGAGCAGTTCAGGATCGTCTACCAGGTCTACCTTGTTAAGAAAGACGACCATATTCGGAACGCCGACCTGACGGGCAAGAATGATATGCTCCCTTGTCTGGGGCATAACCGAATCCGGCGCAGACACAACCAGAACAGCTCCGTCCATCTGGGCGGCGCCGGTGATCATGTTTTTGATGTAGTCGGCGTGTCCGGGGCAGTCGATGTGCGCATAATGCCGCTTGTCAGACTGGTATTCCAGGTGCCTTGTATTGATAGTGATACCGCGGGCTTTTTCCTCCGGAGCATTATCAATCTCATCAAACTTCATTGCCTTATCACCGAATTTTTTCGCGCAATACTGGGTGATAGCGGCAGAAAGCGTGGTTTTACCATGGTCAACGTGACCAATGGTTCCGACATTAACGTGGATCTTAGTCCGATTAAATTTATCCTTGGCCATTTCGTGTCCTCCTTAATGGTCACTTAAAAAAAACTCGCAAAATTACAAGACCGCCGGAATAACATTCCGTCGGCATATTCAGCGTCTATTGATTTATAGGGAAGAAACGTACTACTGTCCCGTTCCACCTGTCTCATCAACGCCGATGATCGGTTTGGAAACCCCGTCCCGATTATGTAAAAACTTTCGTTTTTATCTCACCATCTGTAATGGGCAAAAGCCTTGTTGGCTTCGGCCATTTTATGTGTATCCTCTTTCTTCTTGAAAGCGGTACCTGTATTATTATACGCATCCAGCAGTTCCGCTGCAAGCCGGTCGCCCATGCTGTGACCGGAACGGGCGCGGGCGGCATTGATTATCCACCTCATGCACAGGGCCTCACGCCTGGATTCCCGTATCTCCACCGGAACCTGGTAGGTAGCGCCGCCGACACGGCGGGATTTTACCTCAACTACCGGTTTTACATTATCCAGGGCTTTAAGGAAAACCTCAAGCGGCTCCTTATCCGCCTTTGTCTGGAGAATCCCCAGCGCATCGTGAACTATACGCAGACCAATTGAGCGCTTCCCTTCCCACATCATCCGGTTTACAAATTTTGAAACCACCACGCTGTTGTATTTCGAATCCGGGGTAATTCCCCGGTCAATGGTTTTTTTCTTCCTTCCCATATTATCCTACGCCTTGGGCCTTTTCGCACCGTATTTTGACCGGCCGCGCTTGCGATCCGTTACGCCCAGGGTATCTTTCGCGCCCCGAATAATATGATACCGTACTCCGGGAAGATCCTTTACCCTTCCGCCCCTGACCAAAACTACCGAATGTTCCTGTAAATTGTGTCCGATTCCGGGAATATATGCCGTTACTTCGGTTCCATGGGAAAGCCGCACCCTGGCAACCTTTCTCAGCGCCGAATTCGGCTTTTTAGGCGTTACAGTCATAACGCGCGTACAAACCCCCCGCTTTTGGGGGCAGGAATGTAAAGCCGGCGATTTCGTCTTTAAGGTTACCTGCTGACGTCCAAAACGAACCAGTTGATTAATGGTAGGCATTCGCAAAAAACTCCTTAAATTCCTATTGGCTCATACAGGCACGCAGCTTACGCCACCAGGCCCTGCGGTGTTCAGCATCCACCGGTAAAGAGCGCAAAAATCCACCCCAACAAAACGTGAGGATTGAATACTGAAATCTACCAAAAAGAAAAAAAAAGATCAAGTGGCTTTAAGAAAAAAAATCAGAAATTATTTATCCCTGAACAAGTAGAAAAAAACTTTGATAAAAGCTATAATGTGAGCATCAAAGGGAGGTGAAAATGCTTCAACTTAATACAACAAAATGGAACGGGCCGCATTCAAAAACACTCACTCTGCTGTCCGTTTTAATCCTTATTTTATCAACGGGGCTTTACGCTGAAGGGCCGCCCAAGTCGCCTTTTGGCGCCGATGCGGTTCCCGATTTATATGCCCCGAATATAGCCGGGCCGGGCGGTTTTACAACAACAACCGGCGGGGCGCCGGCAAGCGCTCTTAATCCGGCCCAGGGCGGTGCGGAGTCGCGGATTGTCTTTGATGTGGGCTATCTTGCGATCCCGGGTTTGGGCAAGGAAGACGGATATCTGCACGCTATCGAAGGCGGAGCGCTGTTTCCTTCAAGATACGGTGTTTTCGGCGGTTCAATGCGGTATATCGGGCGCCCATTCGATGAAGGCCCCGATTTTGATATTTTCCCGATAGACAGAACAATAAGCGGCAATTTGTTCGCCGCCAAGGAAATATACTCCGGAATGTCCGTGGGCGCGGGACTCAATGTAGGCGCCGGAGCGGACTGGACGCTTTCGGCGGATCTGGGCTTCCGCTACAATACAGGCTCGCTGGGAATTTTGCACAATTTTACATGGGCCGTTGTAATGCGGGGCATGGGCAAGAGCTACTTTCCCACCTGGTTTACACCGATGGGCGGGGTCTCATTTGACCTTCTTCGTATCGAGGGAAGAGACGGCAAACGCGATCCCTTTGTGCTGAATGTCAAAGGTGATTTGGGAGTTCCTTCTATCTTTTACTTTCCCCAAACAAGCCTGATCTTCAAGGCCGGAATTGATATGACCATAGCGGAACTTATATCCCTATCACTTTCATGGCCGGGTGGCTCCGGATTAAACGCGCGGGAACTTGCCGAAAAAAGCACTGCATTTCCGGCGATTCCCTCTATCGGGCTTGGAGTCAACATCATTCTTCCGTCGAAGGGAGAGAGAATTGCGGGGGGAAGGCTTCCATCTGACGGCGATCTGAAAATAGATACCGCATTCAAACCGCTTTATGAAGGTGTTACCGCCATTGGCGCCGGAGCGACATGGTATGTGGGCTTGACTGACAAAAAGCCCCCTATAATAGAAACTGATTATTCGGAAACAGAATATTTCTCGCCCAATAATGATGGTAAGGCGGATTTCCTGGAATTCCCGATAGACATAACCGATGACAAATATGTCGTAAGCTGGACGGTAGAGATAAAAGACGAAGAAGGCAATGTGGTACGCACAATCGAGAATAAAGAACTAAGAGATGAATCCAGGGGATTTAGGAACTTCTTCTCCCGTCTTTTCGCAGTTAAGAGGCAGATAGATGTTCCGCCGACAATCCGCTGGGACGGGCTCCGTAATGAGGGAGATTTGGCTGCTGACGGCAACTATTACTTTACAATCACTTCTACTGACGACAGCGATAATACGGCGGTCAGCCCCGTTTACACAGTTGTGTTAAAGAATATTCCTCCGGAAATCAGCGTAGACAGCATGAGCGACACCCAAAGGATATTTAATCCAAGAGGCGTTGGCGAAAGAGATACAATCACCTTCGTGCCCCGCGGTTCTGAAGAAGACGCCTGGGAAAGCGGTATATACAACGCCGCCGGAGTAAAAATACGGTCTTTTGAAAACGAAAGCGGCAGCCCCAGGCAGCGGGTTTGGGACGGCAGGGACGATTCGGGGCGGGTCGCTCCTGACGGGGTTTACAGTTACAGGATAGGCGCAACAGACCGCGCACAAAATTCCGCCGATGCGGCCTTGAATAACATAATCCTGGATACACGGGAAGCGGGCGTTTTTGTTACCAGTTCTGTTTCTGCCATTGCGCCTAAAATAGGCGAGTATATGACACTCGTAGATTTCAACATTCACCTCTCCTTAACCGACGGTGTAGAAAACTGGAGACTTGAACTAAGGAACGAAACGGGCGCCGTTACACGAACATTCTCCGGAGGGGCGAATGTACCATCAACACAGAGCTGGAACGGCCTTGATGAACGGGGCCTAATCCGCGAGGGCGTGTATACTCCCGAACTGACCGTAAGTTATACAAGAGGAGATACGGTAAGGACAACGGCAACAACGGTAATGGTAGACGTAACAGGGCCGGAACTCTCAGCTTCCACCGCTCCGGAATTCTTCAGTCCCGATAATGACGGTGAAGATGACGAACTTTACATCAGATTGTCGGCAATAGATGCATCGCCAATCGCGGGCTGGAGTTTTGTAATACGCGAGCCGGAGCCTCCCTATCTTGAGTTCCGCCGTTTTGAGGGACGGGGTAATCCAGCCGCACAGCTTATATGGGACGGCAGGAGCGCCAGGGGTGAACTTGTACAGTCAGCTACTGATTATCCGTATACCTTCACGGCAGAAGATGCACTTGGCAATTCAAGCTCTGCTGAAGGAAGGATTGGTGTAGATGTTCTGGTAATCCGTGACGGTGACCGGCTGAAGATACAGATACCGTCTATCGTGTTCAGACCCAACTTTGCCGATTTTGAGGGGCTGGAAAGGGATGTAGTTGATAATAACAACCGCATACTGCGGCGCCTTGCCCAGATTCTGAATAAGTTCAGGGATTACAGGATACAGGTGGAAGGCCATGCCAATCCCACATTCCCGCGCGGACCGGAACGGGACCGCGAGGAAACCGAACTGCGTCGTCTCAGCGAGGCCAGGGCAAGAGCGGTGGTTGACCTGCTTGTCCGCAACGGCGTCGCCCGAAGCCGGTTGAGTTCCATTGGAGCCGGCGGCTCAAGCCCCGTGGCAGAGTTTGAGGATCGGGACAACTGGTGGAAAAACCGCCGTGTTGAGTTTATATTGATAAAATAAAAAGCAGCCCCCTGGCATCAGTAAAACCTGGCGCCAGGGGAGTTTTATCAGCTATGAAAATAAAATATTTAAACACAATTTGTTGTAAAAAATGCCTCCACCTTTCCCTCCCCGTCGACATGATGATCCGTTTTGCGCGGGAGGTTGATCCCGGTTATAACATCTACAGGAGGACCGGACTTAAAGAAGGAATGCCAATTGCGAATCAGGATGCCGCAGAACGCATAGTAGCAGACATGGTAGAAGACGGACGATATGTCGATTTTGTGGAAAAACTGATTCAAATTGATACGGCAGGCTTTATGGGGCGCAGGTACGACCTGAAAGGCCTGAAAAATGTGGTGGCTAACCTTGTTGATGAAGGTTACAGTTTTGACAAGGTATCCGGACAGTTTTTTGAAAACCACCGTGAGCAGATAAGGGCCAACTGGGGCAGGCTTAACGAGGGCGACGAAAGAAAAATGACATTGCTGCGAATGGACATTGCCGGAAATTCGGCGCTGGTAAAAAACAATTCCATTTCCAAAGTCGAGCAGGCCTACCAGGATATGCGCAATATTATTAGCCGCGTGGTTGTTAACCGCCATGGAAGGCTTTGGTCATGGGAGGGGGACGGAGCCCTCGCCGCCTTTCTTTTTGGGGAAATGGAAAAAATGGCCGTTTTCGCCGGAATGGAGATAATCCACGAACTCTTTTTTTACAATCGTCTGCACAATCCGCTTAACAGCCCAATTAACCTGAGGCTCGGCGCCCACATCGGCCATGTACGGTACTCAGACAGCGAAACAGAGAGACTGAAGAATGAAACAGCCAAGGAGGCGGCAATTCTGGAAACATTGGCGGCAAACAACGCGCTTTGCATATCGTCCAATCTTTATATAACCATGGACCAGATCACAGGAAATCTTTTTAGCGAAGAAAAATTTAAACTGGGCCGCAAGCACCGTCTGTATAAAGTGGGAATGGAAAAATGATCTATATATTTTCATCCAAAAACGCCGCCGCCATAAGGCGCAGTCTGTTATCCGCCAAAAAAAATACCTGGGCCGAACTGCTGCCGCAGATGCCGGCCAGATTTGCATTAAAAGAAGGGGATCAGGCGTATCTGGACATTTACGGCCTTGCACCGTCTGATCGGAAAAAAGCCATTGGAAAACTTAAAAAAGGCGGCGGTTTCTGGGGTATTATCGATCCGAAAGGAACAGCCGAGGATCCCGCAGCGTTCTTTTTTGACGGCGCATGCGATTATATTGGGCAAACCGCAGTTAAAAAGGGCCTGAATAAAAAACGCTTCGACGCGGCGCTCTCCTGGTCGGGAAAAAGAAGCGGCGATAAAGCCATAACCGAAAAAAAGAAAGGGCAGAAATTGCCCGCCGGTAAATTCGAAGGCTGGAAATCAGTACGCTCGGGAACAAAAGGAAATTTCTTTTTTCTTTTTGTATCACTTTTGGGAAAGTCAAACCTGCGCTTACTGGTGGGGGACGCCGCTTTCAGCGCATATCGAATGCGGCTGCGGGGAGAATTGCAGCAGAGGCTTAATGAGGCTGCCCCCCTGCTCTGGATGGAAACAGAGGATTCAAGCCTCTTTCTGGTTCCGCCAAGAACTGCCAATGCTGCAGCCGTTATCGAAGCGGCTCTAAGGATAATTCTGGACAGCCGTCTAATCGTAATAGAAAAGCTGGGAATATCAGTTCCGGTGGAATTTACTTTTGCCCTGCACTACGGGCAGACGGTCTTTCAGGCTCCGGGAAAAACAGGCGCGGTTATTTCCGAATCTGTAAATTATATTTTCCACCTGGGGAAAAAGAGGGCCGAGACCGGACGGCTGACCATTTCGGGTAATGTACCGGACGAGACCGTTCCCGATGGACTAAAAGAGTTCTTCAAAAACGCCGGGGAATTTGAGGGAATTCCAGTTCGCCACTCCAGGCGCTTCACCTTTTAACTGATTATCTTGATACAGATCACTTTAACTCGTAAAAGTACTCGCGGCCGCCGTCGCCCTGCCGCATGGCGCCCAGTTTGCGCGCCGGCTGGTTAAGATATTCCCTTACCGAATCGGCGACTATTGAGCGTACCTGGAAGCGGGAAGTCATAGACAACAAAAGCCTGGCGCGCACCACTGCACGGCCGTTAGCGGTATAGCCGGTTTCCGGCGACCATGAAAACGCGCAATCCCCTGAATCCATTCCGAAATGCCAGTTAATCGTACTGTTACGCAGCAGTTCGGTAACCAGCCTGACGGCATTAAGCGCCGGGTTGCAGCTGATTTCTTCTTCGTCGAATCTGTCCGAATAAATGCGCTGCGGCGGCGAACCAAAGCAGGCCAGCACTGTGCCGCCCTCATAGCTGATAATAACCGCTCCGGCATTGGTAAAGATATCACGCACCTTTGCGCGGAACTGGGCAAGGGTGTCCGCGGCATGGGCCGGCTCTTCCTTGTCTTCCATGCCGGGCATGGACGGGTCTTTAAGGGCAATTATGGCAGCATGCTCGATAATTGTTTCGGATAACAAAGGCCTGCCCCTGCGTACAAGTTCCTTCATAACAGGTTTTGAAACAACATGGCTGTATGCAAAGCGGAAATTTCTGGCCCCATTCCTTCTTATCGCGGTTTTAACACAGAATATAAACATGATCCCGAAAATACATCCGACGCAGGCAATTGCCGGATCGATCCAGTATGCGCTGGTAATAAAACTCCAGCCAAAACCGGCGGCGCAAAGAGCGGCGGCAATCAAACCGACAGTAAGCATTACAGCCGGCCGCAGCGCGTGTACGATCAACATGATAAAAAAAACAGCGCCGAGCGACCAAAAAAGAATGTAGCGGTTTTGCCCGGGAATAATATGGCCGCCGGTAAGAAGGGCGTTTGCCAGCAGCGCCGAGGCATCTGCCGGGCTTTGCGCAAAAACCTGGCCCATAATGCAGTAAGATGCAGCAGCTTCGCCGCTTAAAAAGCCCCGCAGGGCGGCAAGTTCCAGATATTTTTCACGCATTGCGGCAAAACAACGGATCAACTCGTCTCTTAGACTGACAAGCCTGGCAATATTTTCTTCGTTAAGATTTTCGACGGCGATAATTTCTTCATATCCGTTAACAAGCGTTGTTTCCGCACTGCCGTAAAGAAAATCTTCGAGGCTCAGAAAGTAATCATCGCGTGCGGCTATCCAGGCCGCCTTTACTTCCTGTTCGGGCGAATTAAGCAATTCCTCCCGCAGAACAACGGCGTGATCGTGCAGGTACAGGGGTACTCTTTCCGGTCTTGTTTTGGAAAAAGCCCCGATATCTTCAGCTTCTTTCAGCAGCCTTCGCATATTTCGATCGGCTTCTTCGTACTCCCGAAAACTGTCAATATCAATATGCTTAAATTGCAGAGCGCTGGAATCCAATAAAATGTTTCCGTTTTTATCGAGCGGAATTTTTAATTCAGTTCCGTCTTTTTTATGAATCGCCAGAACCGGCCCATGCTCGGCAAATTCAATCTCTGAAGATGCCCAGCGTGATTGCAGGCTGCGGTAGACAAGGTGTTCAACAACCAATGGATTATTTCCCTCTGTATCGGCCATTAAAACAGGCGCGATCCTTCTGAGTTTCCCTCCGCGATCCAGCCGCGGGCTTACATACCAGGGACTGTCTTCCGGCGCCGCCTTGATATCCCCAGCTTCCCACACATGTCCGAAAACCCTTGTCAGACGATCCAGTTCCTCGTTACCGGCAATAAGTGCGGAAGTCAATCTGTCTCTGCCGTTCCGGGTCAATTCCACAAGTGTCTCTACATAACCGGGCGCCTCAAGCGGCCGGACCGAGCCGGTTCTAATCCCTTCAAAAAGATTGCTGATATTGTTTCCAATCAGATTAAATTCATCGTTAAAACGCTGGCGGATTTCCCACTCATTCCCCAATATGGGAGAAGATGTACCGGAAATCTGCGCAAGAAAAATTAAATCCGATGCATCAAGCTCGGTTAAAGTCATTAATACGGTATACATGTCGCTGTTATCCACGTTTTCACCGGTACCGACAAGGAGAATTTCCCCGGAAACAGGCGGCTGGCGGCGGTTTAAAAAAAAGTCATAATGCGGGCCGAGCCTTGGGCCTGCCAATAAATAATTTGAGAGAAACACTATTCCGGCTGCAATACATAAACCGGCCAGAAAAATCAAAAAACTCTGTTTTCCGGAAATAAAAGCGGACATCCCTATGATTTTCGGCTGAATTTGCCGTTTTTTTTACTTGCCTGCCCTCAATAATTTCCATATTTTCATGTATATGGAAATAACAGCCATTATGTCTTATGTTACAATACTGCCGAGTATTTTATTATTTGTTTCCATATCGTTACTGGTACTGATGAGGCAGATGTTATTACAGGAAAAAAACAAGCTCGAAAACCAGGGAAAATTTTTCAGTTCCATACTTGATGCCATGCCGTTCATGATTTCCGTAACAGATGAAAACATGAACTGGACATTTGTAAACAACGCACTGGAAAACCTTCTGGGAAAAAAACGTGACGACATAATGGGCATACAATGCAATAGATGGGCAAACAATAAATGTAAAACTCCCGAGTGCAGCATAGTGCTGGCAAGACAAGGTACCAAGCATACACACTTCACATACAACAATATTTCATACCATGTTGATATTGAGGCATTGCATGACACTAACGGGAAGACTTCGGGTTTTGTCAAAATTGTTCAGGATGTTACCGATTTGGAAAAGAATGCAAAACAGGAAGCAGAGATGGCCAACCGCTCAAAATCAATTTTTCTTGCGAATATGAGCCATGAAATACGCACACCGCTTAATACCATAATCGGAATGACAAACATAGGAATTTCTTCGGAAAATACTGAAAAAAAGAACTATTGTTTTTCTAAAATTGAAGATGCCTCGCAGCACCTTCTGGGTGTTATTAATGATATTCTTGATATGTCAAAAATTGAAGCAAATAAATTTGATCTTTCCCCGCAGGAGTTCAATTTTGAATGGGCTGTCCATCGTGCGATAAACAATGTTAACTACCGTATGGAACAGAAAAAACAAAACTTCAGCATGAACATCGATCCGGCAATTCCCGATTTATTAATCGCCGATGATCAGCGTCTTGTGCAGGTTATTACAAATTTGCTTGGTAACTCCGTAAAATTCACTCCCGAAAACGGATCCATCAGTTTCGATGCCCGCCTGATTAATGAAAATGATAACAGTTGTACCATAAAAATCGCTGTAACCGATACCGGAATTGGCGTAACTCCTGAACAGCAAAAACGCCTGTTCACCTCTTTCGTGCAGGCTGATGCCTGTACTACACGCAAGTTCGGAGGTACCGGACTGGGTCTTTCAATCTCCAGGAATATTGTAGAGATGATGGGCGGCAGTATATGGATAGAGTCCGAGCCGGATAAAGGATCTTCTTTTATTTTTACAATACAGGCGAAGCGTAGTACGGAAATGGAACATGAGCAGCAGGATTTAAAAACAGAACATACGGATATAAACGGAATCTTCGCCGGTAAACACATTCTTTTGGCTGAAGATGTGGAGATAAATCGCGAAATTGTATTAACGCTGCTTGAGCCGACACAACTGGAGATAAGTTGTGCGGAAAACGGAAAAGAGGCTGTCCGAATGTTCAGCGAAGAGCCGGATAAATATGATGCCATTTTAATGGATGTACAAATGCCGGAAATGGACGGCTTTGAAGCAACCAGACGCATTCGGGCAATAGAAGGGGAACTTTCGGTAGAGCAAATTCCCATTATTGCAATGACAGCGAGCGTATTCCGCGAGGATATAGAAAAGTGCTACGAGGTCGGCATGAACGGGCACATTGGCAAACCGCTGAATTTTGAAGAAGTTATAGACAAATTGCGCATATACCTGTCAGGCGTAAAAATATTCGCCTAACCCCTGTGCCGTCTACTGCGAATATTTCTCATAGTACGCAATGGCGCGGTGTTTGATAAAAGTGTCCAGTGAACGGGAAGCGCTCAGGTTGCCGCCGGCGATAAAGCCGCCCGCCATGTTATCGTGGCCGCCGCCAATTCCGCAGCCATCGGTAAGGTATCTGGCGAGATCGTTCGCCTTTATTTTACCGGAGGTACTCCTTATCGAAAGTTTTACTCCGTTTTCCCGCACTGCATACGCGACAACAATGTTTACTCCAGATACGCTCACGACAATATCGCCGGCGGCTCCCAAAAGGGAATCGTTTACATTCCTGAGCCGCAAAAACGCAAGCTCGTCATAAATTTCTACGGTTTTAAAAGCATCAGCATATAACTCAAGATCCCTTACAGAAATTTCATTTCCCTTTAGTTCCACTATCATGTCAATGTCGGAAAGATTGTAAAGCCGGTAAAACATGTTTATATCAAAATCGGAGGCGCCGCGGGTGAGGTTGTCGGTATCCATAAATATCCCGTAAAGAAGGGCCGTTGCAATATGCCTGGGCGGTTCAATATTGTTTTCAAAAAACCACTCCGCCACAATGGAGCTGCAGCTTCCCACGTCCGGGCGGACATCAATAAAACGATAACCCATGTCTCCCCTGTATTCATGGTGATCAATCACAGCCACTTCGTCCGTGGGAAGATCGGTAATGTTGGCATTTCCCTTTTGAGAATCAATGAGTACCGCCCAGTCTTCCGTGCCCAGGGTAAGGGCGTCCGCTGCCTGGATTATCGGTACATTGAATAACTCCAGCATTCTAAGTGAATTGGCTTTTTCAATTTCCTGATCATAAACGATTGCAAGTTTTTTAATGCCTCTTTGTGAAAGAAGATAGTACATGCCAAGACTGGAAGCGATTGCATCAGGATCGGGCACATTGTGGGGCTGAATAAAGACTTCATCCGGCGCGTCTTTCAGGATATCTACCAATTTGTCCAATTTTGTCTGCTTCATATATTTATGCCTATTATATCATACTCTGTTCATAGAGAATACGGAAATGGCAGCCGCTAAACAGGGTCTTGGCACAACTTTGCATGAGCAGGTAAAATACAGCCAGAGCCCGGAGCAGCCGGCTGGTTTCCATTACAAGGGGGAAAACAATGGCAATTTTTGAAAAGTATCAGGACGATTTAACTGCTGGTAAAAAAGTGGTACTTGGTGTTCAGCATGCGTTTACCATGTTTGGGGCAACAATACTTGTTCCCATACTGACAGGGCTGGATATATCCGTTGCGTTATTTATGGCAGGCATAGGGACATTGTTTTTCCATCTGGTTACCAGCGGTAAAGTCCCCGTATTTCTGGGCTCTTCATTTGCGTTTATCGCACCAATCGCTGCAGTAGGGGGGATATACGGGCTGCCCTATGCTCAGGGGGGCATTGTAATAGCCGGCCTTGTTTATCTGATATTGGCGCTGCTTGTATACATCTTCGGCCCAGACCGTATAATCAGTTTTTTTCCGCCCGTAGTAACCGGGCCGATTATTATAATTATCGGCCTGACTCTCGCGCCTGTTGCCATCGGCGGCGCTTCAGAAAACTGGCTTCTGGCATTTGCCAGCTTTGCCATCGTAGCCGCGGTGGCGGTCTTTACAAGGGGCTTTATTCAGGTGCTGCCGGTTTTATGCGGTCTTGTTGGCGGCTATCTTATTGCTTTTTTTACCGGAAATGTTGATTTTACCCCGGTTATAAATGCAGACTGGATTGGCATTCCCGCCTTTACCGTTGCCAAATTTAATTTAAATGCCATTATGATTGTTGCGCCGGTAGCAATTGTAACAATGATCGAACACATTGGCGATGTAATTGCAATAAGCGCGACATGCAATAAAGACTTTATTAAATCCCCCGGCCTGCCGCGAACCTTATTGGGCGATGGCATTGCAACAAGTATCTCCGCAATGCTTGGCGGCCCTGCCAATACAACCTATTCTGAAAACACCGGCGTCCTGGCGCTTACACGGCAGTATAACCCTGTCGTTATGCGCATTGCCGCCTGCTTTGCAATTCTGCTGGGCGTTATTCCAAAACTCAGCGCCATTATCGCAACCATACCCGGCGCAGTTATCGGAGGCATCTCCATTGTACTGTTCGGCATGATTGCGGCTGTAGGCGCACGTACCCTGGTGGAAAACAGGGTTGACTTTAAGAAATCCAGGAATCTGTTAATTGCGGCAGTTGTTCTTGTATTGGGGCTTGGAGGAGCGGAACTGCCCATCAATGTCGGTTCGTTCAGCATCACCATTTCTTCCCTGGCCCTTGCAGCCATAGTCGGCATTATTCTTAACAAGGCGCTGCCGGAAAAAATGAAAAGATTTGGTTAACAACTAACCATCGCGCGTTGCGGTGAGCCTTTCTCTGTGCTATAATTAAATTAGCGACATGGACGATAAAAAGGCTGAGAAAACTGACACAATCGAGATGCTTTCATTCGGCGGAGTGCAGTTTGCCTCATATATCTTCCTGGCGTTTTCATCATACTACCTGATGATGTTTTTTACCGACATAGCGTTGATTTCCCCGGCAGTAACGGCGGTTTTTATGGTTTTCTACCGTTTATTCGATGCGGCAGACAACCAGGCGATTGGAATTTTCATTAACCGTAACCGTTTTAAAGACGGGAAATACCGCCCATACTACAAATGGTGCGCGCTGCCCTTTGCCATAGGCCTTGCGGCATTTGGCATGACGCCTTTTATTAGTATTTCTGTCAGGTTTATTTACACCGCTGTTATGCTTTTAATCTGCGAATTCAGCTACTCGGTTTTGAATGTGGCTACCACAGCCATGCTTCCCTATCTTGTCAAACATGATGTTAACCGGTCAAAATTCATGGCTGTTTCCAACAGCTGCTCCATATTTGCATTTATTGTTGTCGGTACATTTATGCTGCCGCTTGCCGGTTTCCTGGGCGGCGGCGACAGAAACAAAGGCATTGCGCTTACGCTGATATTGTATGCGATCATTGCCGTGCCGCTCATATATAACGGTTATTTCCGTTTGAAGGAACAGCACTATAGTGAACCAAGTGTCAAGCCCGCCATAAAAGATGTCTTTGGTGCCATAGTGCAAAACAGACGGATACTGCTGTTCTTTACCATATTCCTTCTTTATTTTATGGCAGATGCGTTCAAAAATATGACGACATATTACTATTTAACGCACATAATGAAACAACCTGATATGATGCCGGTGATCATCTCGGCCGGTCTTTTTTCACCGCTTGCCATGCAGCCTGTTATACCAAGGCTCCTGAAGTATGCAAAGAAAGAGTCGTTGATTGTCTTCGGTCTTTTTGCAGGCTCGTGCTGCAGCCTCCTTATGCTGGCGGCAGGAAACCGGCTTTACGCACTGGCTGCCTGCGTCGTGCTTTACGGCATGTTAACCGCCATCGCCTCCAATATGATCTTTACCATGTTAGCCGCATTTTCCGATGAAGTAAGAACACGGCTAAATATCAGCCTGAGCGAAATTCTTGCGGCGGGAATGAATCTTAGCTCAACAATCGGCGTCGGCATTGCCAGCGTGATCACGGGGGCAGTTCTGGCATTTGTCAATTATTCACCGCAAGCCGCCGTTCAGACAACAGCAGCTCTTACGGGTATCAGAACACTGTATATCTTTTGCACAGCTTCAGTATTGGCGCTTGCAGGAGTTCTAACCCTGCAGTTACGCAAAACAAAAATACAGGAACAAAACTGTGAACAGTAATATTGAAAGCCCGGCTCCCGGTAAAACACCAGAATCCACGAAAGACAGAATTTTAAAAGTATCAGTCGAGCTCTTTTCACGGGACGGCTACAAGGAAGTTTCTGTACGCGACATCTCAGAAGCAGTCGGCATAAAGTCGTCGTCGATTTATAATCATTTTGAATCAAAAAAAGCGATTCTTGATGCAATATTCGAATTTTACGATGAGCAGTGGAATGCTGCAGCGCCGGATATTGATAAATTGCTCCAACTGGCGGAGACCGAGCCGCCTGATGTGGTTCTGAAAAATTTGCTTTTCGACTGGAAGCCTGAATTGCAGGAAATAATGAATCGGATATATATTATCGCCACCCGCGAAACCATGATCAACCCTGAAAGCGTGGAGCAGATAAATGCTTTGGTCATGGAAAGAGTCAAGCCAAGGCCCAGATTGCTGCTGGAGCGTATGGTCGAACTTGGCAAAATAGAGCCGGTAGATATTGAAGCCTTTGTTAATTTATTGGCCCATGTTTCCCACAGCGCGACGTCCCTGAATCTTACTCCGCTCAGAATTGAGGGCGATACCTGGCTTCGCTGCTGGAATATGCTTATGTCTCTTATAAAACCAACAGGGAAGTAAAAAGCAGCCTGCGTTAATCGCGTCTGTCCTTCCTTACCACGAGGCGCCGGCTGCCGTCCTTGCGGCTTCCTTCCTGACGGCGGCCTTTCGCCTCTTTACCGTGAGAAGGACGCTGCGGTTTCCTTTCCCTGTCCGCGGGTTTTGCGCTCTGCCTTTCCACATGACCGCCTCGCCGTTTTTCACGCACTGACTTTTCCAGTACCCGCAGAGATTCGTCGAAACCCTTTAAGAACTCCTGCAAATCATCGGCGAAGAGAATAACCGACTGGCGGTCAAAGCCGCCGGTCTCGCGGTTTTTGCTTTCGACAATGTTAAGGTAAATGTCCCCCATACGGTTTTCTTTTACATTAAAAAAATAGGTCCTGTTAGGTAAAATTATTCTTGTAGAAAATATTTCTCCGCGTACTCCCATCTAATCAACCTCCATCAGCTTCTATTGTCATGCGGCGCTGCCACTCGATTAAATCCCTTTCCAGCCGGTTGTCGGAGCCCTCCGCGTCGGCCATGATGCGAAAGACCGGCTCGGTAGCCGAACCGCGCATCCAAATCGCGGCAATGGCAGCGCCCTCGCCGCTCAGAAAACAGATTTTAAGCCCTCCGCTGCCGGCATCGGAAAAACGGCTTAAACCCCGCTTTTCTTCCAGACCGTTATACGCAATCGCTTCCCAGCTTTTTATGCGATAGCGCTCATTTAGATACTCTTTTCTTTCTTCCCATTCCCTCAGGAATATTTTCTGGTACTTTTCTTTCAGTATACCATGATCTTTCGTATTAATACGCAAAACCGCTTCTTCGGCATAGGCGCCTGTTGTAACAAAGGGCGGAAGGCTGGCGATAATATCCGCAAGGCAGAAATCTTCACTGTATATTCCGGCCTGGCCGCTGAGATCGCACCATATTTCAAAAAGGCCCTTTTTCCCGCCGCCGCCGCCGCGCACAAGAAGCAGTTTTGCCAGGGCCATAACGGTATTGATCGGATCCCGAACGGCGGCAGGGTGCGTTATATTGCCCCCTGCCGAGCCTTCGCCCAAAACACGCACAATGTAACCGTCGTCCCGCAGTTTGCGCGCAAGAGCCACCACATTGGCCTCGCCGACTTCTGCGCGAAAAACGGATACGCCAAAAGCTGCGGCAATGCGGTCTACGCGCAAAGACGTGGGATCGTTTACCGCGATTGCTGCTTTTGAAAAAGCGGCGCCGTTGCTGTCATGGGAAAGCTCGCCTGTCCACACAAGGTGGGCAAGCTCGGCAATACAGACAAGGGCAAATACCTCCTGGGCTTCCAGGCAGCGCGCCATTCCGGCGGTCCCGTCCCAAATAACCAGATTTCCGCGGTCTCCGTCGCAGTCGGGAACATAGCCAAGCGTGAATGACGCATCACGCCCGTGGGCTTCTTCCAGGAAAACACGGCAGGGCTCAAGGGATTCGCCTTCCGGAACAATCCGGTGAACAATTTCACCCGGCTTATCATTTATAGAAGCGAACTTTATCCCAAGCTCGTTAAAAAAATCACTGTCGATGGATACTGTCCGCGCGCTGCCGTTAAAATCGCAGACAATGCCCAATTGGCGCTTTACCAGCCCCTCTTTCAGTGCGGCGGCAATATCAGCATTGCCCCCCCATATCACCCGGGAACAAAAGTTATGATAGGCTGTGCGTCCCCGGGCCTTTGCGTCCGCCGCGCCGGAGTACACTTTCTCCAACAAAGCCGGATCGGCGGCAGATATAAGAGATTCTATTTTACCGGCGCAGTCTTCCCTTTCCATAAAAGAACGGAAAGCACAAATCAGCTTCTCTGTTTCCTGCGCCGGCAGAACGCCGCCGTCGGTCAGGCCGAATTTAATTCCATTGTATCCGATCGGATTATGGCTTGCGGAGATATAAATAAACCCTGCTGCTCCAATGCCCCCCGTGGCCGCTGCAGTTTCCGGGCTGCGCGCCCATGCCATAATCTCCGGCGCGGCGATAAATCCGGCGTAATGTACCCGGCAGCCGCAGGCAAGCAAAACCGGAATCATCGCCCTTGCGATGGCATTACCGGTAGGGCGTGTATCGGAACCAATAAGGACTAATGCGCTTCTGTCAGACAAATTCCGTAAATATTCGGCAAAAACCAATGCCGCCGCCCCTGATATTATCCTGTGAGCGGGGGAAATTTGATCAGCATTGTCATCTTCACGCCCTGTGGCGGCAAAAACACTTCGCCAGCCGGAAGCAGAAAGGATCATATTATCAATCGAGGCCATGGGCGCTAAGTATATCCTGTTCCTGTCAAAGAAACTAGGGGATTTTAAGCGCGAATAAGCCTGGATTATGCTTTTTACGGCAAATTTATTCGTGTTGATCAGAAATATCTTCCATTTTCAATAATATCTGCAATTTTTTGGCTAAAAGGGTGTATTTCGTTCATTTTGTATCCCTTAATATTTATTCTGTGAAGGAGTTCTTATGTCAAAATCGTCAAACCTCATACGGCGGAGAGAGGTGGATCCACTGCTTCTCAAAGCCCAAAAGATTGTAAAACATTACGAAAAAGCCGCTGACTGTGCCGTTTCCGTCCTTGGTCCTGAATATGTTTCAGCAGAAAAAACACAGGGGTACGCCGCTCAAAATATTTATTCCCTTTGCGGAAAGTGCTGCCGCAATTCGCATCCGGTAGCAGGTAATAAAAATTGTTATGAAATGCACCTGGACGCGATAAATGAAGCAAAGCGCCTTGGGGGGGCGTATGTTTATGTCTGTCAAGCGGGGTTTGCCTTCTGGACAAGTCCTTTATACTCAGGCGATCGTTTTGCCGGAGCGCTTCTGTCGGGCGGCGTACTTGGAGTTGCCAAACAACAGGCAGCCGATTATTTTTTCAGAAATTGCACAGACGGGGAAAAACGCCGCGCTGAAATCGAATATTTTTTGTCTGATATACCGGAAAAGAACAGCGGCGAAGTAAAAGCGCTTGCCCGTATGATGAACCTGTGCGCGGATCAAATATCCGAAAACAATAATTCTACAAAAACAATTTCTTCAGTCTTCGATGCCGCTGTATCACCGGAACAGAAAAAGCCTGAATATAAAACAATTACACTTAACACCGAAAACCAGGGCGCCGATAACAGCTCATGCCAAATGGACAAGGAAAGAATGCTCCTTGCAAGCCTCCGCCGCGGTGATAATACCGAGGCCCTGAAAATCCTGAAAAAACTGCTGAATATTCTTTATAAAACAACAGAAAACAATTTTTCCGGTTTTCGGCTTAAGGCGATGGAACTTGCGGTGTTGCTTTCACGGTCGGTCAGCAACCCGCAGGATATTGAAGATGACAGCGTTATGGAAATAACCAACCGTTATCTGAAGAAAATAGAAAAAGCCAGCAGTCTTCACGAGATAAGCGAAATCTTCAATGCCATAATTGATCGTATTTCCGGTAAAATATTTTCTTTCCAGGGAGTGCGCCACTCCTCTGCCCTTCGTAAAGCCGAACGCTTTATTTGGGAAAATTACACCAGGAAAATAAGCCTTCAGGAAATATCAAATGCTTCGGGGCTGTCTGCGCCTTATTTCAGCACAATCTTTAAGGACGAAATGGGCGAAAACCTCTCCAATTACCTTAACAGGCTGCGTATTGAAAAGGCCGGCAATATGCTGGCAACGACAAATATTCCAATCAGTAAAATTGCCGCAGCCTGCGGTTTTGAAGATCAGAGCTGGTTTTCCAAATTATTTAAGAACTACACCGGGCTCAGTCCCGGGAAATACCGGGAACGGGGAGGAGTACTTAATTGATAAATTATCATAAAGAGGAAAGAAGGAGGCCCGCGGCAAAAAAGAGAAAGAGGATTTTTATTAACGAAAATAAAAAAAATGCCGGCAGGGCATCCAAAAACAACAATGATGCATTGATGGACAAGGCATTTGACATGGTGTCGGTTTACAGCCAGGCAACAGGATGCGGTGTTTGCGTTTATGATAATATGCATCAGCCCCATATTCCGGCAAACCAGGAAAATGAAATCGAAAAAAAAATCTGCCCCTGTTGTATAAAGAACAATTCCGTTTCTGGAGAACATCAAAAGACCTTCCCCTGCCATGAAATGCATGTAGATGCGATTAAGGAAGCAAACAAGAAGGGCGGTTTCCACATTTATAATTGCAGCCTGGGCCTGCTTTTTTGGACAAGCCCAATATACACAGAAGGTAATTTCTCCGGCGCCTTGCGCGGCTCCGGATTGTTGAACAGAACAATTAATAATACCGACACCGGCAAAACTGTCGGGCAATTATTAACCGAAGAATATTTAATGTCCATGTGCGGCAATGATACAAATCCGGAAGAATTAAAAAAACGCCTTGATGCCATTCCCGATGCAGACGAAGAGAAAATTCAGTCTCTGGCTGAAATGCTTCAGTTGTGTGCAGATACACTTTCTTCGGGAACCGAGGATTACCATGAAATACTCAGGCGCAGAACAGAACAACAGGAAGTTATTTCGCAGCTTATAGAAAAATTGAAAGAGCAATACCCAAAAGGCAGCACAATGCCGGGTTATCCGCTGGATAAGGAAAAGATGTTAATCGCCGCTTTGCGCCGGGGTGATACTGCTGCAGCAAAACAATTATTAAACCAGATTTTAGCAGTACTTATTTTTTCCAATCCCGGGAATATTAAATACGTCCAACTTAGGGCAACAGAACTTGTGGTACTTCTTTCCAGAGTTGAAATTAATCCCGGCAAGAGCGGAAACATTGCAATGGAAACCAACAACCGCAGCCTGAAACGCGTGCAGGAATCCAGAACCGTTGAGGAGCTTACCGATATTCTGCATGCAATTGTTGAAAGGATATCGTATGTTACTTCTTCTTTTCACGGAATCCCGCATGCCGTTGCCTTAAGAAAAGCAGAAAATTTTATACTGGAAAATTTTACCAGGAAAATATCTCTTAAGGAAATCGCCGATGTTGCCGGCCTTTCCGCTCCCTACTTCAGTACAATTTTTAAGGAAGAGATGGGTGAAAATCTTTCAAAATACCTAAACCGCCTGCGAGTGGAAAAAGCGAGCCGAATGCTGCTGGAAACCAATTTGCCCCTGAGTGAAATAGCCAGTACCTGCTGCTTTGAAGATCAGAGCTGGTTCTCCAAAATATTCAAGGCTTTTACCGGAATAAGCCCGGGGAAATACCGTAATCAGGGAGGGGGCATGTTACGGGACGTTTCGGAAAGCAGTCTGTCCGAGGATTTTCTAAAAACGATCAAAGAAAATTGAATTGCAGCAGGCGTAAAAACTCCTTGACAGATTCCGAAGAAAATAATACTGTTTTATTGTTGGCGCGCGCCGGGCTTGCTAAAGCAAGCCCGCATTGTCGGCATACAGGGGCTTTACTGAGCGCTACGTTGTGCCGCATTATAGATCTACACCGCTTGACGCGGTGCACTTATTTAACGGCGCACTGTCGGCCACCTAAAGGAGGCCTTGCTTTTGTTCGTCGTAGCGGCATTTTTTGGTGCTACAACGTGCGGATTTATTCATACACACGGCTGCGCCGTGCGTTTTATTGTTGGGGAGCTATAAAGGCTGAGATCGGGCTTTTGCCTGGAACCCTTGGTGTGTTAAAACACCGAACCTGATCCGGATAATGCCGGCGGAGGGAAAAGTTTAACATTGATTAAACGCCTTCGCAGGCTTCCTGTGGAGGCATTTTTTTGGGCATATTAAAAAAACGGGCTGTCGAAGTACCGGCAATTATTCCCGCCGCCGCTCTTATTCTCTTTTGGCAGCTTTTAAGCATGAGCGGAATTGTCCCGCCCTACATGCTGCCAAGCCCGCTAAGGGTAATATCGGTCTTTGCAGCCGACTTTCCCCTGCTCATGGGCCACCTGCGGCGCACATTGACCGAAGCCATGGCCGGCCTGGCCCTTGCTATAGCGGCGGCATATATTCTTGCGGTTTTAATGGACTGGAACCGGTTAATCAAGCAGTCAATATCGCCGCTTTTGCTTCTAACCCAGACGATGCCGGTAATCGCCCTTGCGCCGCTTCTCATTTTATGGCTGGGCTACGGTTATGCGCCAAAGATAACCCTTGTTTTTCTTACCTGTTTTTTCCCCATGACAATAGCCCTGTTAGGCGCTTTTTCCCAGGCTGATGCCGACGCCTTGCGGCTGCTTCAATCCATGGGAGCGAAGAAATGGCAGCTTTACAGATACATCAAAATTCCGCAGGCCCTGCCGGCGTTTTTTTCCGGCCTTAGAATCGCGGCCTCCTACTCGATAATCGGAGCTGTAATAGCCGAATGGCTGGGCGGCGACGCCGGCCTTGGCGTGTATATGATCCGCGTAAGGCGATCCTATTCGTTTGACAAAATGTTCGCGGTAATATTGCTTACATCAGCGTTAAGCATATTATTAATAAAACTGATAACCATAATTGAAGATAAATCAACCCCATGGAGGAATAATTAACCACGAACCACACAAAAAACACGAACTACAAGTTTGATTTTATCTTATTGTTCGTGATGGTTCGTGTTGGTTAGTGGTAAAAAAAATAAGGAGTGAAAAATGAAAAATGAGAAAAGAGTAACAGGTAAGAAGCAAATTACCAATCGAATGTTTTACGCTTTGTTATTTGCTATTTGCTATTTGCTATTTGCAGCCGGAGGCTGCAATCAAAAGAGCGGCACGGACACTATCCGGGTGCTGCTTGACTGGACGCCGAACACCAACCATACCGGCCTGTATGCAGCGCTGGAAATGGGCTGGTTTGCCGAAGAAGGCCTTAAAATCGAGATAACCCAGCCGCCGGAGGATGAGGCCCTTGCGCTGCTGGCTGCGGGACGCGCCGAGTTCGCGTTCAGTTTTCAGGAATCAATGGGGCCGGCCATCACCGGGCGTGACGCGCTTCCAGTTCAGGCGGTGGCGGCTGTTATCAGCCACAACACATCGGGGGTAATGTCGCTGGCAGGGAGTAATATCCGCCGTCCCGCCGATCTGCAGGGGAAGCGCTTTGCATCATGGGAAACGCCCCTTGTTACGGCGGTGATACGCGACATTGTGGAAAATGACGGCGGCGATTTTCGCCTTGTCACAATGATTCCCAACTTTGCAACCGATGCCTTTTCTGCCCTGCAGACCGACGTAGACGCGATTTGGATTTACTATGCATGGGACGGCATTGCCGCCGAGGTTAACGGCGTTGATATTAACTATCTTGATTTGGGAAGCATCGACATCAAGTTTGATTTTTACACGCCCGTCCTTGTTTCGGGCATTGCATGGGCTGCGGAAAATCCGGAAAAAACAAGAAAGTTTCTGCGGGCGGCAAGCCGCGGCTACAGCTTCGCGATGGAAAACCCGGCCGAAGCCGCCGCAATTCTTTTGAAGTACGCGCCGGAGCTGGACGCCGCCCTTGTTATGCGAAGCCAGGAGTATCTTAAAACACGGTACCAGGGCGATGCGCAGCGCTGGGGCGAAATCGATCCGGAGCGCTGGGGCGGTTTTTACAAATGGATGTTCGAGCAGGACTTACTGGAGAGAGACATCGGCTCCGGCGGCTTTACCAATGAGTACCTGCCTTAATCAGCATCCGCTTTTTTATTGCCGGGAGGTTACAAAAAACTACGAAGGCATTCCGGTAGTAGAAGATATCAGCCTGGAACTTTATGAAGGGGGCTTCATATCGCTTCTGGGGCCCTCCGGCGTGGGCAAAACCACCCTTTTTAACGCCCTCGCCGGCGTGGAAAAACCGGATAACGGAAAAGTCTTCCTGCACAACGAAGACATAACAGGGCTTTCTGGCAGGGTTAGTTACATGTTACAAAAAGATCTTCTGCTTGAATACCGCACAGTACTCGACAATGTGATCCTGCCCCTGCTGATCCGGGGGCATAAAAAAAAGGAGGCCCGCGAAAAAGCGGCCGCCTTTTTCCCGCAGTTCGGCCTTGCCGGCTATGAAAAAAAATACCCCCGCCAGCTTTCAGGCGGAATGCGCCAGCGCGCCGCCCTGCTTAGAACCTGCATGCTGGACAATCCTGTAATCCTGCTGGACGAGCCCTTTTCGGCGCTGGACGCCATAACACGGCGGCGCATGCAGGACTGGTACGGCGAAATTGCGGAAAGCATGAAACTATCCACCATATTTATAACTCACGATGTTGAAGAAGCCCTGCTCCTGTCCGATACGGTGTGTATCCTTGGCGGCAAGCCCGGAAAAATAACACACAGAATTGCAGTTGAACCAGGGCGTCCCAGGGATCGCGGCTTTCATGTTTCAACGGAATTTACCGGGCAGAAACGTGTTATACTGGAAGCGATCGGATTATAATGACAAACAAAAACCAGTACTTTAGGAGATGGCATGAGTTTTATTTTCGATGGATTTGTACTTTTAACCTGGAAGCACCTGGTAATGTACTGTATCGGCTTCATGTTAATTTTTCTGGCTATCAAAAAGGAATATGAGCCCTCCCTGCTTTTGCCGATGGGCTTCGGAGCCATTCTTGTAAACCTGCCTTTAAGCGGTGTGCTGAATCAGGTACTGCCCGGAGTCGGAGAGGTTTCCGGCCCGATCCAATGGCTCTTTGAGACCGGCATTGCCGCTTCGGAGATAATGCCCCTGCTACTTTTTATCGGCATCGGAGCAATGATCGATTTTTCACCGCTGCTTTCCCGTCCTGTTTTTTTACTGTTCGGCGCGGCCGCTCATTTTGGAATTTTCGCCGCAATTACTCTTTCCGTACTGCTGGGTTTCCCGCTGCGTGATGCGGCCGCCATCGGTATTATCGGCGCCGCCGACGGGCCGACAACCATTCTTGTCTCCCAGATACTGCGCACCGAGTACCTTGGCCCGATAACTGTCGCCGCTTATTCCTATATGGCCCTTGTACCAATTATTCAGCCGTTTACAATCAAGCTGCTTACCAGTAAAAAAGAAAGGCGGATCCGCATGGCGCCGGTCGCAGGCGCCGAAGTTCCCAAATCAATTAAAATTGTTTTTCCAATTGCTGTAACCATCATCGTCGGTTTTATTTCACCGACGGCGGTTTCCCTTATCGGTTTTTTGATGTTCGGCAACCTTATCCGGGAATGTACTGTTCTGGATTCACTGTCAGAGGCGGCGCAAAAAAATCTGACCAATTTAATTACCCTGCTTTTGGGCATTACCGTTTCTTTTACAATGCAGGCGGAAAAGTTTATCACCGTCCAAACCCTGATGATAATGGCGCTCGGGCTCTTTGCCTTTGTCTTTGATACGGTCGGGGGCGTATTATTTGCAAAAATCCTAAACATCTTTCTGAAGAAAAAGATAAACCCCATGATAGGCGCAACCGGCATATCGGCTTTTCCAATGTCCGCCAGGGTTATTCAGAAAATGGCGCTGAAAGAAGACCCGGATAATATTTTATTGATGCACGCGGTAAGCGCCAATGTTTCCGGCCAGATTGCCTCTGTTGCGGCAAGCGGCCTGGTATTAAGCCTGATTTTTCAACATTTGTAGAAGGAGCGGGAGTTATGATAAATTATGCTGATTTTTTTGCGTCGCTTGACATAATGTGGAAGGGCATGGCAGGCCTGTTTGCCGTCTGCATTTTTGTAATGCTGTTTGTTTATGTTATACGCAAGTTTATTCGAAAATGATCATGAGGAAAAATGAAACAAGAGGTTATTCCGGTAAGCATCTGCTTATTATGTCGGGAGATCACTTTTCAGCTTTCTTAAAAAAAATTGAAACCAGGGTGCACCGCCACTGGATGTTACAGTTTTTTTTGAGTTTGGATGCTCCGCTTGATTTGAATGTAAACGGAAACCCATTATCGGCCCTTTGGGTTTTGGTAAACACGAATGTGCAGCACCGGTTCTCCGCAAAAAATATGCTTCACTTTACAATGCTCATGGAAAATACTTCGAGCCTTGCGGTAAATCTTCAGCGTCAATATTTAAACAATGAAAACGGTTTTGCGATAATGGATAATTACCATCCTGATATTGCACGGCAGGCATGTGCCGATTTTCTGGGTGAACGAAGTACAGATGCCTATAAAAGGCTGGTACAAACACTATTCAGCCTGTTGGGTATAGAATTGAAAAAAATCGAATATGATAAAAGAATTATTGCATTGCTTCAAAAACTCGATGAATGTGATTGTTCAGAGCATACTGTCGAAGCCATGGCCAGGGAAATATTTTTATCTTCCAGCCGCCTGGCGCATCTTTTCAAGGATGAGACGGGGATGCCTCTTAAAAGCTATATAGTACTGCATAAGCTGCAAAAGGCCTATGAAATCCTGCTGGAAGGAAGAACATCCATAACTGATGCTGCAATGATGGCAGGGTTTGACAGTCCTTCCCATCTGGCGGCGGTAAACAGCTCTATAATGGGCCTGTCCGCAGGAAATTTATTAAAAGACAGCGAGTTTTTGAAAGTAATGCGGTTTCTCAGGGTATAGAATAAAGCCATAACATTTCAAGGAGAAATAATATGGCAAATTTATTGGAAAAAACAGCACTGTTGGATTTTGAAAGCAGGGAAATTTCATCTTTAATTAAGAAAAAAAAATGGCTTAATCTTGATGAAAAAGAAAAGGTCAAACAAATCTATGAGTTTATAAGGGATGAAATTTCCTTTGGATACAATGTAGATGATGCAATTCCGGCGTCAAGGGTACTAAAAGACGGATATGGTCAGTGCAATACAAAGGGCATATTATTTATGGCTATTCTTCGCGCTGTAAACATCCCATGCAGAATACACGGGTTTACAGTTGATAAAAAATTACAAAAAGGCGCACTGAAGGGTTGCTATTATAAATTATCCCCAAAAGAAATTGTTCATTCATGGATCGAAATTTTATATAAAGGCAAATGGTATAACCTGGAAGGATTTATACTGGACAGATTTTATTTAACTGAATTGCAAAAAAAATTTTCTGATTGCAATACAGGTTTTTGCGGCTATGGAGTTGCTGTAAAGGATTTTAAGAATCCGTCAATAGACTGGAATGAAAATGACACATATATTCAAAGCGAGAGTATCGTGCAGGATTTTGGGGTATTTGAATCGCCCGATGAATTATTTGCGAAACATTTTCAAAAATTGTCTGCATTTAAAAAATTCATGTTCAGGTATATTATCAGGCACTTAATGAATAAAAATGTTGGAAAAATAAGGAAAACGAAATAGCCAAACAGTCTGCCTATCGCAAAAACAAAAGCCTGATGCTGTGCAGGAACCGCTTGAATATATTTCCCTGTTCATAGGCTCTGGCGGTTAACAGGGGCACGCGGTTTACTTCGCCATCTTCATCGTAAAAAACCAGATACCCCGCCGGAAAATTTACGGGAAGCGGCGCTACCAGCGGCTCATTGATAACGGCTGAATACGACAATGCATGCGAGCGGCCAACTGGAGAGGTAAAGTGAACCGGACCGTCCGTTACAAACTCGACTGCATTTGCCCTTCCCTTCCATAGCCGTACAGGCTCGATACGGCCGACAACCGGACGGACTGTTTTGAAATTATCGAAAGCCCAGGAAAGAAGGCGGCTGCCGTCCGCATCGCGGATTTGGTCGCCCCCCGGCTGGGCAGGAGCGCCAAGAATAACCGCGATAAAACGGGTTTCCGCCCGCTGTGCGGTAAGGGCGATGTTGTAGCCGGCTTCATCAATATATCCGGTTTTTAAGCCGTCAACACCGCTTAAGGTATTCAGAAGGGCATTGCGATTGGCCTGAACTATTGTGCGGGGGTTATCCCGAAAGGCCGGAGCTACATTATCCGCTGTGGGATAGGCGAACTCCGGCACTGAATGAAATTCCGCCATACTGTTCGGATACAGCCTGATATACTCCCGGCAGAATGCGGTAAACTCCGCGGCAGTTGTCATGTTATATTCTGAAATGCCAGATGGCTCGACAAAGCGGGTCTGATAAAGCCCCATGCGCCTGGCTTCCATGGTCATCATGGCGGCAAAATCCCTGACCGACGGAGCGACCTTTAACGCCGCCGCCACCGCCGCGTCATTGCCCGAAGAAACCGCCAGCCCCAGCAGTATTTCGCGTAACGTAACAATCTGCCCGGGCGCCAGAAACATTAAACTGGAACGTGGGGGCTGGCTCTGCGCCCAGCTTTCTGTTCCGATGGGCACAATGTCATCGAGCGAGATTCTTCCCGCGGCGGCTTCCTTCAGCACAAGGTGCATTGTCATCAGCTTGGATAATGATGCCGGTGAAATTTCTTCATGCGGATTTTTCGCGTACAGGACAGCGCCGGTTTCTGCATCGGCAAGAACTGCAGCCACCGACCTTATTTCCGGCGGCTGTGCGGTAACGGGCGCAAGCAGGGGAGGAACATCGAAATTGAGCGCCTGAATTTGACCGCTCTGCGCGGGCAAATAGAGGAAAACCCCAATAAGAAAAAAAAGAAAAATGGGTATTCTTTTAAACACTAAAAGTTCGCCTGGCCTACTGCCCGCGGGAAGGGAATCACATCGCGGATATTCGCCATTCCGGTTATATATTGAATCAGACGCTCAAAACCCAGGCCAAAACCCGAATGTACAACCGAGCCGTAACGGCGCAGATCAAGGTACCAGGAATATTCATCCGGCTTCATTCCCATTTCGACCATGCGCAGATAAAGTTTTTCCAGATTGTCTTCGCGCTGGGAGCCTCCGATAATTTCACCCAGGCGGGGAACCAGCACATCCATGGCGCGTACGGTTTTATTATCGTTGTTTAGCTTCATGTAGAAGGCTTTTATTTCCTTGGGATAATCGGTAACAATGACCGGCCCGCCGGCAACTTTTTCGGTAAGGTATTTTTCATGCTCGCTCTGCAGATCGCAGCCCCAAGACGGCTTAAACTCAAAAACAGCGGACGTTTTTTCCAGTTCCTTGATCGCATCTGTGTATGTGATGTGGGCAAACTTCGCATTCACAACCTGTTTAAGGGTTTCGATAATGCCTTTTTCAACATGGGCATCAAAAAACTCAAGTTCATCCGCACATTCTTCCAGAGCGGCATTAAAAATATATTTAAGAAAATCTTCGGCCAGGAACATATTGTCTTCCAGGGCGGCGAACGCAACCTCCGGCTCTATCATCCAGAATTCCGCAAGGTGGCGGACAGTATTTGAGTTTTCCGCCCGGAAAGTCGGCCCGAATGTATAAACCCTGGACATTGCCAGCGCGTATGTTTCAGCTTCGAGCTGACCGGAAACAGTCAGAAAAGTTTTTCTGCCGAAAAAATCTTTGGAATGATCGATGCCGCCGCCGGGCAGAATGTTTTTTACAGCAGCTTCGGGCTCAAGCGTTGTTACCTGAAATAAAGCTCCCGCTCCCTCGGCATCGCCCGAAGTAATAATCGGCGTATGTATATAATGAAAACCATTTTGAATAAAGTAACGGTGTATAGCAAATGACATGCGGCTGCGGATTCTGGTAACCGCGCCGAAGGTATTTGTGCGCGGCCGCAGGTGCGCAATCTCCCTTAAAAATTCCAGGGAGTGGCGCTTCTTTTGTAAGGGATAGGCTTTTACATCAAGGCCGGGATATTTCCCGCTTCTATCATCGGCCGGCGCTTCGCCAAGAAGGCGCAGTTCAGAAGCGGATACTTCTACAGACTGGCCCGAAGCAGGAGAAGAAACCAGCTTCCCTGTAACCTCGACAGAGGCACCTGTAGCAAGGGCTTCAAGAGCTTTTTCAGCAAAACTGTTAAGGCCGCCGGCACGATCAAAAGTACACTGAATACCCGCAAAGCAGGAGCCGTCATTCACTTCGACAAAGACGAGGTTTTTCATATCCCGCTTGGTTCTGACCCATCCGGATACTTTTACCTCCTGCGACTGTGGAGGCAGAGCGAGAATATCTTTTATTAATAAAGGCAACATGAGATCATTCTATCATTGACAGCGGGCTTTATGCAATCTACGCTGAATTATGCTTACCGATGCTCACTGCCACCCTTTTGATCTTGCCGGCCTTTTTCCCGAAGCCGAACAGGAGCGCAGGCAGATGGGAGTCCTCTGCGCGGCGAGCTCCTCATCCATGGAAGAATTTGCGTATAACGAAGAATTATCGCAAAAGGCTGCCTCGCAAAGCGCCGCCGGAATACTGAACGGGTTCGCCGTTCACCCCCAGATGCCGGCTTCGGCAGGCAGCTGGATGCGGGAAGGCGGAGCAGAGCGCGGCGTTGAATTACTGGAAAAGCTGGCCGCTCAAGGCAGGTTCGATATTATAGGCGAGACCGGCTTTGATCTGTTCAACGCCGCATTCAGGGAAACCGAGGCGGTTCAGGACAGGCTCTTTGCGCAGCACATAGAGTGCGCCATCGCCCACGGGCTTCCGGTTGTCATTCATGCCCGCCGGGCCATGCACAAAATTTTCGCCTGCGCAAAAAAACTGGCAAAGTGTAAATCCGTTGTTTTTCATTCATGGGCAGGCACCCAGGCGGAAGGAGAGGCCCTGCTAAAGCGCGGCGTGAATGCGTATTTTTCCTTTGGCAATGCAATTCTGTTGAATCACCGGCAGGTAATGCGCTGCGCCGCCCTGTTTGCGGAAGACAGGCTGCTGACCGAAACCGACGCACCATATCAGGCGCGAAGGGGGCAGAGCTTCTCGCATTGGGCGGATTTGCCATTTATTGTCAAAGCAGCAGCGGCGCTGCGCAGAGAAGCCGGTTCCCCCTGCGCGGATGCAGGAGAACTGGAAGCCAGGATAGAAGCCAATTTCCGAAGAGCCTTTACATAAATAAATTAATTCAATATAATCTGAATATGATATTTCCCTTACGAGACCTAATTGAATACGGCGACAATATGTACGAGATCACCGCCGCCTCTTCGCGGCGTTCGTATCAGCTTTCAATGCTGAAAGACCCCGAAATCGAAGACAATGACGGCAAGGTGGTTTCCCTTGCTGCCAGGCAGGTTTTTACCCAGGAAGTTGAATTCAGGATTGATTCCCAGTAAAGATGTTCCGGTTTTAATTCTTTTCGGACCCACCGCTTCAGGAAAAACCGATATACTCCTTGATCTTTTCGGCACCGGCACTCAGGCGGAAGTAATTTCGGCCGATTCCATGCAGGTTTACCGGGGCATGAACATCGGCACCGCAAAACCATCGCCCCAGGAAATGACAATTCTTCCCCATCACCTTATTGATATCCGCGACCCAAGAGAACAGTTTAACTGCGGAGATTTTGTTCGTCTTGCGGACGAAACCTGCATGGACATCACAAGCCGTGGAAAACTGCCGGTAATCTCCGGCGGCGCAGGTTTTTATCTTAAAAACTTTATCCTGGGACTTCCTGAAGCTCCGCCATCGGATAATAAAATCCGCATTCAATTAAAACAAGAATTGCTGGAAAAGGGTGCAGCAGCCCTCATGGAAGAGCTGGCCGCCTCCGACCCCGTGAGCGCCGGCCGTATTCACATAAACGACGAATACCGGCTGCTGAGGGCACTGGAAGTTCTGCGCCTGTGCGGCCGCCCATTGAGTTCTTTTCAGATTCCTTCCAGTGAAAACCGGCCGCATTATCGCTTCCTAATCATCGGGCTTTCCAGACCAAGGGAGGAGTTATACGACCGCATAAACAGGCGCTGCGCCGCCATGTTCAGCCAGGGTTTGCCCGCCGAGGTCAGGGGGCTCTTTGAAGCGGGATACACACCAAATGATCCCGGCCTGCGGGCAATCGGCTACAGGGAATTTTTTGTTTGGCGGCCGGGCGATGAAGGTACCGACGAGGGCAAATGGCATATTTCCGGGGACATTGCCGGCGTACAAGCCCTGGCGGCGCAAAACAGCCGCCGTTATGCAAAACGGCAGATAACTTTTTTTGCCTCAATTCCGGGGGTAAAATGGACAGAAGCCGCTGCTGATGGAAAAGAAATATCACGGTTCATTTTTGAAGAGCTGAAAAGCGGCGGATTTTTGATCTAAAGCGGCCGTGAAAAAAATTGACGTATTGCAAAAATCCGTCTATAATGGAGTGAGAATATATGCGCATCGATCAATCATTGCCGTATTTTAACAATATCCCACAGAATTTACCGGAGCGTAACCCGGCGGCTTCGGGTAGTACGGGGGCGGGCGGGCTGTACTATGGCCCGGTTGTTGTCGATATTTCGCCGCAGGCAAGGGCTGCGCTTGCACGGGATAATGCCTCCGGCGTTGATAAAACATCCGAAGTCTTTGGCATCGAGGGATGCCAGACATGCAAAAACCGCAAATATGTTGATAAATCAAATGACCCCTCGGTCAGCTTCCAGTCGCCGACTCATATCAGCCCCGGGCAGGCCGCTTCAGCAGTAATGTCTCATGAACGTGAACATGTCACAAATGAACAGGCAAGGGCGGAAAGGGAAGACCGCAGAGTCATCAGCCAAACCGTATCCCTTTCAACTTCGGTTTGCCCCGAATGCGGCCGTATATATGTATCAGGCGGCGTAACCCGTACACTGACCGCAAGCGATAATTCCAATATACCACAGGAAGAAAACTCAGAACAAAATCAGGCTTAAAAAAAAGGAAAGCCGGTATGCAGAATTTTGAATATTGCAACAAAACAAAAATAATTTTCGGCAAGGATACGGAAAACACGGTTGGCAGCGAAACAGTTCAATACGCTAAAAGAATTTTACTGCATCACTCCGGCGGTTCACCGGTAAAATCAGGCTTGATAGCCAGGGTAAAGGAAAGCCTGAAAAAGGCCGGTGTTGAATGGGTGGAGCTTGACGGCGTGCAGCCCAACCCGCTGCTTTCCCTTGTTCTAAAGGGCATAGACATTGTTAAAAAGGAAAAACTGAATTTCATTCTCGCGGTGGGAGGCGGCTCGGCGATTGATTCCGCAAAGGCCATTGCAATGGGCGCTGTGAATGACGGCGATGTATGGGATTATTTCGAACGCAAATTAACTGCGGAAAAGGCCCTGCCGGTTGGAGCCATTGTTACCATTCCTGCGGCCGGCAGCGAATCGAGCGTAAGCTGCGTTGTTACCAATGAACAGGGGCCGTGGAAGCGGAGCATAAAACATGAATGTCTGCGCCCGGTATTTGCGATTCTTAATCCGGAGCTGACTTACACCCTGCCGCCTTACCAGACGGCATGCGGTATTTCGGACATGATGTCCCATATTATGGAGCGTTATTTTACAAAAGAGCCGCATGTCGAGCTTACCGATGAACTGTGCGAGGGCGCAATGCGCACAATTATCCGCAATGCAGGAAAAATATTTTCCGGCGGTGAAAAGGACTATGATGCCAGGGCAGAGATCATGTGGGCAGGCGCATTGGCGCATAACAATTTATTGAGTACCGGCCGCATAGGCGACTGGGCCAGCCATGCCCTCGATCACGAGCTTACCGCCCTTTTCGGCATTGCCCACGGTGCAGGGCTGGCAATAATTTTTCCCGCCTGGATGAGGTACAACATAAAGGAAGACACCCCCCGTCTCGCCCGTTTTGCCGAAAAGGTCTGGGGTGTCGACGGCGCGTATTATGATAACGAACAGGCCGCCCTGGAAGGTATCGGCCGCATGGAAAACTTCTTCCGCTCCATCGGTATGCCGGTTAAATTTGCGGATGCAAATCTCGACGCAGCCAGAATCCCCGAATTGGCAAAACGGGCCTTTCACTTCGGCCCGCTTGGTACTTACCGGATACTTTACGAAAAAGACATCGAGGCAATCTACCGCATCGCCGCCGAATAGAGAGTGCGTGCCTATTTACTTAAACATTCCGCGCAGATAATTTTTTTATATCTTTTACCGAGATTTTTACCGCAGCGGGGGCATTGTTTATTTTTCTTTCTTCGGGCATAAAGGGCTTTCCGTACCTTGTTGTTGTGGTCGGAAATTTCCCTGTTGTAACTTCGGAAAAACTCACGGCAGTCTTCACAATACGAAAACTTATACGATTTGCGTTTTTTGTTTCCGCATCTCGGACAATATCCGCTTTTCTTTCTTTGAAGATACACAGCCCTTCTTTCAGAATTTTCTGTTGGCATTTTTTCCACCTGTTTTTAATGATTTATGACTACATTGGCTTTCATGCATCCTGGACAAGATAGAGCCAATTCCGTTTTCATTTAAACCATTTCTTCCAACTAAAGTTTAATATACGAAATTTAACATAACTTTTCTAATTTTACAAGCGCGCATCGGTTAATTTTACAAAATTTTTCACAATTTTTCTCAAAACACTAAAGCGCCACACGAAGGAAAAATTTAAAGCTCTTGGTTTTAAGTTTGATCAAGTCTCTCTTGACCGTAGTATTTTTGACGGCAACGGATGCTGTCTTGCGGAGATTGATATACTGCTGGAAAACGGCGATACAGTTATGGTGATAAAGGTAAAATCAAAACCACACCATACTGATGTGGACGAGCACATAAACCGCATGGAAGTATTACGTCGTCGTGCTGATACACGAAATGACATACAAAAGTTTCAGGGAGCAATTGCCGGAGCTATAATGAGCGATTCAGTACGAAATTACGCCCACAAAGCAGGCTTTTATGTGATAGAGCAGACAGGTGTCACCGTTATGATAAATGTTCCCGAAGGCTTTAAAGCAAGGGAGTGGTAGAGAAGGTAAGAAATAACAAATAGTAAATAGCAGAGAGCAATAGCAGAGAGCAATAATCCCTGTTATGCGCTATATTTTATAATGTATCTACTAAATTAAATATTACTACCTAAAAACCTCGAAAAATTGCTTGACAAAGGAAATATTGCATGATATTCTGTTAGC
>WRLP01000012.1 GCA_009777535.1 Treponema sp.
TGACTGGTCTCTTACAGGTTACCATACTTCCGCCTCCTTTGTCAATAGTACTGTTTCTCATAATCTACTCCTTTACTTTAATGGTTTATAACCCGCGAAATAATTGCAGGTTATTTTTCGGAAACTTAAGTTTCTGAAAAATTTCCTTATAAACTGTATTTTCGCACCGTTTCAACGAAACGGGAGAAAATGCATGGTCTGGTAGGGAAGCAACCGGCTTCCTGACTAGGTCCATTATATCACATTATTAGCAAAAAAAATTAGCCTTTTGGCTAAAAATTAACAAAAAAAAATGAGTTTTTTTTACCACGAACCACACGAACAAACATGAAAAAATTGGAATAGCCCCTTACCCTTTTCTCTTTCCCCCTTCTGCGCTACAATTCCGCAATGGAACCCATTATCCTGGCTTCGGCGTCTTTAAGGCGGCAGGAATACTTTAAGCTGCTGGCTCTGCCCTTCAGCATCATGCCCGCCCGAATTGACGAAACACCTCCGGCAGTAGTTAATCCTATAGAATTTACCGCGGATTTGGCGGTCAGAAAAGTTAAAAAAGTGATAGAAACAATGAGCAGCCGCCTGCCTTACTGGATATGCGGGGCCGATACTGTTGTTACTCTTAATGGCGAGGTTTTCGGCAAACCGCTTAACCGCGATGAGGCAAAATCCACTCTTACCAGACTTTCCGGCAGGGAACACGAAGTTGTAACATCTATGGCGCTTTACAACAGGCGCAAGGACAAAATAGACTGCCGCTCGGTAAGCTGTTTTGTCGATTTTGCTCCGTTTTCGGACGAAGAAATCGAATGGTACCTGAATACCAGCGAATGGCAGGGTGTAGCCGGCGCATACCGTATTCAGGGCATTGCCGCCTGCTTTATCAATTCAATTAAGGGCTGTCCAAGCACAGTTGTAGGCTTGCCATTGCGCGAGTTTTATGTCATGCTTAGGGATAACGGCTACCCGTACGGGGGCTGATTTTCCACCGCTTTGCCGCAAGGCATTATAGCAGTGAGATACAGGGAAGGCTGGGACTGTCCAGAAAGTACAAATTTTACCACGAACCTCACTAAAAAACACGAACTTTTACTTTGAATTCGTCCTTTTGTTCGTGTTCGTTTGTGTTGGTTAGTGGTTAAATATTCTTTTCGGACACTCTCCGGGGGTTTTTCGTCTAGAAAAACCCAGTGTTAGGAGGATACATTGGCAGTAGTTACCATGAAAAATCTCCTGGAATCAGGAGTGCATTTTGGTCATCAGGTGAAACGCTGGGATCCGAGAATGAAAAAATTCATTTTCGCGGAACGGAACGGCATTCACATCATCGACTTACAAAAGACAATCCAGGCGATCAAGGACGCATACGAAGCGGTGCGAAAAACAGTCGCTTCGGGAAAAACAGTGCTCTTTATCGGCACCAAGAAGCAGGCTCAGCAGGCAATCCAGAAAGAAGCCGAGCGCTGCGGAATGTTCTATGTAAATAACCGCTGGCTCGGCGGAATGTTAACAAACTTTGTTACCATCAAAAAATCCCTTCTGCGGCTTAAAAAGCTGGAAAAAATGGAAGTGGACGGGACATTCGAAAATCTTACAAAAAAAGAAATCGCAGCTCTTGGCAAGGAACGTACCAAGCTGCAAAAAAATCTCGGCGGCATAAAGGAAATGAAGGAACTGCCCGGCATTCTTTTCATTATCGACACGCGCAAAGAGGCAATCGCGGTTGCCGAAGCCCAGCGCCAGGGAATTCCCATTGTGGCCGTTGTGGACACAAACTGCAATCCTGATGGTATAAGCTATCCCATTCCCGGCAACGATGATGCGATAAGGGCGATAACGCTTTTCACGCAAATCGTTGCCAACGCTGTGGTGGAAGCCGACAATGAGGTGGGCCTTAAAATTATCGAAACCCTCGGCGACGAAGATATGGAAGGCCTGTTATCCGATGTTTCCGTTAAAGAAGAAGACAGGGAAATCGATATTGAAAAATATTCCACCGAAACCGTGGCGGAAGCACCCAAGGAAGAAAGCCACGAGCCGGAGGAAGAAAACCAGATTCATGTTGATGTTGATAAAGTTTACGCTGATGACGAATAACAGGAGGAATATAATATGGCGGAAATTAGCGCGGCAGATGTAAAAAAACTCAGAGAAAAAACCGGAGCGGGCATGATGGAATGTAAAAACGCCCTGGTTTCAACCGGGGGCGATTTTGACAAGGCCGAAAAACAATTAAAGGAAAAGGGGCTTGCCGCCCTGGAAAAAAGAGCCGGCAGGGCGACCAACGAGGGGAAGGTTTTCGTTAAAATTAAGGGTTCCGGCGCAGCGCTGGTCGAATTGTCGTCCGAGACTGATTTTGTAGCGCGTAACCCGGACTTTATTGCTCTGGGAGAACTTATCGCGGACAAGGCTCTGGCAAACGGCTGGAGCGTACCCAATGATGATCTTAACGGCATGGTATCCGATCTTGCCACAAAGATACGTGAAAACATGAGCCTTAAAAGGATCAAGCTGGTTAACTCATCACCTTCTGAATATCTAACGCAGTACATCCACGGGGACGGCCAAATCGGCGTGGTTGTAAAGTGCGAATCTGACAATAGTGAAATTTTTGAAAACGAGGAAGTAAAATCTTTTATTTTTTCATTGGCGCTGCACATCGCAGCTTTCAATCCCCATGCCCTGGATCGCAGCAAAATCGATCAGAGCTGGCTTAAAGAGCAGGAAGAAATCTTTCGCAAGCAGATGGAACAGGACGAAAAACTTAAAGGCAAGCCGGAAAATGTGCTGGAAGGAATTTTAAAAGGAAAAGTAAACAAGTTCCTAGCCGATATATGCATGATGGAACAGGGTTATGTGAAAGATGAAAAACTCAGCGTCCAGCAGGCGATAGCGGAATGTGCAAAGAAGGCCGACGCAAAACTCGCCATAAGCGAATATGTCTATTACAAGGTTGGCGGCGAATAGAAAACAGGAGAAAAAATGCAAAGCGTTATTTCCTCGATCGAGGAACGAATGAAAAAAACGGTTGCAAGCCTGAAAGACGGCTTTGCATCTCTTAGAACCGGCCGGGCTTCGGCGGCATTATTCGATAAAATCAGGGTTGATTACTACGGCGAAAAATCACCCTTATCCCAGGTTGCAAATATTTCTGTGCCGGAAGCCAGGCTCATCG
The DNA here is from genome assembly GCA_009777535.1 of Treponema sp. Taxonomy (GTDB): domain Bacteria; phylum Spirochaetota; class Spirochaetia; order Treponematales; family Breznakiellaceae; genus WQXQ01. The sequence continues at coordinate 3,173 of WRLP01000012.1, forward strand.
TCATTCAGCCCTGGGATAAAAACCTTATCGGCGAAATAGAAAAGGCCATCCTTTCTTCGGAACTGTCCCTTAACCCCTCCAACGACGGAAAGGTAATACGTATTTCTATACCGCCGTTGACAGAACAGAGGCGGAAAGAACTGGTAAAACTGGCAAAAAGCCAGGCGGAACAGTCCAGGGTGTCTGTCCGCAATATCCGGCGCGACGGCAATGATGAACTGAAAAAACTGCTGAAAGATTCCGGGATTACCGAGGACGATGAAAGCAAGGGTTCCGCTGAACTGCAAAAACTTACAGACAACTACATCGAACAGTTGAACAAAATCCTGGAAGAAAAAGAAAAAGAAATAATGGAAGTGTGATGGACAGGGAACCGCAAGTTTCGGGATATCCGGTTCACGCCGGGATTATCATGGACGGGAACGGGCGCTGGGCTCAGCGGCGCGGCCTTAAACGTACACAGGGTCATCTTGAAGGGTTAAAGGCGGCAAAAAGAATTGTAAAAGCTGCACGTGATATGGGCGTTAAATATCTTACGCTCTATGCCTTTTCTACCGAAAACTGGAAGAGAACGGCCGAGGAAACGGGATTTATCATGAGCCTTGTTAAACAGCACCTCAGGGCCGAGCTTGATTTTTACAGGGAAAACCGCATCCGCATACGCCACGCCGGAGACTCAGGCGGACTGCCGCCGGACATTCAAAAAGAACTATCCGGTGCCATAAATGATACAAAAGACTTCGACGGTATGCAGGTAATACTGGCTATCAATTACGGCGGCAGGGACGAGATCGTCCGCGCTGTGCAAAAACTGGCAGGAATGCGAAAGCTTGCCGCCGAGTCTGAGCCGGCGGAAAATATCGCAGAGCGGGACATTGCCGGCTGCCTGGACAATCCCGACATTCCCGACCCCGATCTTATTATCCGCAGCGCCGGCGAACACCGTACCAGCAATTTTCTGCTTTGGGAAGGCGCGTACTCGGAGCTTTATTTTTCACAAAAACTGTGGCCGGACTGGGAAAAAGAGGATCTCAAGGCCGCCCTTGAAGATTTTTGCAAACGCGACAGACGCTATGGCGCCGAAACCGCCTCGGCAATGAGCGCCTAACGGGGACATGTTATGAAGAAACTTGCGCAGCGGCTTCTGGTTTTTTTAATAGGGATTCCTTTAATAGTTATCCTTGTGCTCTTTCTTCCCTACTACCATAATCTGGCTCTTAACGTAGTGATAATTATTTTTACCGCAATCGGCGCCGTTGAATTTTCAACAATGCTTGAAAAAAAACACCTGAAAATATCCAGGATCGAAGCGGCAATCCTTGGGGCATTGGCTCCCGCCGTGGAAACATTATCACTTGTTTTTAACTGCTCCCGCTTGTCGGTTCCGTTTTTCCTTATGGCGGGTTTATTCTGGGTTCTTCTTTCCAGGATATTTTCGCGACTGGATGCAATCGAAAATTTTGCCGGACGCCTTGCCGCCGGTTCATCAGTATTGATATATCCTGGGGTATTTTTATTCTGGCTGGTTAGAATGAGCGAATGGAAAAATTCGGGCATAATAATTCTAATATTTTTGCTTGTAACAATAGGCAGTGATTCGGCAGCATGGCTGGCCGGAATTCTTTTTGGAAAACGAAACAGGGGAATAGTGCCTGTCAGCCCCAATAAAAGCATTGCCGGTTTTATCGGCGGCATCTTCGGCTCCATTTTAATTAGCTGCGGCGCGTATTTTATTGTTCCTTCTGTTTTTATTATGCGCGGCGAAATTCTCCCCGGTACGGCCGCGGCAGTATTCCTCGGGCTATGCACGGGAATTGCCGGCGCTTTGGGTGATCTATGCGAATCGGCAATAAAGAGAAGCTGCGGCTTTAAGGACTCCGGCAATATCATGCTCGGCCGCGGCGGTGTATTGGACTCCATCGATTCAATCGCTGTTGCCGCGCCTGTTTTTTATCTTCTTTACAGCCTGCTGTTTATCAATTTCTGATGAAAAAACGAATCGCAGTCCTTGGAGCTACAGGCTCGATAGGAAAAAGTTCTCTCGATGTCCTTTCCAAAGACAGAGACGCTTTCGATGTCGTTCTTTTAAGCGCCCATAACGACAAAACAAAGTTACGCGAAATTTACGACTCCTGGCCGCAGGCTGTTTGCGTGCTTTCCGGGGAAGTCGACGGAAAAGAAAAACTGCTTGCCGCCATTGGGCAGGTAAGGGCGGACACAGTTATAAACGGCATTGCCGGCAGCGCGGGACTGGAGCCTTCACTGGCGGCAATAGAAGCCGGCAGCGCCCTTGCCCTGGCAAACAAGGAAACAATTGTTATGGCCGGCAGCCTTGTTTCTCGCCTGGCATCTGAAAAAAAATCTAAAATAATTCCTGTCGACTCCGAACACTCTGCCATTTTCCGCATGATAGAAGCTCATGGCAGGCAAAACACAGATGAAATTATACTAACCGCTTCCGGAGGTCCGTTCAGGAACAAAACCCTTAAAGAGATGGAAAATATAACGGTCGAAGCCGCCCTCGCCCACCCTACCTGGAAAATGGGGAAAAAAATCTCGATAGATTCGGCTTCCATGGCAAACAAGGGGCTGGAAATAATTGAAGCGGCGTATCTTTTTAATATGCCCCCTGAAAAAGTAAGGGTAACCATCCACCCACAGAGCATTGTTCATTCCATGCTGAAACTGCACAGCGGTGCAATTTACGCCCAGCTTTCCATGCCCGACATGCGCCAGCCAATTCACGATGCCCTTTATTGGCCGGACATAAAACAAGGCAATTTTCCCCCGCTTAGTTTCGATTCTCTTTCACTGGAATTTGAAAAACCCGATATCAATAAATTCCCCATGCTGGGCTTTGCCTGGGAAGCGGCAAAGCTGGGCGGCCTTTACACTTGCGCCTACAACAGCGCCAATGAAATCGCCGTCGCCGCCTTTTTTGAAAACAGAATTTCCTTTCTTGAAATACCGGTGATTGTCAGGTATGTTTTAGACAGGGGCTGGGCTGCAGAATGCGGCGATATCCGGACAGTTCTTAAAGCGGATGAGGATGCGCGCTCCATGGCTGTTTCTTACATCAACAGGTAGATAAGGATTTTTGCATGCTGATAATGAAAGTAATTCTTGGGCTTTTTGGCCTTGGGATAGTGGTTTTTATTCATGAACTGGGGCATTTTCTCGCCGCTCGCCTTACAGGCATCGACGTAGAAGCGTTTTCCATCGGGTGGGGAAACCCGATCTTAAAAAAGAAAATAGGCGAGGTTGAGTACCGGCTTGGAATGTTTCCAATCGGCGGTTACTGCAAAATGAAGGGCGATACCGATTACAAGGAAGCCTGGGAAAATATTGTCAATGGGATAAAACCCGATAAAAGATCATTCCTCGGCTCCTCTCCGGCAGCCCGGATTCTTGTGTCCTTCGGCGGTCCCCTTTTTAATCTTGCCTTTGCCATACTTCTGTTGTCTCTAATTTGGGGCATCGGCTTTGAAATTAATACCCTGGAAAACAGGATTGTTCTGGCATCGGAAATAACCGGTGAAATATTCCCGTCGGACGAGGCAGGACTTAAAACTGGCGACAGAATTATAGAGATAGCAGGCACAAAAACCCAGTATTTTCATGAAGTACAGGAAATCATAACCCTGAATGCCGAAAGGCTTTTGCCGGTTACGATTGATCGCGACGGCGAAATAATTCACTTGTCTGTAAGGCCTGTTCTTGACAAGGCGACAGGCGCGGGAAAAATCGGTGTTTATTTCTGGATTGATCCGGTAATAGAAAGTGTCGCCGAAGGCGGCCCTGCGGAAATTGCAGGGCTCCAAACCGGAGACATAATTATTTCCGTTAATGGACAATTGCTTAATAACAGCCTGGATTTTATAAAGATACTGGAAGGGTCTCCCCCTTCCCTCGCTGTGGAATACAGCCGCGGCGGCCTGTTATACGAAACTTTATTTACCGAAGAAAACCTCTCCCTGGGCGAGGCAAATTTGGGCTTTTCCTGGCGTTCCGTTCATTACCGCACTCCGCGCCTTTCCCTTCCCGCCGCCGCCGCCAAAGGTGCAAGCGAAAGCTGGAAAACCCTTTTGGTATCCATTGCCAGCCTAAGGCTGCTGTTTAAGGGAATTGATCTGATGCAGGCGGTCTCCGGGCCTGTGCGCATAACATACATGATGGGCGATTTGGCGGCGCAGGGGTTCGGCCAGAGTGTTGCCACAGGTCTGCGTTCAATGGCGGAGTTTCTTGCACTTATTTCGGTTGCTCTTTGTGTAATGAACCTGCTGCCCCTTCCGATACTGGACGGAGGCATGATTATCCTTTTTACAATAGAATTAATCCGCAGAAAGCCGGCGCATCCAAAGGCAATTACGGTATTTCAGACATGTGGTATGATAATAATCTTCGGCCTTATGTTTTTTGCCGTTTTCGGCGACATAATGTACCTGGCGCGCCGTTAAGCCAATATAATTATAGAGGAAGTGCAGTATGAAAAAAAATATACCGTGCCCTTGCGGCAAAGTTTTTTCGGCTGAATATGAAGAAGAAACAGACCTGGATCGTAATCCGGAGTTTATCGACAAAATACTCGACGGAACATACATAAACTTTACATGCCCTGACTGCGAAAAAGTACACAAGCCCGAGTATCCGGTCAGCCTTTTATGGCAGTCGAAAAAACTAAATTTTGAAGTTTTACCGGAAATGGACAGGGGAGAATTCTACCGCAGAAAAAAAGCCAATGCCGATTTTGAAACAATTATTGGCTATCAGGAACTTGCCGACAGGATCGCGGTAGTACGCGACGGCCTCGAACCTGTTGCTATTGAAGCGCTCAAATATTACCTGCTAATCAAGGCTGAAGAAACATACCCCGATCTGGAAATTAGCGCATGGTATCAGGGAAATGTCTCGGGCGGAATTGAATTTCATCTTTATGGAATAACAAGCGATGAAGTTGCGGTGATGAGGATTCCGCGTGAAGTTTATGAAAAAACACTTGAAGATTACAGAAAACACCCGGGTAAAGATATTTTCGCGTCATTGCGAATCCGCTCATACCTTTCGGTACAAAACATAACAAGACCCGATTTTCTTAAATAAGAGTAATTTGAATGAAAAATACGGCATTTACATTCATTCTAATGCTTTTTTGCACTCTTGGTGTATATGCCCAGGATAATGCAGGAAAACACAGGGGAGCGGTTACAGCGCTTGTCCATAACGGTGCTGAAATTTTAAGTGCTGGTGAAGACGGTTTTTTGGGCGTTTGGAATGTGCGGGAAAGAGCCGCCAAAACCCGTTTCCAGCTTACAACCTACAGAATTACCTACATGATAAAAAATCCGCAAAAAGATGAAATATGTATTATTGAATACGGCGGAATAGATCTTTACCGAATTTCTGTCTGGAATTATCAAACACTAAAAAAAATATTTTCACTGGAATCAAATAGTCCAATAAGTTATGTAAATTATTCTGCTGCCGGAAGTTTTATTATTGCATCGGGATATAACGGTGAAAACCTTACCCTAATCGATTCTTTAACGGGCGATTTATTGCCTTTCGGCGAATCTCTTACGGCAGCGGCGGTTTTCGCCGCAACCGGCAGGGCAGAGCGCAATATGCTTGTCTATCAGCCAAGGGGCGAAGGCTTATCCGGCGGATTTATTTCCTACCGGGACATGGAAACAGGCCGGCAGACCTCCGGTTTTGATGCGCCCGCAGGAATGTATTCCCTGATCGCCTTCGGCAACAACCGTTTTCTTGCCGGCTTTAATTCCGGTGGTTTATTGGTTTTCGATGCATCTTCGGGCGCGGTACTTGGAACAAACAGGCAGATAGGCAGAGACGCCCTGCTCTGCCCTGCCGGCAATGAATTCTACGCGGCGGACAGGAGTACCGGCGAGCTCTTCCTTTTTTCAATAGACCGTGCAGGAAACCTGGTAACTAACAGCCGGACGCAGTTAATCGAGGATGATTTTTTTAGATTCCGCGATATTAGCGTGATTGCCTGTAACGCGACCACGGTATTTTCCACACTGGACGGAGGGCTCTGGCTGCTTGAACGCGGAGGGCGTCTTTTTGAACTGGCGCATCAACAGCAGGAAAAAATTGTGGAAATAGCCGTTTCGGGAACAAGCATTGCCTTTCACACCGAAAACGGAGAACTGGGGTTTCTCCCCCTGGATTACGGCAACCTGGGCGGGAATACAACCATAACACTGGAAAATCAGGAAAATTATTCGCAAATAACATCTCTTTCTCCCTCCGATTCCGGCGCAGGGCGGTTCCTTTTATGGCAGAATAACAATACCAGGATTTTACCCAAAGTTTTAAACCCCACGCTCCAAAACGATTTAAGTGAAGAAGTTTTATATTCCGGGCAAATAATGGATGCAATGCCTCTTAGATTCCCGCTTCGCAAAGCAGCATCAAATAACGGCATGATCCTTTTCCTTGATGCTGCCGGTAATATATCCCTGCACGAAACAGCCGACAACGGGAGAAACCGGCTTTTTTCTTTTTCATCGGTCGGCGCCATGGATTCCGTATTTATTAACGGCGAAACATTTATTCTGTGCCGCAGTGTAGTTTCGCCTAACAGTCCGTTCGTAATAGTAAATATTAAAACAGGAGAAACGGTTCCTGTTTTAATGCCGTCTTTGGCGGGAATAACTGCGTACAGGGGCGACTCGGATAATATTTACATTGCCGTCGCAGAACAGGATGCCGGCGGCATAAAGACATCTGTATTAAACCTAAATTTTTATTCTCCCGTTCAATCGGACAGATTGTTTGAAACACGCGGAGAAGACACTCAAGTTTCTATTGCCGAATCGGGGGGCAGAGTCGCATCTTCCCTGGGAGCAGACGGCGCGGCAATCTATACAGAAGAAGGATTAATTTATTTCGAAAGAACTCCGGGCATTCCTGTTAAACTCACCGGCTGGAGAGACTGCTTCATCTGCCTGGACAGCGAGGGCAACATCGCCTGGCACAACAGCCAAAACGGCAGGATTCTCGCGGTATTCAGCCTTTATCAGCACACATGGGTATTGCAAATCGAAAACGGGAGAAAAGAGGGCTCTGTAGTCCCGGACTAATCATGCGACGGGTTGCTTTTTACCTTATCTACCGCGCGGCCTACGGCATTATAAATACTGTCGGCGTAGGATTTCTCGTTCATTGCCTGGGCTGCGTACATGCCTCCCAGCAATGAAAAACGGTACAAAGGTTTGACCGAATTCAGCGCAATCGCAGCCATATCTACTACACAATCATTACATTTGCATACATCAGCATCGCTATCGAGCCGTTTTTCAAGTTCATGGTAAACCAGTTCTTCGGCCTCATTTTTTAAAAGATCAAAATCATATCTGTCTACAAACGCCATAATTCCCCCTGCTGAAATGATATACTTAAAATATAATGCTCATTTTATTATTTTTCAAATTCCTGCGGCAATCCTGTCCTTCGTCATTGGCAGAAATTTAGCATATTTTGCCTCCAAAACAAGTTTAACAGTGCCGATCGGGCCGTTTCTCTGCTTTGCTACAATAAGATCCGTCGGTATTATATCACTTTGCGCCGGGTTGTCATCTTCCTTCTCTTTTTTCCCCCTGCGTGCCTGCTCACGGTGAAGGAACAAAACCAGGTCGGCATCCTGCTCGATTGAGCCTGAATCACGCAAATTCGCCAGAGTCGGCACTTCACCGTGAGCATCGCGGTTAAGCTGGCACATAACCACCACTGGAACATGCAGTTCACGGGCAAGGCTTTTTAAGGAACGGGAAATTTCGGAAATCTGTTCATAGCGGGGCATCATGCCGTTTTCATGGCTTATAAGCCCAAGATAATCGATAAATATTATCTGCACCTGCTGCTGGGAACAGTGTTTGCGTGCTTGGGCGCGAAGATCCAGCAGTTTCATATTGGGCATATCAACAATATAGAAAGGAGCTTCATACATTTTACCTGATGCGTCGACAATCTTTTTGAAATCGCTGGGGCTTAAAAAACCGCTGCGGAGATTTTGCGCCTGTACCATTGCCTCGCTGCTTATAAGCCGCTGAACAAGAGCAATGTCGGACATTTCCAGCGAGAAAAATGCAGCGGCAATTCCCTGGTGAAAGGCAATGTTTGCAGCCATATTAAGGGCGATGGCGGTTTTTCCAACCGAGGGTCTTGCCCCTATAACGATAAACTCATCACGCTGAAAGCCGGAAGTAAGCTGGTCAAGCCTGTCGTATCCGGTTGAGATGCCTGTAATGGGCTTCTTTGTCTTGTAGACCTTGTCGATAATATCGATTGTTTCCGCAAGAACCTCGCCGATTTTCCTCGACGAAAAAGTCTGGCGCTCATCACTCAGTTCAAAAATATTCTGCTGGACTTCCTCCAGCACTTCCCTTGAATCCCTGGATTCATCGTAAGCGCTGACACCAATCCTGGACGCAACACGCAGCAGTGCGCGGCGCAGAGAGTAATTTTTTACCGATTGCGCATAATAGTCGATGTTCGCGCTGGAAGGGATAACTGTAGTAAGGCCCGCCACATACGAAGGGCCGCCTGCTTCATCAATTTTCCCAAGCTGCTTTAATTCCTGTACAACTGTCTGTATATCGGGACGCAGCCCCTTGTTATCCAGGCTTAATACCGCCTCGAATATTCGTTGGTTTGCCCTTGAATAAAAATCATCGGGGCGAAGATGATGCTGGATAACCGAAGATACCGCTTCGGCATCAAACAGCAGACTGCCCAATGCGGCGCGTTCCAGCTCATCATCGTGGGGAGGGGTTTTATCCCTGGTTACCTGGGCCATATTTCTGTTATGGCTATTCTGCTAAAGGGTTTTCGCCTAAGGCTTCGCCGCCGGAAACCGCTCCGTTATCCGAAACCGCTTCCCCCGTCTCACCGGAAGCTGTAGTATCCGCCGCTGCTTCAACAGGATTAACCGGCTCTGTTTCTGTCCGGGCCGTAGACTCCTCTCTCCGGCGACGGGCCGGCCTTGCAGCAGCCTGCGGAGTTTCAACCTTAACCTCCTGAGCAATGATATTTATCTGCACTTCCGCACTCTGGTTTTCGTAAAGTTTAATAACCGCTTTATACTTGCCCACGCTTTTTAATCCGCTGGAGGCAAGCTCTATACGTTTGCGTTCAATCTGAAAACCATGTTTGGACAGTTCATCGGCAATTGTCTGACTTGTTACGGCTCCGTAGAGTTTGCCGTTAGCGCCGGCCGGCATGGTGATTGCAAGTTCGAGAATTTCCAGCCTTTCCTTAAGGCCAAGGGAATCCTGGCGTTTTTGTTCTTTGCGCTTATCAATCTCTTCCCTGCGCGATTCAAATATCTTTACCGTTCCCGGCGTATAGGGAAGAGCTATTCCCCTCGGAAACAGATAGTTACGCGCATAACCTTTCGCGACGTCTTTTACATCGCCTTCCTCACCCAAAGTGGCAAGATCCTTGTTTAAAATAACCTTCATTCCAAGCTCCCCGGAAAACTTCTTTAGGTTGTCAGAAGTTCTCCAAAATTTTATGCAGCCTCCAAAAAAGGCGGCTGTTAACGGACGGTATTTTAAAACCCCGGAGTAGAGGTTGGTCCGTTATTTTTTGGCGCCCGAAAGGGCACCCAGTTTTCGGCAATCCCCAGAAGCACAACAGCGGCCAGGGCAACTGTGTTGATGCCCGGGCTGAATATAACCACGAATATTAACACATTTATTATCAATCTTACCACAGGCGAAACAGTCATTCTGGCAAGAATAAAAATGATAATTCCGGCACCCTGCGTAAGAAACAGTATAGCGGAAATAACGAGAACATTCCATGCAGCTATTTCGGGAACTGTCATTCTAAAAGTCCTGGCCAGCAAAATTACCGCCAATGAACATGACATAAACCAGATGGTATTACCGGGTGCGCGGAAAGTGATAATTTCCGGTGAGGACTTGCGTTTTTTTAATATCCAGGCGGCAGTTAATGATATCCGGCGGTTTACAAAGAACAGCAAAAACATTGATACAACCGCCCCTCCCCTCAATGTAATGCCGCCGATAATTTCAAGCACTCTTTCGGGCGTCAGCCACTCCTCCAAAAAAGAACGCCTTGCGGCATCAACTGTACTTGACGAAATGATCGCCGAAGATAAAAAATCGGCCTGTGCCTTAATAAAGGCTGCAAAGCCGGAATTGTTCCTGCTGCCCAGGACGATTAACAAAAAAACAAGAGCGCCCGTTACCGAGGCAATGATAAAGCGGTATGCCGTTCGGATATTCACAATACGCGTTCCCTTACTTCCGGCCATGATCCAGGTAAATCCCAAAGTTATAGCCGCAAAATAAAGATTGTCTATAAAAAAGCCGGCGCCTTCGGTTTGTGAAAAAAAGTAAACAACGATGGATATAAAACCATTAAGAACCAGGGAAAACGCAAACGCATACCATGCAACTGCGGCATTGTATATTACTGCTGCGTATCCAAGAGGAACAAGAAATAAAAATGACAGAAAACCAATGCGCATCATTGCCGTACTCAGTACCGCACAAATCAACGCCGGTAAAAACGCCGTTCCTGTTTTCTGTTCCGTATTATCAGGCATACCCTGCCCGGCCGGATAACCGGCTTCTTCCGGATACATAAAATGTGTATCTAAATTTATTCGGCTACGTATGGAAGCAGCGCGATGGTTCTTGCCTGTTTAATTGCCAGAGCCAGGGCCCGCTGATGTTTTGCGCAGGTGCCGGTTATCCGCCGGGGGAGAATTTTACCCCTTTCGGTAATAAAGCGGCGCAATGTATCGGCTTCCTTATAATCTATCTTCATTTTTTGTGTGCAGAATTTACACACCTTTTTCTTGAAGAAAACCTTGCTGCCCTTTCCCATGCGTCCGCGGTCTTCAACATCCCTGCCGTCCATCTGTATATCCCGATCGTGCCGGGTCGGACGTTCATTTTCCATATATTTCTCATCAGACATATCAATCTCCTAAAAATTTACTGCTTGTTTTTACGGCGCTAAAACGGAATATCATCGGCAAAACCATCTTCTCTTGAGCCTGATGAATAAGCCGCTCCATCCGAAGAAGGCGCCGGACTCTGATTATTCTGTTTCTCCTGATTCGAGCCCCCGCCCAAAAGCTGCAAATAACTTGCGACAATCTCTATTTTTGACCGGTTCTGGCCGTCCTGCTGCCAGCGATCCTGGCGCAGTTCTCCGTTGACACCTACCATTTTTCCTTTTGTTAAATACGGGTGCAGGGATTCTCCCTGCCTTCCCCACAAAACGATGTCGAAAAAATTTGCTTCGTCTTCCCATTGATCGCCGTTCTTTTTGCGGCGGTTAACGGCTATGGAAAATTTGCAGACTGCCTGTCCGCCCGCCGTGTATTTAAGCTCCGCCTCCCTAGTAAGCCGTCCAATCAAAACAACATGGTTTAAATCAGCCATTGTTCCCCCTATTCTTCTACTCTTACAAAGAGATATTTGAGGAGATTGGCGTTCAGCTTGAAAATTTTGTCAAGGTCTGTGATTTTTGCCGGATCAGATTTGATGGTAAAAAGAACGTACTTTCCCCTTTTTCTCTTTTTAATTTCATAGGCGAGATCCCTGTCCCCGGTTTCATCGGTTTTTTCGATCTCGACTCCGTTTGCGGCAAGGTCGGTAAGCAGCTGCTCACGGCCCGCTTTGTGCTGATCTTCCTCCAGGGGGAAGATGACAGTCAGTTCATATTGGCGCATAGGCCCTCCTTATGGACGTTAGCCCAGCACCTAAACTCTTAGGTGCTGGGAAAGAGGTTGGGCTTGTTAGAAAAGCCCCTCATGTTATGTTAGCAAAACCATGAAAAAAGGGCAAGGGGGATGTCAGCTTTTTAGACGGCAGAGTACTCTGTTACTGTTGATTTTTGGGTTATATATTCTGTTCCGGCTTCCTGCACAAGGCACATATCATCAAATTCGCGCATTTCCAACTCTGATATCGCCCCAATTTCAAAATTTGCAACCGCATCTTGATGTACTACCTCATAAATTTCACTCTTGTACTTCATTTTTGCCCCCTAAATAATTTCTATTAGAGTTCCTTTCTTTAACCGGTCTATAATCTGTTCATCAGTTAAAGAAAAATTTACCCTGGCATCAGCTCTAAAAGCCCGTAACTCCCCATGATCTATATTATCTCTGTCGGACTTTGCGAAGCTATAGACAAAAAACGCCCGTTCCTCACTTTTAAAAAATATAATTACCCTGTAACCCCTTGACTTCCCTTCTCCTGGTCGGGCAACTCGCATTTTGTATACACCACCGCCAAGATCGGCATCTATTTGCCCTTCTTCAAGCTGGTTTACCGTTTCTTTCAATTCACTGTCTGTAATACTTTCTTTTTCGGCAAACCTGGCAAACCATGTATTTTTGAATATTCTCACCTATTGAATAATAACTAAAAACCATGGATTAAACAAGGGTCCGCATCACTCATGAACACATTGTGGTTCGTGGTAAAATTTATTCCCTGAGCCTTTTCGTAAGAATATTTTACAGCTTCCCCCCTTTCCCCCTGTTCTGCTATAATCACTTTAGATGAATCTTGAAGCGTTTATTCTTGGATGCGGGGGCATGATGCCCCTGCCGAACCGGCATCTTACATCAGTTTTACTGCGGCGGGAGGGCGAGCTTTTTCTTTTTGATTGCGGCGAGGGAACACAGGTATCCCTGCGGCGGCTAAACCTTCGCTGGAAAAAAATATCGGTTATTTTTGTAAGCCACACTCATGCCGATCATGTTACGGGCATTCCCGGCCTGTTAATGCTATCTTCGCAGGTAGACCGCGACGATCCCCTTTACATTATCGGGCCGCCGCGAATCGCCGAATATATCGAAGCCAGCCGCCGTATTCTGGACATGTATATAAACTACGAAATTGTGGTACAGGAAATTACTTCTCCCGGCATTGTATACAAGGGCGACGGCTTTCATGTACGTTCCTTCCCCCTGCGGCACACAAAGCCGTGTTTCGGTTACACGCTTGAAGAAGATATCCGCCCTGGCGAATTTCATCCGGAAAAGGCCCTGGCTCTGAATGTTCCGCGCGGGCCCCTGTGGGCTCAGCTTCAGGGCGGGCAGCAGGTTAAAGCCGCCGATGGCAGGGATGTACTGCCGCAAGAAGTTCTGGGGCCGCCGCGGCAGGGAAGAAAATTTTCCTTTGTTACGGATTCACTGGCTTTTCCGGAAATAGCGCCGCATGTCGCATATTCGGATCTCTTTGTATGCGAGGGAATGTTCGAGAAGGAACTGGCCGAAGATGCCCGTGAAAAAAAGCACATGACAGCGGCGGAAGCAGCCCAAATATCAGCGGCGGCGGGGGGAATTAAAAAACTTGCCCTGATCCACTACAGCCCGCGCTATACGGAATTTAATCTGAAACAGCTTCTGAAAGAAGCCCAGGCGATTTTTCCGGAAACCGTCCTTTCCCGCGACCGGGCAATATTCCCCATTGAATACGAAGACTGAATTTGATATAAATATCTCATATTACGCACGAATACAAGAAAATAAAATTTGACCACGGATTAGCACGGATTAATTTTATATAGGATTGTAAAACACTTCTTAATCCGTGATAATCAGTGTAAATCCGTGGACTATTTTATAAGTATGCGTAAGGTGAGTTAATATTTTCAGGATAGGAGGTATTCCTCTTGATAGAAGTAAAGAATGTTTCAAAGAGTTACGGAAAAGTTGAAGCTGTTACCGATGTTTCCTTTTCACTCGGCAACGAACAGGTGCTGGGTTTTCTGGGGCCAAACGGTGCCGGCAAAACCACGGTTATGAAAATACTGACAGGGTTTCATTTTCCGTCAAGCGGCAGAGTGCTTATAGACGGTATTTCCGTAGAAGACAATCCGGTGGAAGTGAAAAAAAGGATCGGCTATCTGCCGGAAAATGTTCCGCTTTACGGTGATCTTACCGTTGACGAATACCTGTCATTCGTGTCGGAAGCCCGGCTTGTCCCGAAGCAAAACCGGAAGGCAGCCATTGATTCAAGCCTGGAAGCCTGCGGTCTTGCCGATTACAGGGATCGAAAAATAGAAACCCTTTCCAAGGGCTACAGACAACGCGCCGGGCTTGCCCAGGCCATCCTTCACGATCCGCCCATTCTAATTCTCGATGAGCCTACAACCGGCCTGGATCCGAACCAAATAATCGAAATACGCTCCTTAATAAAGGAACTTGGTAAAAGTAAAACCGTTATCCTTTCCACCCACATTTTACAAGAAGTTGAGGCAATCTGCTCTCAGGTGTTAATAATAAACGAGGGCCGTATTGCCGCTCAGGGGCGCCCGGAGGAAATCGCCGGAACCATGAAGGGAGGAATAACCTGGGAGCTTGTCCTTAAGGGAGCGGATAAAGAAACGGTTAAAGAAAAATTATCTGTCCTTAGAGCCGGCGCAAACATTAACTCATTGGAAAGCTTGGCCGACAGCCTTGTTCAATTGAGTCTGTTCATACCGGCGGATATGCATACGGATACGGAAGAAGGAGAGATGATATTTGACTGGGCGGTCAGGGAAGAACTTAAGATTTTGGGAATGAACAGAAAGAAACTCAGTATCGAGGATATTTTTGTTCAATTAACAGCGGATGAAAAAGACGGCGGCAGGCAGGCGGGAGAAGAGAAATGAAAATATTTTTCCGGCGGGTTTTAGCGTTAACAAAAAAAGAGTTATATCAATACCTGTATGCTCCGGCTTTTTACGGTGCTGCGGTTTTCTTCCTTGTGTTTTGTTCTGTCTGGCTTTTTTACATCCAGCATTATTTCACCATGGACATAGCAACCCTGCGTCCTTATTTTGGCGCTTTTCCCCTTGTCTTTATCATCGTTATTCCGCTAATAACCATGAAAAGCTGGGCCGAAGAAAGAAAGACCGGCAGTGTGGAAATACTTCTTACCATGCCGTTCTCCGAATGGGAACTGGTATTGGGTAAATTTTTCTCGGGCCTTACCGTACTGGCCATGATGCTCATCCTCACCATACCCCTGCCTGTAACACTGCTTGCCCTGGGAGATTTTGACAGCGGCATGATCTTCTGCGAATATGCCGGAGCCCTTCTGCTGGGTTCTTCCACAATAGCGCTTGGACTGCTGCTTTCTTCGCTTTCCAAAAACCAGGCCGGAAGTTTTCTGGGCAGCGCGGTGGTTATTTTGGTAATAATGATGATAAACCAATTGCTGTTTTCAATAAACCTCCCCCAATGGCTTGCGCAGAGCATTAACTTTATATCTCTTTCTTTCCATTTTGAAAGTTTCTCCAAGGGCCTTATCGACAGCCGCGACTTTGCCTATTTTGCGATAAGCACCGCACTTTTTTTGTTCATAAATACACGGGTCATTATTTTCAGGAAATGGAGTTAGGCTATGACAAAAAAACAAACTAAGGTAATAACCGCTTTATCCATCATCATATTCATACTGGCCCTGATGGTGTGTCAAAGACTCTGGTTTCGCATTGACCTGACAAGAAACAAGGCGTACACAATTTCCAAAGTTTCGCGTAATCTTCACGCCGAGATACCCGACAACATCACAATCACCTACTGTATTTCCGACAAGCTAAAAAACCTGCACCCGGTACCAGGCGAGATTGAAGACATGCTTCGTGAGTATGCGGCGTTTTCCAAAGGAAAAATACGCGTAACGGTACGTGATCCCGTTAAGGCGGGCATCTCCCAGGATATTGAAGCTGTCGGTATTCAGCCCAGGCAGATACAGACGGTGGAACAGGATCAGGCAAGCCTTACGACAGTATACACAGGTCTTATTATCGAATACATGGAATACATGGAAATTATCCCATGGATAATTTCTACGGACACCCTGGAGTATGATTTAACTTCCCGCATCCGTTCCATGGTCAGGGAAACCGAACGCAGGATTGGAGTAATGGTCGGCGACAGTTTCAGAAACTGGAGGGAAGACTTTGGTTTTCTCGAGCAGGCGCTGAACAATGCAGGCTACAGAATCCGCCAAATTTATCCGGGCGATGAAATACCCGATTCCCTTCCGGCAATTTTTGTGTTGGGAGGTGTGGAAGACCTTGATGCTCGCTCTCTTTACAGGATCGACCGCTATATTCAGATGGGCGGTAAGGCCCTTTTTGCGGTCAAGGGCGTCTACGTCGATACAATAAGCGGATCAATAGAGGCAAGACATCAGAATAACCTGGGGCTTCTGGACATGATAGCCTCTTACGGTGTTATTGTCCGGCCGGAGCTTACTCTTGACCGCAATGCTCTTACTCTTCAATACCAAACCAGGATGCCCTCCGGAGCAGTTCAGTTCAGGATTGTCCGCTATCCTCTGTGGATTGGGGTCATGGGAGAAAACGGTAATAGTGAACACCCTGTAAGCGCGAATTTTGCCGGCGTCGACCTTTTCTGGGCAAGTCCATTGGAATTACATCCGCCTACCCAGGTAGAAGCCATTCCCCTGTTTACTTCCACCGCAGAAGCCTGGGCAATGAGGGAAACTTTTAATACTAACCCCGACACCAGTTATCTTTTTGAGCAGGAAGCGGAGGCGACGAGGGGAATCAAAATCCTTGGAGCTTCTTTAAACGGAGTATTTCCAAGTTTTTTCAGGGGAGCCCCCAAACCGGAGTCTGAAAACCAGGACGAAGAACTTCCGGATATGCCCCCGGAAGCGGGCCCTTCGCGCATCATTGTGATAGGCGATACGGATTTTGCAACAAATATAATAAATGTCAGCGGAGCAAGTTATAACCTTGACTTTCTTCTGCAGGCAGCCGACTGGCTTGGCAACGATGACGACATTATCGGAATACGCAGCCGGCAGCACCAGGGAGGCCGGTTAGACAGGATTATCGACCCTGCCAAACGCGCCTCTGCAATGAGGTTTTCACAAATCGTAAATGTGGCGGTTGTTCCGCTTTTGGTTATCGTTGCCGGACTCTTTTTCTCGCGACGGCGTCCTCGTTCAAAATCAGCCTCTTCCCAGGCAGTAAAGGAACACTCCGATGGCATATAGAAAAAAACTGATAATACTTATATCAATAATCGCTTCCCTCTCGCTGATCTATGCATTAACTCATATCTTTGATCCGGAAAAATCCGGGTCAAGAGCCGCTGCCTATTCATGGCTTGATGCGGGGCAAAGCTCAAGGATTAGCGGGATCGTTATCGATGACAATGTCGGTGACAAAATAGAACTGACCAAAAGGGAAAATCTCTGGTATGTTTCGCATAACAATACTGATTATCCTGCCAGAAAAATACGGGTAGAAGATTTAATTGACATTCTTGTAAGGCGCGCTCCCTATCCCCTGCACTCGACAGGCGCAGCGTCTCATGAAAGGCTTGGACTCTCTGAATCGAACGCTCCCAGGATAACTGTATATGGAGAAGCTCTGGTTCGCGGTCAGCCGCAGACGCTCCTGCTTGATCTGCTTGTTGGGAATGAAAACAATACCGGACAAAGGGTATACCTGCGGAAATCCGGGCAGAACGAAGTTCGTTCGGGTGACAATTATTTTATGCCCTATATTCCGGCCACCCTGCGTTACTGGCAGAATTTTAGGCTGTTCCCCGAGAGTGAAGCAGGCCTTGATGCGGGTTCGGTTCAGCGCCTTTCTGTTACCAGAGCACCGGATTCGGAAACACAGGTTTTCAGCCGCTGGAACAGGGAGTGGGTAATTTCCGGCATGAATGTAGTAAATCCTGACATGAGTAAAGTAGATTCTTATGTCTTATCAATTCTTAATACCGAGGGCGAAGATTTTGAATATTCGATTAGCAGCGATGATCCTGTTTTTAATTACAGCCGCATTGTACTGGAATTATCAGACGGCAGCGTAAAAACAATACGTTTGTCTGAGCCCGATGAATCCGAGGCATTACTGGCAACCGTATCCGGCTCGAACCTTGTTTACAGGCTGACCCGCTGGACATCGCAGGGTATTTTTAGATCTGCTGTTGGTTTTGAGCAGCTATAAATTTTCTGTACTTGTCGGGATCGCTCTTAAAGGCCAATATCGGTGAAACAGGATCGGCTTTTGCACGGTTTAATGCCTCGTTAGCCTCAAACAGAATCCGTTCGGCGTTAACAAGCCTTCCTGAACGGGAAGTAAGCCCGATGCAAAAGTTGGTATTTACAACAAGAGCGTCAGAATAACTGCCCATAATACGAGTATGGAAATCCTCTGCCTTGCCAAGTCCTGTCCAAATATCTATACCTGGGCAGATAACGGATATTCCCCGTTCTCCCCTTTCGAAGAGCAGATCTTTTGAGCCGAAGAAATCGACAGCTTCCCTCGAAACGGCCCTGAACAGGCTGTCATCATAAGTATCCCATAATTCCATTACCACCATTGCCAGATCCTGTTCCGAAGAGGCGCAGCGGTGCAGTTCCGATTCGAGCCGTTCTGTTATATATTCTTCCCAGCCAATATTACTGCGCGGGGAGTAAAGGCCTTTTGGGGCGGCATTCTCTTCTTCTTTAGGCAAATCCTCATCGACAACCAGAGGCTTTAATGGTGTTTCCGTAAAAGCCGGACCGGCGGCAGGCCGGTATTGGCCCATTTGTTTTCCGCCCGATTTCCCCAGCAGCGACTCCACAAGCAATGTAAAGAAGGCCAGCAAAAAACCCGCCAAAACAACCAATAGGGTTTCTTTTAATATTCCGCCAAGCAATGAAAAATCTGCAGCCACGGCAACAGCCTGAATATTTACATTTCGCAGTCCCTGAATTCTAAGCGGTGTATAAAGGCTTTGACTGGAAAGATCGAATCTGTTTTTGAATCTGGGAGAATTGTTGACCCAGTTTATCGCACGATCTTTCTGCCGTTCAAAAGCATACTCGCCGTCCGGCCCGGATATGATCAGCGCTTCAAGCGTCCTGCTCGACACCAGGGCGTCGTTTACGGTTTCGATGAAAGGATCGTCCATAAAGCCCAGCACTCCCGCAGATGATGCGAGATCGGCTATTCCGATAAATTCCCGCTCGGCATCGGCCCTGTGCTGATCGATGCTCAAATAGATCCGTATTGCCGCGGAAACAAGAGCTACGAGATACACAATAATGCAAATCGATGCGATAATTGATCCGGCAAGAGATGCCTTTCTTTGTCTGCTTTTCTTCATTTCCATATTGATATAGCCAGTTTTAGAATATTTCACTACGATTATTATCGGCTGGTAATAATGCCCACAAAAGGAGAATAAACATGAAAATAAGAGAATACTTGCTTCCAATGGGCTGGTATCCCAGGGATTCCGCTGAAATAAGCCGGTTTCTGTCGGATTTTACCGGTGCAACGGCCAATACAAATGCCGCAATCGCCCCCCATGCCGGCTGGTTTTATTCAGGACGTACCGCCGCCCTTGCATGTTCCGGCCTTAACCGGCAGGCCCAGACCGTTGTCGTAATCGGCGGACATTTGCCGGGCGGTTCCCCGCCGCTTTTTGCAATGGAAGATGCTGTGCGTACGCCGCAGGGCATATTAACCATAGACACAGAAATGCGCTCAATATTGGTCGAAAAACTTGGCGGCAGAGAAGATCAATATCAGGACAATACAGTCGAAGTGCTTTTACCAATGGTGCGTTTTTTCCTGCCGGAGACAACGCTCCTTTGGGTTCGCCTTCCCGCAGATTCCTCGTCTTTCGAGGCGGGAAAAACCATTGCCCAAACAGCGGAAAAATTAAACCGTAAAATTAATGTCCTTGCGTCAACAGACCTGACCCACTATGGCCGCAACTACGGTTTTTCCCCTCATGGCGCCGGCAGAGCAGCCCTTAAATGGGTAAAAGAGGTCAATGATTTTAATTTTATCCGCGCCGTTGAAGACGGAAACTGTGAACAGGTTTTGGTGCACGCTGAACGTGACAAGGCAAGCTGCTCTGCCGGCGCAGTCCTTGGCGCCATGGGTTTCGCCAAGGCTGCCGGTCTCGGCCCCGCGCAATTACTCGAATATACTACCAGTGCCGATATTGCCCTCGCGGACAGCGGGGAAACACCCGATTCATTTGTAGGCTACGCGGCGCTGGCGTTTGGGAAGGGATAACATAAACGGTACCTGGATTAAATAACTGACCCCGGCCTTCGGCGGCGGCTGGGAACTACTTTTATTCTATTGCCTTGTCTATTTTATATTCCTCTTCTTTTTTTATGGTGGCTGCGTATATGCTGTTTAACAGTCCCATGAAGGCTGACAGCGAAAACAAAACCTCGATACCGGTAACTTTCCAAATCCATCCGCCAAGCAAGGCTACAAAGATGCTGATAACATGATTCACCGAAATGCCCGTAGACAATGTCGCGGTAATCTCCTCCTGATTGGAAGCTATACGCTGGACATATACATTGCTGGCCATGCTCGCTATGGATATAATCGAATCCAGAATAAAATTACAGCAGATAACGGCAAAGGCGATGCGCACGGAAAAGAGTCTGTGTGAAAAGCCGTAAAGCAGGCATACAACAATAAGGATGAGGGTATCGGCAACCATAACCACCTTGTACCCAAGCCTGTCAATGATCCTTCCCATAAGGGGGCTGAACAACATTCCAAAAACAGCGCATATTGCATAAAGCAGCGAAATTATCGATGGAGACGCACCGTAGTGCAGAATAAGCACATAGGGCGCAAATGTAAGGAAAATCTGTTTTCTTGCACCGTAGAAAACCTCCAGCATATAAAACTTGTAGAATTTTTTCGCAAAATAAAAACGACGCCTTTGTGATTTAAGCGTGGTTTCCCTTAAAGCAAGCGCGGTCATTGTTGTTGCGATCATCAGCGCAAGGGACATTCCGAAGATAATCCTGTAACCCAGGACATCTTTTCTGTCAAAACCAATCCTGGAAAGAACGAAAAATATCCCTGTTACCAGAATAAAGCCGGCAATTTGACCAAGCTGGTTTATTGAATTAGTAATCCCCAGAGATACTCCTGTTTTTTCATGCCTGGCCAAATCCATGGAAATTGTCGCCTTAACCGGCATGACGATGTGTTCCCCGGCGCTGAACAGGACAACAAACAGGACTACAAATATTTTTGTCATAAAGAAAGGGCTTGTACTGGTAAGCAGAAGCCCGGCCAGGCCGCCAGTCATTATGGCGATACCAATTTTGAAAATTCTGCTGTCGGTAAAACGGTACATCAAAGCCAGAATGAATATTAACAGAAACCCCGGTATTTCCCGGAAAAATTCGACTATTCCGCGTTCAAACGGCGTTATGTGAATAATTTCGGCAAGGTAATTATCCTGAATGCCGCGGTAAAGGCCAAATGCCATGCCCGAAAGGATAAGGACGCTCAAAAAACGCCCGACTTTTGCATCAGGCCGGTAAATATCAAAGAACACGGCCAAAAGCCGGCTCTTTCCTCCGGCTCTTTTACAATTACGGTGAAAAACTTTCATTTGTTAGCACACTCTCTATTTTTTCTATACACAGATATTTTATTTTTTCTATTAACAGGCCGCTGTTGCCGCCCTGCCTGTGATTAAGAGCCGCAGCGAGCGGCAGCAGGGTGGTAAAAACCTGCCGGTCAGCTTCTTTCAGACTCCGGTAATAATTGTCAAGGTTATTGTGGGCAAAAGAAGGCAGGGCGGCAATGGCATTTCTGTACTGCCTCAGGAATTCTGTGCTGCTTTGTCCGGCTGTGCCTGCGCTGAATTGATCAATTATATTCATTCCCGCATTGAGTTGTTTGCCCTTCCTTAAATTCAGGGGAGCGCCAATGCCTTCGGCGGCAATAACTTCTGCTGCCATACTTTCTGCCTTTGCCTCCAGAGCTTTTCGGTAAAAACGCAGGGACTCGGTTTCATAATAATTAGCCGCTCCTTCGCGGGGCAGGAAAGGGGCACGATACAAAAGGGAGGAAAGGTGAGCTTCCAATGGAACAAGGCGATTCTGTTTTTTCATAAAAAAGGGATAAATGTAAGCGCCCCTGGCGTATGTCCTGCCCCGCGGATAGGAAAAATCACAGCCGAAAAGCGTTATGCGCCTGGCACCAAGAATTTCCGCCAGAGACAGGCATGCATGGGTTACATTGCCGCCGGAAGTATCCAGAGCAGGAAGGGGCTGCCAGTACCTCGAAATATAATGCGCCAGTGGATGAGCGCAGGAGAAGAAAAAAGGCGAGGCGGAAAGCCTGCTTGCCATCGGCGGGCTTGCGACGTCCAGTAACAGCGGAATGTTACCCAGAAGAGAGCCGATAAAATGATAGTAGCTGATATGCTGGCAGTCTATTGAAACAACGGCATCCGGCTCAATACCGCCTCCTCGTAGCGCAGGAAATGCAGTATCCGAACTGATTATAAAAACCCGCCTGGCTTTCATTTTCGCAAGCAATGGTATCTGGGTATCCAATGACGGACCGGCACCGCAGACAGCGGCTTCCTGAATCGGAGGAAAGTTATACGCTGTTGCTTTTATGTTTTTTATATTGCGGATAATATTGGAAAACCAGCGCAGACCAAAATGTGCCTGCACAGAATAATCGCCCCTCACCTTTTCGACAGCGTTTTTTATGGCTGCGGCGGCCAGGTCGAATTTGGCATGATCCTGTTCCGTCCTTGCTCTGAGGGGCACGACTCTTATACCGCCGCAAAGGACCGGCCGGTACTCCCCAAGGATAAAACTTTTTAATTCATTTAAATCAGGATCGATCCAAAGGCTGAATCTTGGATCGGCTAAAATTTTACTGTAGTCTTTCGCGGAAAAAAGCTCTACGATACTGCAAAGGTCGAAATCGATTACTGCGACATGTGTTGTTTCCAATCGATCGAATGCAGCTTCGATTGCATAGCCGCCGCCAAGGCCCAAAAACACCAAAAAGCCGCTGCCTGAGTCCTCGCTGCCGGCGGCAGAAGCGGCAATTAGCCTCTCCCCTTCCCTTTTAGGGTCGATCATTGAATGCAGCGCTCTTGTATTACCGAAGCCGTCTGCCAGGGCGGGAACAATTTCGCCAGTACGTGACAGCGAAAAAATGTAACGCCTGTCACTGCATTGCGCCCCTTCAAGCCGTGCGGAAAGCCCCGGATTTCTGACCGAGAGCGCAAGAAGGTTTTTTTTGAAACTATTGTTTCTGTTCACCCTACGCTCCCCACCTGCCGGCGATTTCTTCTATTGCTTTCTGCAGCATCCCTGCCGAAACTTTTTTTTCGTTCGGGAAAAGAAGGGGTGCAAGTTCGCCGTTCAGGCTTTCCGCGTAACGGGCGTCTTCTAGATAACGGATTAAGGCTGCCGCCCCGTTTTTGCATAAATCCGGTGAACGAGCCGCATTATCAGTTTTGAAAAAGTATTCTTTTTTGCCGTAACCATGAACGCTCGATATAATATGTTTTTTATTTTCAAAAACTGCATTGCCGCCGCCAAAAGAAAAAATACGTTTTGGCAGAATACTTAATTGATTCCTGAACCAGGCGGCATAAATATCGTAACTGCCTCCGCCCCGTATTTTGCTGCTGCGAAAAAATGTCTGTGAATAAACAGGCATCAGTCTCGAAGCGGAGCCAAAAAAAATTTGATCAAAACCATAAGGCCTGGCATGGGTTCTTATATCGTGTATCGAAAGGTCAACACCGCAAAGATAAATGTTTCCCGTACTCAGTATCAAAGCCAAATCCAGTGCGCTGGCGGTTACTGTTCCCCTCTGTTGAATAATTACCGACGGCAGGGACAGTTCCTTCAGTACCAGGCTTTGCCACAGGCTGCCGTCGTTCAGCAGCAACATTGGCAGGTTCCGGCATTGTGAAGGAAGGGCTGCCGAAAGGGAGACGGCAAGGCTGTAGACGGTATTGATATTTCTGAAACATGGATACAGATGATTTAACGCCCAAAGCCCGCCGTCCGTACTGACAACCAGGTCGGGAAAAATGCCGGCATTTTCAAGCGCCGGCAGCGAAGAAGATGCCGCAAGAATAAGGGCTTTTTCCTGTGTTATAAGGATTTCGTCCAGAGCAGCCTCAAGACCGGGACCTGCTCCGGTTATTATGACAGGGATATCCGTAATTCTGTAAAGCAGGGGTTGTTTTAATAAATTCAGGTTCCTGAAAAAATTTTTAACCCATCTTTTTCCGAATGCGGCGGTTGTTCTGCGTCCCGCATCAGCGCGCTTAATATACTCAACAGCCTGGGATAAAACCTTTAGGTATGCCTCTCCGTAAACGCTTATTGCGGGACGCCATTCTATTATCCGTATCTTTGCCGCTTCGACATCGGGAATCTGCCCCTCCAAAAAGCTCATAACGGTTAGCTCGCCGCCGGGATACCAGCTTGGTTTTGTATGTATTTCCTTTTTTTCAAAGCCGCTGCCGGCATGCAGAACAATTATTTGACTGTTTTTGAATTTGTTTTGCAGTACAGGTACCATATAGCCAAGGCCAGGTTCAATCAGGATAAAGTATTCTGTTTCCGTATTAAGATTTAGGGCTTCTATGTAGCGTTCAGCTTCAGCCTGTGGGTTGTATCGGGAATGAAGCTTCTCCAAAACACCGGCTGGGATTTTTATCATTTTTCATATTTGGGGGCGGCTTTGCTGCAAAGCCTCATTTATACCAGTCCTAACTCTTTGAACAGCTTTTTGTAGGAATCAAAATATTTTGATTTGGCAAATTCTTCGATTTTTTCTTCCGGCAGGGATTCAAGGAGCTGATCCATGTATGAAAGAACAGTTCTAAGTTCACTTTTTAACTTGGCGGGAATATCCAGCGGAACCTTGTCGGAAACTGATACAGGAAGCTCTTCGATACTTTCTTCAGCAATTTCCGGCATTTCTTCGGTAACGCCGGGAGTATCAATAATTACAAGCCCTTCCTCGACATCCGCTTCCAGATCATCATCAAAAGGCACGGGAACTTCCCCGTTTGTAGCTTCAAAGCCTTCAGGTATAACCTGCTCAATATCGTCATCTAACGAAGACAGACTTATATCAAAAACGTCACCTTTCTCCTGCTGAACCGGAAGCTCAGCTTCTACAGGACTTTCTTCTTCAATGCCCTCAGCTTCCTCGATGCTGTCTTCTTCCACGATGCTTTCTGCATCCCCAAGGATTTCTTCATCATCAAGGCTTATATCAGCAAAATCATCAAAAGTTTCCATGTCCAAAGAGGGTTCCGTTAACGGGTTTTCTACAATCGCTGATGAAAGATCGGGCTCTTCAATCACCGCTTCGGAAAGATCCAGTTCAGAGGAATCGAAGGAAATATCATCGGGAGATTCTTCGAGATAGGAGCTGTCATCGGGAGCGTATGTCATGGGGACGGCTCCCTCCTCCCTAAGCTGCTTAATTTCCTCCGAATCGTCAGTCTCATCCATAAGTTGAATTTCAGAGATATCTGCATCAAGGTCTGCATCTTCGAGATTTATATCAGCAAGCTCCTCTCTAACGGAACTTTGCTCATTCAGGAGGACATCAGGATCAAGATCAATCCCCAGATCTTCCAAATCCAAATCGATTAGCTCCTCTTCTCCCTCGGCTTCATCGGAAGCGCGCGGCTCATCTTCGTCCTCGATTCCAAAAATGTCATGCATGGGATCAAGCTCTGAATCATCATCAGCAGAATCGGCAGCCGTATCTTCAATGTCAAAAGCATCTGAAGCCGCTTCATCCGTACTAATGTCCAAATCATCATCGAAGGCAATGCCGCCGGCAAAATCAATATCTTCGGCTTCTTCGGTTTCACCGCCCAAATCAATGCCTTCGGCAGTTTCGGTCTCATTGCTGAAATCAATGCCTTCGACAGTTTCGGTCTCGCTGCCGAAATCAATGTCTTCGACAGTTTCGGTCTCGCTGCTGAAATCAATATCTTCGACAACTTCAGCTTCTTCACTGTTCAAATCAATATCTTCGGCGGCTTCGGTTTCGTGAAAAGCAGTATAATCGGTGTTATCTGAAATTCCAGGAAACGATATCTCCCCTTCCAGTTCCGCGGTTCCGGCTTCTTCCGTAAAATCCGCAGTGTTAAGTATATTGTCCAGTTCATCGCCGGTCAGCGCAATTTTGTCGTCTTCCTCCTCCTTGAAGAAGCCTCCGGGTTGTTCACCCTTTTCAGTGGAAGAAGCTGCAGATCTGATAACGGAGAATTCTTTTTTAAGGCCGGTAAGCTCATTTCTGATCGTTGAAAGCTCGTCAGCGATTTTCATCAACAACTGCGTGGAAAGATCATGTTCGTCTGAACGTAAAGATCCGCTGTCGGCGCCTTCACTTATATCAAAATCATTCCGTTCAATATCGGTATCTTCAGTGGAATCGGAAAAACTGCCGGCATCAGTATCATATTCGTCTTCCTCGTTCAAGTCATAGCTGCCTGGCGGAAGATCGATATCCGGCAGCTCTGAAGATGTAAAATCCGCGCTCTCGTCAACGGCATTTGTTAATTCCTCGAAGGATGTGTCGAAGCCAGGTAAAGAAAAATCACCCGAATCCTGACTACCTGCGCTGACAGAAGACAAATCCTGCGGCTCGCTTTTTACCCAGACTCCGTATTCATCCAACTCGTCGGCGGAACCGATACTGCTTCGTTCGGAGTAAATCGAAGGTTTTTTATCATTGACCATTAACCGCTCCCCAATTGACACATTATGGTCAATTATCGGTAAATAAGCGCGTCCACAGTAGTTTTTTGGAAAAACTAAAGAATACGCCCGCTATTTATATGTTATCCCATGGTATTGCCGGTTGTCAATGCATAAAGAAATACATCAAAGAAGCCGTAAATCGGATAATGAGAGTTTTTAAGTACCTCATGGGGCTTTTGGCGGCTTTTACCGTTTATACACTTTTTTCACTATCCAGCGGTCCTAAGGGGTTTTTCGCATATAACCAGCTGTCGGCTGAGCGGGAAAGACAGCTTGATAATCTTATGAGCCTGGAGATTACCAAGGTGGAACTTGAAAAAATAAAAAATAACCTTCTTTATGATCAGGATACGCTTTTATCACATGCCCGCCAGCTGGGGTACGGCAAAGAAGATGATATGTATATCCGGATTGTAGGCCTTGGAGGGGTAAAAAACCCGCATAACTCAGCCGGCAGGGTTTATTATGCCGCCGATCCCGATTATATGTCCGAAAAGACGATTAAAATTGCTGCTTTAAGCGTAGGTTTAATTGTTTTTGCTTTCTTTTTTGTGATTGAACTGATTGAATCCAGATACGGCCGCTCTAACGGGCGTGCCTGAATTCCCGCTCAATATCCCGTTTTACGTCCCTTTCCCGGATACTTGCACGTTTGTCGAAGGCTTTTTTACCCTTGCACAGGCCAAGTTCCAGCTTTACCCTTCGTTTCTTAAAATAAAACGACAGAGGAATCAGGGTATAACCCTTTTCTTCCACCTTTCTTTTTATGCGTTTGATTTCCTCGTGGTGCAGCAGAAGCCGCTTTTTACGATCAGGATCGTGGTTAAAAACTGAAGAAAAGGGATTTTCCGCCACACGCAGGGAACGAATCCAGATTTCGCCATTGATAATTTCAGCCCAGGCATCAGGAAAAGAGATTTTTCCGTCACGAAAGGATTTTACCTCGGTTCCCAAAAGCTCAATGCCGCATTCATAGCTGTCGTCTATCGTATAATCGTGCCTTGCCCTGCGGTTTACGGCAATGATTTTTACGCCCTCACCCATTTTATTCAGCCTTTTGCGCAATTACCGGCCGGAAGGATACAAAGGGAGAACAAGTTTCCGGAGGCAGCGATGCCCTGGTTTCGGGAGTAATGGAAAGACTGAGCCCTGCCCCCCCCCGCACGGAACGTTCCTGTGAACCCAGCGCGGCAACAGAACGTTCCTGAGAGCCTACCGCGGCAATAGCCCCGGAAGAAGCCTTTATGAAAGGCAAGGGTACATAATAATCGGCGCACCATTCCCATAATCCGGGCAGCCGGCTTACCAGTGATTTAACGGCATATTCCCATTCGGCTTCTTTGGGAAGTCTGACCTCCCAGGATGCCATTGAAGGGGGAAGCATGGAATCGAGCCATTGGCAAAAAGCCTGCGCCGCATACCAGGAGATCGTGGTGATTTCATTTTCGAATAATACAACGGGCGTCTCGCCGGAGAGGTAGCCTTCAGAAACAAGCCCCTCTTTTATCAGGGTTTCGCTTTGTTCGCTCCAACGTGGGTTTTCTCCAAGAAATCTTTCAAACAGCGTGGTTGAAACCACGGTATCGGCAAACAAAAAATCAGCGATTTCAACAATGTGAGGTACCGGCTCTGAAAGAAGAATTGTTCCGCCGGCAATACCGGTAAAAGGAATACCGGCCAAGTTATACCTGTTTATTGTGGGAGAGGCCCTGCCAGCGGCAGGAGCGGCTGTTGAAGCCAAAATATCAGTTTTATTTTTATGCCATTCTGAAGCGCTGGTAATGGCCGCCGGCTCCGGCTGTAAAAGATTTGAAAGCCATGTAGCGCTGCCGGGGTTTTCCGAAAGAAAGGCGATAATATCCGCCTGGGTATTAAATAGGCTTGCCGGCGACGGAGCAAGTCCGTAATTATCGACAAGGGCCTTTGCCCTGATCATGTCGCGCACGGCCGCCCTTGTCACCGCAAAACGGGCCGATGCATGAAGCATCTGCTGAAAATTTTCCTGTTCCCCGATTTCAGCTCCTGCCCGATAGGCCCCTTCCGAAAGGCTTAAAGGAATCTGCCAGGCGGCGGTTGGTTCACCGCCAAAGCTCCATGCTGCATAATCAGCGGCTGCGACGGAGAATACCTTAACCGGATCATCCGAAGTGAGTGTTGCATTAAGGTGAACCTTGCGGGGAAATATGGCTGAACCGAAAATTCTTCCCGGAATTTCCATTTCGGTGCGCTGTGTATTAAAACCGGGGAGGATAAATTCGATTGTGCTAAGTCCGGCCGGTATAAAAAATTTACCGGGTGAAGTTCCCATGTATACTCCATTCACACGCAGTGCGGCGCCCTCCGGCTCTGTCTTAAGCACTGCAAGCGCCCCAAGGTTTTTCATGCCTGGATATATCAATATAAAAAAAAGAATAACAAGTATCAGGATTGAGTATATGAAAGCCAGATAAATACCCGGCCGGAGCCCAAACAATGGCCTTAATCTGACCAAATCATCTTTTTCACCTTGCTGATTCTGCGAGGTTTCACGTTTTTCGCGCATTTGTAATTATAGGTTTTGCCCGCTGCTGCTGTCAATTGTGGAAAAAAAAGAGCTGCCCGATATGTACCGGACAGCTCCATGCCCTTGAGGGCATATCGGACTCATAGTGATTTGGGAGGGGAACTACAAATCCGACACCTTCAATATCGGTACAATGAATTATTTTCTTAATAAAAGAAAACAGTGAGTAACCATCACCCCCACTCCCCTTTTCGTCGTAAAACAGGTATTCTTTCCATATATGGACAAGCTGATCATCAAGGGCGCGCGGGAGCATAACCTAAAAAATATCGACCTGGAACTACCAAGGGATAAACTTATTGTTATATCGGGCCTTTCCGGCTCAGGCAAGAGTTCCCTGGCTTTTGATACGATATTCGCTGAGGGGCAAAGGCGCTATGTGGAAAGTCTTTCCGCTTATGCACGGCAGTTTCTTGGGCGCATGGATAAGCCCGATCTGGATTACATTGAGGGCCTGTCCCCGGCTATTTCCATTGAACAGAAAACAACCCACCGAAACCCGCGCTCTACCGTTGGAACTGTCACCGAAATTTACGATTACTACCGTCTGCTTTTCGCAAGGATCGGCATTGCCCACTGCCCGCACTGCAACAGGGAAATACGTGAACAGCCGGCAGATTTGATTATCGAGACAATTCTGCAGTTTAAGGAAGGAACTAGGATACAGCTTCTTGCCCCCGTTATCCGGGCCAAAAAGGGGGAACATCAAAAAATTATTGAAGATGCCCGCCGTGCCGGTTTTGCCCGTGTCCGGGTAGACGGAGTTCCGGTAAGCCTGGACGAGAGCATAAAACTTGACAAGCAAAAAAAACACACAATCGAAATTATAGTCGACAGACTTGTCATGGGGGCGGACATCCGCTCACGGCTGGCGGAGTCCGTGGAAACAGCCCTGCAGACCTCGGACGGCTTGCTGCTTGTACTGGTGGAAAAAGCCGGCGGCGGAAGCAGCGAACATTTTTTTTCGCAGAAGAATTCCTGCCCCGACTGCGGCATTTCAATTCCCGAATTACAGCCAAGACTTTTTTCGTTTAACAACCCCTTCGGAGCGTGTCCTGGCTGCTCCGGCCTTGGAGCAAAACTGGAGTTCGATCAACATCTTGTAATCCCTGACCGCGATCTTTCGTTTAACGAAGGGGGAATTGTTCCCTACAATCCGGACAGCGCCTGGCACCGCAGCAGGTTCGAAAGCCTGGCAAAGCACTTTAAATTCAGCCTTTCGGCCCCGCTTAAAACCCTGCCACGAAAAACCATGGACGCAATACTGCACGGCAGCAGAGACGAGATAAAGGTGCGTTATGTGAACCGCGAGGGCACCGGCCATTTTGAATACCAGTCAAAGTTCCCCGGAGTGCTGGAAGACCTTAAACGCCGTTACCTGGAAACACAGTCTTCCGGCGTTAAGGAATGGCTGGAAAAATTCATGAGCCATAAACCCTGCGAGGACTGCGGCGGCAAAAGGCTTAAGCCGGAGGTATTGGGTGTAACCGTTGCCGGAAAAAACATCTGGGAAATTTCCAGGCTTTCGGTAACGGACTCCTTAAAGTTTTTCGAATTGATTAAGCTCGGAAAGAACGAAAAAAAAATCGCCTATCAAATTCTAAAAGAAATAAATGCAAGGCTTGGCTTTATGCAGAATGTCGGCCTGGATTACCTGAGCCTGGAACGCAAGGCTTCGACCCTTTCCGGCGGTGAGGCCCAAAGGATCAGGCTTGCGACACAGATCGGCTCCAGCCTTGTGGGGGTGCTTTACATTTTAGACGAGCCTTCCATCGGGCTTCACCAAAAAGACAACCAGCGGCTTATCGACACATTGCTGCAGCTTCGCGATCTAGGCAACACCCTAATAGTGGTTGAGCATGACGAGCAGACATTGCGCACCGCCGACTATATCGTCGATCTGGGACCGGGTGCCGGCGTTCACGGTGGTCAAGTAGTGGCACAGGGCAGCCCTAAAAAAGTGATGGAAGCGGCTGATAGCCTTACAGGCCAATTCTTGGCGGGAAAGCTCTTTATTGACGCTCCCAAACAGCGCCGAAAAGGGAGCGGTAATTATATCAGGCTTTCCGGAGTCAGCGAACATAATTTAAAAAACATCAATATAGAAATTCCTCTGGGTGTTTTTACTTGCATTGCCGGTGTTTCAGGTTCGGGGAAATCGACCCTGCTTTCGGACGTACTTTATCCGGCGCTGGCTAACAAAATCTACGGCTCGAACCGCACCGAGGGCAGTTATAAAAAACTTGAGGGCACTGAATTTATCGATAAGGTTATCGACATAGACCAGGACCCGATAGGCAGAACTCCGCGCTCGAACCCGATCACCTATGTCGGAGGGTTTACCGCCATAAGGGATCTGTTCGCAAATCTGGGCGAATCCAAAATGCGCGGGTACAGACCCGGACGCTTTTCCTTTAATGTCAAAGGAGGCAGATGTGAAAACTGCGAAGGTGATGGTACAATAAAAATCGAGATGAATTTCCTGCCTGATGTTTATATAACCTGCGATGTATGCCACGGCAGGCGTTTTAACCGCGAAACACTGGATATTCGGTACAAGGGCAGGAATATAGCCGAAGTTCTGGATATGACAATCGAGGAAGCCGCAGTATTTTTTTCTCCAATTCCGCAGATTGCGCGCAAAATGGACACCCTGCTTTCGGTAGGGCTTGGTTATGTGAAACTCGGCCAATCGGCGCTTACCCTTTCCGGCGGTGAAGCCCAGCGTGTAAAACTCGCGCTGGAACTTTCAAAACGCTCCACAGGCAATACCCTGTATATGCTGGACGAACCGACTACCGGGCTGCACTTTGCCGATGTAATGCAGCTGTTGGAAGTAATCCGCCGGCTTGTTGATCAGGGAAACACGGTTATTATGATCGAGCATAATCTTGACGTTTTGCTGCAGGCGGATCATATTATCGATCTGGGGCCGGAGGGAGGCGACAGGGGCGGAAAGGTAATAGCATCAGGCACGCCGGAACAAATAGCCGCACATTCAGGCTCTTACACAGGCGCCTATATAAAAGATATGCTTAAACGTATAAAACAGCGCGGCAGGGTGAAAGGGATAAAATGATAATAATTATACTTTGCTGCCTGCTGTTATTCCCCATGCCCCTGCATGCACAGGAAGATACTGACGGCGAAAGGCAGCAATTTTTTTTGGAAGGATTAACAGAAGAACAGCAGCAAATTATTCAGGAAGAGCTGCCTGATGAACTGCAACTAACAGAGATAGAAGATATAATCAGTGATCTACAGTCTTTCTTACCGGCAGAATTGACAAGCGAACAGCAGCGCACTGATCTGGAAATAAGAACTTCCAGTCTCAGTGAACTGGCAGCCTGGAGCCGGAGCCTGGGGCTTTCCGAAAGCGGTTCAAGAGAGGCTCTTACCGATCGATTGAGAAATTATTTTAGAATCCAGGTCTCCGGAGAACTGCCGGATGAAGACAACCGCAAGATATTAACGATAGAATCCGCGAGAACTACCGAATACTTCAGAATCGATGTGGTAGATGAAGAGTATGCAAGGCTTTCGGGGGAAGTACGACTAACCCTTATTGAATCCGACTCTGTGCACAGAATAAACGCATCGGAAATCCTTTTTAACCGTACCAGAAATATTATTACAGCAAGAGGAGGCGTGGAGTATATCAAGGAAAAAGAGGGAACTATAGAAACTTTCCGCGGTGAAAACATTACAGTCGATCTTGATAACTGGTCAAGTGTCTTTCTGGACGGTACTTCAGAGCGAAAACTGGAAAGCGACGGCACGACATACCGTTTTTCGGGGACAGTAATTTCCAGAAATGACGAAGAAGTTGTTGTCCTTAGCAAAGCATCGATCAGTAATGCAAGCAATACGGAAGCCTTATGGTCGATAGATGCGACAAGGGTCTGGCTACTTCCCGGCTCTGACTTTGCCATTTTTAACGCGGTTTTAAAAGTTGGCGAAATTCCCGTACTATATATTCCTTTTTTCTATTTTCCTGCCGACGAGGTAATATTTCATCCTGTACTTGGGTTCCGTTCAAGAGAAGGAACCTTTGTTCAGACTACGACCTATATTCTTGGCAGGCCACAGTCCAACCCTTCCAGCCAGAGCTCATTAAGCAGGATTCTTGGAAGCTCAAGAGATTCCGAAAAAACACGGGAGGGATTATTTCTTCGCAGTACAGGAAGAAGATCAAGGGATCCGAATACTACAAGCCTTAAAGCGATGATTGATTACTATGCAAACCTTGGGGCATATTTCGGTCTCGACCTCGCCACTCCCAGACTGGGCGTTTTAAATTCCCTCGACCTTTCTCTGGGATTTGGAGTTTCGCGTACAGTCAGCCAGATAGGAGGAGGAAATTATACGCCATACGCGCCAGATTTTGACGGTTCCAGCGACTGGAACCGGACAAACCTTTTTTCGATGGATGTACCGTTTCGCTACAGATTCAGAACACAGAGTTCCGTCAATGGCAGATACGGAAACCTGACGTGGAATTTTCCCTATTATTCAGACCCGTATGTTGACTATGATTTTCTTAACCGTTCGGAAGAAATGGACTGGATGAACATGATCCAGCAGGGCGCAGCGCTCGAAGAACAAAACACAGCCTCTCAGAGCGAAATTCATTCATATTCCTGGCAGCTTAGCGGGCGCCCGTCTTTTTCATTTACAAAATTATCGCCCTATATTTCAAACATTTCCCTAAACAGTTTTACCAGTACGGTAGCATTCCGAACAATAACCCTAAGCCCAAATGATCCGAATTTTAACAGGGATTCACCATCACGCGCCTTTTTTGCGCCTGATAGATATACCATCTACAGCGTTTCCGGCTCTGCTTCCGGAGCTCCGCTCAGATTCGACAGCTCGGGCCAATCAAGGATGGTAAACCCTCCAAATAGAGATCAAGATCAGGAATTGGAAAACCCTCTGGAAAATATCGGAATACCAATATCTCCATGGGAAAGCGTAGACGACAACGAAGAATCAGAATCATCACCTGAAAATATTCTTACACCGCCAGTCCTTGACCAACGGTTTGAACTACCCAGAACCGGAAACGTAATATTCGGCATTGATTATCAATTTTCCCCGACAAGTTCTTCGGAGCTCCAATTCAGAATAAGCGAATGGAAAACTTATGACGAAGTGGACTGGTCGCAAGTACAATCAATATTGTCTACTTTCGGAGGAAATTCAAGTATCAATTTCACTGCAAATCACGGCGAGAGTCTTTATTCAAATACATTTTCCCTGTCAGGCAGCGGTTCATGGCGTCAATATAGTTATCTTGATGAGGAGGCCGAAGTTTACCAGACAGGCGGACAAACTGACAAAAGTAAAATAGAGCAGGCAAACAGGCAGCAGTACAGCCAATCTTTTTACTCGACTTCCTACTCCAACAGCTTCACCCTAAGACCACTGTACCGGAACATAATATTCAGCCAATCAAATTTACAGTACAGCTTCAGAGGTCTTTTGGCAAGATCAAATTTCATTGGAACCGGGGATGATCCCGAATGGGAGAATGTATTTGGTGCATGGGAAAAAGAAAAACTGGAGGGGCATAGCTTTTCCACAAACCTTTCGGCCAATATCATGGATAAAGTGCAGAGCCTAAGCCTTAGTTCCACCCTGCCTCCCTTTGATCCAACAATCGCGGCTAATGCGACATTCAGGGTATGGATATCGGATACCAGTGCCAGCATATCGATAACAAATCCAGGTGAAAGTGAAAAAAGAAAAATCCTTCCCTTTAGTGTAACCGAAACACTAAGGTTCGGGAGTTTTGGTTCCTTTGTACACAGTATGACTTTAGATCCAGAATTAAACAATGAGTTTACATCCATTACGACTACACTATCATTATGGAATCTGCGCATAGCCTATACAGCCACCAGAATGGCAGGTTATGAACTCAGGTATGATAGCGGAATGCCACAGGGCTGGGTGGCCTTAAATACGGAGCCAGCCCTTAAATCAAAAGATGTTTCATTGTCATACAGTAAAAGTTTCCAGAGAATCGAAATTATAAAAGACCTTTTTAATATCTCGGTTAACTTCAACACGCGGCTTTTCTATGATTTACAGCGATATTCAAGCTCCAGCTTTACTTTTTCTCTGGGACTAAACATTGGCATAAGCAACTTCATGAATTTATCTCTGAGTACGTCTTCGGAGAATGCCGTTATCTTTCGCTATTTTAAGGAAATGCCCGGAATGGAGGATTTAACATCCATGTATCCTGAAGGCGATCAAAACAATTTATTCATTGACTTATTTGATTCTTTTAATTTTGCAGACGAAACCAAGCGGCGAAGATCCGGATTCAAAACCAAAAGTTTTAATCTGTCCGCTACTCACCAGTTGGGTGACTGGAACGCGGTATTGGGCATTACAGTATCGCCGTATCTGCCGGCAGGATCAAGAAGCTATGATGTCAGTACCGATGTTTCGTTCCTGGTTCAGTGGGTGCCAATCAGCGAAATAAAGTCGGATATCAAGTATGAAAACAGAACCCATACCTATTTGGTAAAGTGAAAGCCCTAATGATCTTGACTTGCACACCAGTGGAACTATAGACTCATGGTAAGGGACTAGATGGAGGACGCAATTACCATAGTGCTCGACTCTGGGGACCTTCTGCCGGGGATTTGTGGAGCCAATGACGGGAACCTCAGAATTATTGAAAGTTCACTTGGCGGCCGTATCGCCGCCAGGGGTAATGAAATCCGTTTTGATGGAGGCGACGAGGCCGGCGTCAGGCGGTTCAAAACCATGATGGATGACCTGATTGCAACGGTCAGGGAAGGCGAAACCCCGTCGCCGGAATATGTTAGCGCTCTGGTCGGAAGCCTTATGCCAGCGAGCGCAAAAGACGAAAATGGATCGATGCCTGATAGTTTTGAAACAGGGATTGAAACACTAAAAGATTCGATGATACAGATACCCCACGGTTTCCACAGGGTGTATCCGCGGGGCAGAAATCAGGCCTTTTATATCAAGGGAATGCGGAATAATGACATCAGCTTCTGCATCGGGCCGGCAGGAACCGGCAAAACATATCTGGCAATCGCCGAAGCCCTGCGCCTCGTTCTTTCAAAAAAACTCCGTAAACTTGTGCTTACAAGGCCGGTAGTGGAAGCAGGTGAAAATCTCGGGTTCCTGCCGGGCGATCTAAGCCAGAAAATAAATCCCTATCTGCGCCCCCTTTATGATGCAATGGAATCCCTTGTTCCATACGAAATAATCCACAAAATGGAAGAAACAAGAGGAATGGAAATAGCTCCCCTTGCATACATGAGGGGGCGCAGCCTTAACGACAGCATGGTCATTCTTGACGAAGCACAGAACACAACCAGGGAACAGATGAAAATGTTTCTTACAAGAATCGGCACAGGTGCAAAAGCCGTAATTACAGGGGATGTTACCCAGATAGACCTCGGCCGTAAAAGCGATTCAGGGCTGTTACACGCCATTGAGATATTAAGAAACATAGAGGGGATTCACTTTACATTCTTGCATACAAATGATGTAGTGCGAAACCCGCTTATAAAAAAGATAATACAGGCATACGATGAAAACGAAAGATAAGGCTCCCGCTTCAGGAGCCGCAGAAATTTTACGAAAGGCGTTGAATCGTTTACGCCCGGGCCCTGCCGCTGTAAGCCTTGCCTTTTTTTTGGTTACGGTCTTTGTTGTGGTAACCAACATGGCAGGCAATGCGGAAAACGACATGAAGGACTATGCTATCGCCGGCCGCGCTACAGAAGCCGGATTTACCGCGCCATACATCGGCCTAATACTCCTTGTCATTATGTGCTACGCACTTTATATCTATCTGCGTAATAATCTTATAATGGAAAAAAAATTGAGCAGCAGAGAAAATTATTTATTTTCGCTGCTTTCGTGTTTATACATAATCGCCCCGATCTTTCTGAAAAATCTGTTGATAAATTATGAAGGTTTTCCGGTAACCCTGGCGTTTCCCACTTCCCTTTTGGTCATGATACTCGCCATTTTCATCGGCGCAAGGGCGGCCTTAATCATGGCCATTACGCTGCCCCTTGGGGCTTACATCCTCGGCGCCATGGATATTAACTCATTTCTTATCGCGCTGATCTCCGGCATAGTCGCTTCCGCCGTATTAAGAGACGCCAAGAAACGCATGGACCTGATCAAGGCAGGCATCGTTATCGCGGCGTCAAACTGTCTGGCCGTGGTAGTGATTCTGCTAATCAGAAGCTCCGGCTTTGGTGAATATCCGGCGATGCTTTTTTGGGCTGCCCTTAACGGCATTTTTTCCGGAATGCTGCTGCTTGGCATTCTGCCGCCGCTGGAACATGCCCTGAACGCTGTTACGCCATTCAGGCTGATGGAGTTATCCGACCTTAACGCTCCAATACTGCGAAAACTTTTTACGGCGGCGCCCGGGACATACAGCCACTCGATTATGGTCGCTAACCTGGCCGAGCAGGCCTGCCAGGACATAGGCGCCAATGCCCTGCTTGCCCGTGTCGGCGCCTATTACCACGACATCGGTAAAATGGAAAACCCCGATTATTTCGTGGAGAATCAAACCGATCATAACAGGCATGATGATATAGCCCCAAGGCTCTCGGCGACAGTTATAAGGTCGCATGTTAAAGTGGGCATTGAAAAAGCGCACAGCCTCGGCCTTCCCGGCGCTGTAATAAATTTTATTGGGGAACATCACGGCAATTCACTCATTTCGTGGTTTTACAACAAGGCGGCCGAGCAGGAGGAGCAGGTCAATACCGAAGACTTTCGGTATCCCGGCAACCCGCCGCAGACAAGGGAATCGGCGGTTGTAATGCTTGCCGATGTTACCGAAGCCGGTGTGCGAACACTTAGCAAGCCAACAGCGGTAAAAATGGAAAAATTCATTCAGGGCTTATTTAACGCCAAGGTGGAGGGCGGCCAGCTTGCCGAATCTGAATTAACCTTCCGCGATTTGGAGACAATAAAGAAAGCCTTTGTTAAAGTTCTTACCGGTTATTATCATTCAAGGATCGAATACCCGAACCAAAAGGAAGAAGAAGACGAATGAACACCGTTACGGTAAATGCCATGGATATAACACTGCCTGACTGGAGCGATTCCCTGCGCGCCTTTGTTACAAAAACGCTGGACAGCATAAACAAGAACAACTGGGATCTTTCGGTACTTCTGTGCAGCGACAGGGCGATTAAAGAACTAAACACCCAGTACCGGAACAAGGCGGAAACGACGGACGTGCTTTCTTTCCGGCAGGATACGGAATTTTCCGATGAAGGGGGCCTTCGTTACCTGCCCGGCGACATAGTCATTTCACTGGACACACTGCGGGAAAATTCCAAAATTTACAAAATATCTGAAGATGAGGAGTTACGCCGGCTGCTGATTCATGGTATCCTTCATCTGGACGGCATGGATCACGTTAGTAACAACGATACCGAGCCGATGATTGTTTTACAGGAGGAAATACTGAAAAAGCTCAACGGAGAACACATTCTGTGAAAAATAGTTTTCATATAAATTCCAGGGCGATAAAGGACCTCGAGGAAGATCAGCAGGAAATGATTCGCGGGGTTGTAGAACTTTCGGAAACCACAGTCAAGGAAGTAATGGTGCCGCGCACGGATGTGGTTTTTCTTTCATCGGACGCTTCGAGGGAAGAAATGCTGGCCAGGATTGCGGAGAGCGAGCACTCCCGTTTTCCGGTGTACCAGGAAACAATAGACCATGTTATCGGGATTCTTCATGTCAAAGATGTCCTTAAAGCCCTTATTCTGAACAATGATCTGAACATTAAAGCCCTGGTGCGAAAGCCGTTCTTTGTGCCTGTTTCAAAACACATTGATGAACTGCTTAGGGAACTGCGCCGCAAGAAGGTACACATTGCCGTTGTCGTAGACGAGTACGGCGGCGTTTCCGGCATCGTGTGCATGGAAGACATCATAGAAGAAATCGTAGGCGACATTCAAGACGAGTTTGATAACGAAACAGAAGATATTATAAAACTCGCGGACGGAATTTGGCTTTGCGACGCCAGGGTAAATCTCGAGGATCTCACAGAAGAAACCGGCATTGAACTGCCAACCGGTGATTTTGACACCCTTGGCGGTTTTGTTTTTGATCTTCACGGAAAAATTCCTGCAAAATTCGAAAAGATCGAATACAGGGGCAATGATTTTATTATTCAGGAAATGGACGGACACAAGATTAATTCCGTAAAAATAGTAATGCAAAAAAAAGACTAGACAGAGTAAAGGGAGGGGACTGATACAATGGCTCGTATAAAAATCTTTTTATCTCTTTTATTGTTATGCGCATTTCTTCCTGTGCTGCTGGAGGCGCAGTCCGGTACAGGCGCCGCCCAGGCTGCGGTTCTGTACGAGCGGGGCAGGTACTATATGGCTGAGGAAGACTGGTATTCTGCCGTAGAATCGTTCCTTGAGTGCGTCCGGCTGCATCCCGCCCATGCGGAAGGAAACGCCGCTCTTGCCGAGTGTTACTATGAACTGTCTGAATTTGACGAAGCGCTGGTATGGATAAAAAAGGCGCGTTCCTTAAGCAGGGGCAGTATGGCCCTTGCAAATCTGGAAGCCTTTATACTCATCGCCCTGGGGCAGATTGAGCCGGCCGCGGCGCTGGTCGGCGACATTCTTGCAAGGGAACCCTACAACCGCGAGGCGCTATTCGCCGCCGGTGAACTTGATATCGCAAGGGGCAGGCAGGCGGAAGCCCTTCTGCGTTTCCGCGAAGCCGTACGCCGTTATCCCGATGACCGGCGGCTGCTTGTTTCCCTTGCACTGGTGTCCGGTTCGCTGGGAGACAATGAAACCGCCCTTTCCTACATTGACCGTGCTCTCGCCCAGCACCCTGACGATCACCGTGTGTTTTATTATGCCGCATACCTTAACGCCCAGAGTAATAGGCTTGCTCAGGCAATCCGTTACGCGGAAAACTCGCTGTATTTCAAACCAGGATACAAACCGGCTCTTTCTCTTCTGGCAAACCTTCGTTACCGCAACGGACAATTCGATGAAGCCGCAAGGCTTGCCGATGCCGCCATTGAAGCCGACCGGCAGGATTCCGGGGCATGGTATTTAAAAGGGCTTTCATTCAGCAGACTGGGGCGTTCTGGCGATTCCCTGACCGTGCTTTCAAACGCCATTGCAACTAACGGAGAGGATGAATTCATACGCGCCATTCTTGAAGAAACCCTGATTTCTTCCACCAATCTCGAAGATCCCCGCCGTACCCGCTGGGCAACATGGCATTTTGAAAGGGGCAGGGATTTCCGCTCGCGCAATATGATAGAGCAGGCGCTTTTTGAATACAGGCGGGGATTAAGACTTAATCCGTATTCAAATGACAGGCGGGAATATGCGGAACTGCTAAGATTGCAGGGCTACCCCGCACGCTACCTTGAAGAACTGCGCTTTATGCAGGATCAGGGCAGCGCCGACAGAAGCATGAACGATGCAGTGGAAGCGTATAGTTCACTTTTGTCAAACGCGGTTTTCAGGCAGTGGCAGGTTGATCCGGTAGAACTGGCACAGCGTTACTGGAAGGTTGCCGTATTCTCAATTGCAGGTCAGTCCAGTTTTTATCACGCCGATTCCGGATATGTGGCCTCATCTTACATCAATGAAATATTGATTCACGACAGAAACATTTCCAGGATAAACATAGAAGTCAGGCAGACGTCCTTTTCCCAGGCCTTCCGCCTTGCGCGGGAAGCAGGTGCGGATTATTTCATGATCGTCTCGGTTACAGAAAACGAGCGCGACATTTCCCTGAAGGGCGAACTGTTTGTCGGCAGAACCGGCTCCTCCGCCGGCGTTTTTACCACTTACCGCACAGGCATAGACCGGCTGCGCAATGCCTGCAGAGGAATTACCGAGCAGCTTTCCGCTTCCCTGCCCTTCAGGGGCTCCCTTGTTAACCGCCGTCAAAATCTTGCCCTGTTTGACAAGGGCAGGGCCGACGGGGTGCAGACAGGAACTGTCTTCGATGTCGTTAAAAAGGGGCGGACGCAGATCGCCAATGAAGGCATTGCCCTTGTCTACGGCGGCGATGATGTCGTGGGAAGTATCAATATTGATATCTGTGATGAGGAAATATCCGTTGGCACCTTAACAAGAAGCGGTTTCTTTGACCGCATCGAAAGGGGAGACGAAATAATATTACAGCGGGAAGGCGCCGCAAGGTCTCAAAGCGAGGCGGCTGCCAACCCTGAGCTTAGGGCCCTGCTCAGAACATTGCGCTGAAATTTTAATACCACGAACCTCACAAACGTCCACTAACCATTAGTTTGATATTGTCGAAAAATCTTTATAATTCTTCTTAATTTCATTGAATTTGAATGTTTAAATGAGTTTTCAAACAGCAAGTTCGTGTTGTTAGTGTGGTTTGTGGTCAAATTATTACATGGCGGAAAGTGCTTCCAGAATTATATCGATCTCGGCATCTGTCGTTCTGTACCCAAAGCTGAAGCGGACCGTTCCGTGCGGAAATGTGCCGGCGGTCTTGTGAGCCAACGGCGAACAGTGCAGCCCGCTGCGTGTAATAATTCCATATTTTTCAAAAAGATGCCTCGATGCCTCGGCGGCATTGTAGCCGCGCACAATAACCGAAACTACCGCCGTACAGCGATCTGGATCGAGTGTTCCGTACAGAGTAACATTTTTTATGTTAAGCGCTCCGGTAATAAAGCGCGCTGTAAGGGAGCGTTCTCTGTCCCGTATATTTTTAACGCCCGTTCGCAGAATCTCCTCCACGGAGGAGGCAAGGCTCAGTATGCCAGCGGTGTTCTGCGTACCTGCCTCGAATTTGTCCGGAAGAAAGTCCGGCATATCAAGGGAATCAGAGATGCTTCCTGTCCCGCCGGCAATCCACGGACGCATCCGGCTGCAGGCGCGCTCTGAAACGGCCATGCCGCCGGTGCCGGCAAGGGCGCCGAGCCCCTTATGACCGGCAAACACGGCCACATCGCAGTATTCTCCCATTGTCCAAGGCAGAACTCCGGCAGTTTGCGCCATGTCCAGAACGGTAAAAACGCCGCTTTCGCGGGCAATCCTAAAACAATCCGTTACGGGCAATATCGTACCAAGAACATTTGAAGCATGAGACATAACAAGCAGCCTTGTGTTCTCACGGATTGCCCTGCGGACTTTCGCCGGATCAAGGGAGCCGTCCGGCTCACATTGCAGCCATTCCAGGTCTATCACTCCGTTTTTATAAAGCGCCTGGAGGGGACGTGCCGATGCATTATGCTCTATACTGGTGGCAAGAACATGATCCCCCTGCCCTGCAAGGCCGTGAATAGCCATATTCAGCGCCGCCGTAGCGCCGCTCGTGAAAATTACGCGCAAAGGATCGCCTATTCCCAGAAGATCTGCAACTGCCCTGCGCGCCCTTAAAGCGATTTTTCCGGTATCAATGCCCTCGAAATTTCTTCCGGCATTAAGATGGGTCCCGCCCAAATAGGCGTAAAGCTCTTTTAGGGTATGATCGGAAAGGGACGGTGAAGTAGCCGCGTAGTTGGCGTATATTGCCATATTATATTGTAATTATATTTGATGCCTTTGCCAGATGATTAACAATGGTCATCATGTCAACGATACTTCCCGCTGCAAGGGACTCCGTCAATTTATAGTAATTTGCGCATGTTCCGCAAGTAAAAACTTTTGCGCC
The DNA here is from genome assembly GCA_009777535.1 of Treponema sp. Taxonomy (GTDB): domain Bacteria; phylum Spirochaetota; class Spirochaetia; order Treponematales; family Breznakiellaceae; genus WQXQ01. The sequence continues at coordinate 46,037 of WRLP01000012.1, forward strand.
CCTTTTTTCAAGCTCCTTTAAGTCCGGCACGGTGTTTGCCCCTTCCGTGGTTAAAAACGCGCCGCTGCTTAAAAATATGACTGCTTCCGGCGGCGGATTTAACTGGGTAAGCGAGTAAATAAACCCCTTAATTAACAGTTTTCCAAGCTCCTTTTCACCCGCGCCCATGTTGTCGGTACTGATCAGCACCACAGGCCCCCTGCCCTCATCTTTAGGGACGCCGGCAGCAAACGGCTCTTCCACAACCTGCCCGCTGTTTGCGGTTTTGGCTATAATCACTTTAAACACTCCGCCCGTTTCTTCATATAAAAAATTGTAATTAAAACCATTGGCCATCTTTTGGAGATTTTGCACAGCGGCCATATTGTCAACCAAAACCACGACGCCGGCAGTTCCCTGATCGGCAAGGCATTTCTTTGCTTCAACCACGGGAATTGGACATGGATGCCCCTTCATATCCAGTGTTTTCATTTTATCACCTCCGTTTGAATGTTATGGGATTTGCAGATTTGCGCGTAACTTCCCCGATTATTGCGGCATTTATATCTCCGGCCGAACGAATGCGCGAAACAAGGTTTTCAGCTTCGTCAGGAGCGGCAGCGATTAAAAGCCCGCCCGATGTCTGCGGATCGAAGAGCATCTCCTGAACAGCGAAAGGTAGTGAGCCGACATCGACCGTTTTTTCCGCATGGGTGCGGTTGCGCTGCCCGGCGGCAGTAAGCAGGTACTCACCGGCGTACGCCGCCGCGGCCGGAATAAAGGGTATGGCTTCGCTGTAGAGCGTTATCGTCACCGAGTCTCCGGCCATTTCCAGGGCATGGACAAGCAGCCCGAAGCCGGTAATATCGGTGCAGGCGCTTACATCGAAGCCTGCCATGCTTTCACAGGCATAACGGTTCAGCCTCTCCATGGAAGAAACAGCCGTCAGGACAGCCTCATCATCGGCCATGCCGACACGCATGGCAGCCATGACAATGCCCGTACCAAGGGCCTTGGTAAGTATCAGCTTATGCCCCGGCTGCGGTGTATTATTTCGTATAACGGACGCAGTCTCCACTATGCCGGCGGCGGCAAGGCCGTACTTTGGCTCACGATCGTATATCGAGTGTCCGCCGCCAAGTACGGCACCGGCCTCATTTATTTTTTCCGAGCCGCCTGCGATAATATCCGCCAGTATCTTCTTGTCAAGCGTTTCGGGAAAACATACCAGGTTAAGAGCCAGCATGGGATGGCCGCCCATTGCCCAAATATCGCTTAACGCATTTGCGGCGGCAATGCGCCCAAAGGTTTTCGGGTCGTCGATCATTGGCGGAAAAAAATCGACTGTAAAGATAAGGGAACGCTTTTCATCGAGCCGGTAGACAGCGGCGTCATCGCATTTGTCGAATCCTACCAGCAAATTTTCGTTACTGCCGAATTTAAGAGAGGCCAGCAGGCTTGTTAGAGCGGCACTTTCTATTTTTGCCCCGCAGCCCCCGCTCGTACAGTTGGAAAGCAGCGGTTTATCGCTTTGCAGCATTTCTTCTTTAATCCCCTAATGGTATTTTTTCGTAGGAGAATGACTCCGGCCGCCCCTCGCCGCGGCTCCCCCTGCGCAGATATGCATCTGAAACAGAAAGGCCGCGTTCGGAAAGAAGCGCAGCGGCTCCCACGAAATCCTCAGGTAAAAACCTCAGGCAAAAACCGCACCCCGCCTGTATGACGGATGGTGCGGGCATTATCCCGACGGAAAAATTCCCCTCGGCAAGAGCCTGCTCAGCGGCAATCGCATGAGAGGCGCTTTTATAGCAAACGATGATCTCTTCTAAAAACGACACTCGGCTCCCAGGTTAATGAAAGGCAAAAATGGCGGAGGCGTGTGAGAATCGAACTCACCAAGGACGTTTCCACCCTTCAACGGATTTGAAGTCCGCAGCCGCCACCAGACGACATTCACCTCCGCGTAATGCTACTATGGAATAGTATGGATATTTTTTTTATGTGTCAATACTACAAGGCCATAACAACTAAAGCTTAGTAAGAATCTAACCACGAACCACACTAACAACACTAACCATTAGTTAGGAAAAATAGAGTACAAACAAGATAAAACAGCTATATTTCTTTAAAATAATATAATTTATGGTATACAATGGAATATGAAACAACAAGTTCGTGTTGGTTCGCGTGGTTAGTGGTAAAAAAATGTTAAAAAATATTTTGATGTTACAACGTACTACGCATTTCTATTGAAAATGAATAAAACATCTGTTGATTTTGCCAAAAAAATGTTTTAAAAATAATACTGAAGACCATATTAAAAATGTGCCAGGAGGTATACCATGCGTGCATTGGTTACAATTCAAAAAGTAAAAACAATAAGCCCCATACCCGACTCTGATTTTCTTGAAACTGCCCATGTTCTGGGCTGGCAGTGTGTGGTTAAAAAGGGCGAGTTTCAGGCGGGAGATACCGGCGTGTATTTCGAGGTTGACAGCTTTCTTCCGGTAGAAGACCGCTATGAATTTTTGCGCACATCCTCGTACCGGGAAAATGTTGATAACGGCAAGGGCTTCCGCATCCGCACCGCCAAAATGCGGGGGCAGCTATCACAGGGCCTGTTTTTAAGGCCTGACCTGTTTCCTGAACTGGAAGGCTGCAAAGAGGGGGAAGATGTCACCGAAAAACTTCAGGTAAAAAAATGGTATATACCGGAAACAGCCAACGACGGCGGTGTGATCATTGGAGAGCGGCCATTCGGGATTCCAGCCTCAGATGAAATACGGATACAATCCGCGCCGGAGCTGCTCGAACAGTTGCAGGGCAAATCATATTATATCACTACAAAAATGGACGGTACCTCCGGCATTGTATATTTTATCGACGGAAAAATCGGATGCTGCAGCCGGAACAAGGAAATTAAAGATGATGAAAATGCCCTGTACTGGACGCCGGTGTACAAATACGGCCTTAAAGAAAAATTTGCTAAATACGGAAAAAATATTGTTCTGACAGGCGAAATATGCGGCCCCGGAATACAGAGAAACAAACTCAGGCTGCCCGCCATCGAATGGTATGTATTTGATGTAAAGGACTGGGATTCCGGCTCGTATTTCCCCTACGATGAAGCCGTCAAAATTTGCGCCGCCTTTGAAATCCCGGTGGTTCCGCTTGAAGAACAGGGAAAGGAGTTTTCCTACTCTCTGGAAACACTGCTGGAAAAAGCAAAGGGCAAATATCCGAGCGGGCTTGACAAGGAAGGCATAGTGGTACGGGAGCTACAGCGCCCGAAAGCCCTTTCGTTTAAGGTTTTGAATAACGATGCCCTGCTCAAGGAAAAGGACTAAAAAAACCTCCCCTACCCCAGCGTTATGCAAATATAGTGATTCCAAAATGTAAGCCATAAAACGGTATGGGAAATGGTACGCGGCGGCGCAAAGCCCTTTCTCGGGCTGACGGTCTGATAGACATACTTTTTTTCTATAAAACTAGATAAACCATTATCGAAATTCTTTATTGTATAATTCACTTTTTTATTACCACGCCGTAATCGTGCACCGCGTTAGCGGCGATTTAATAAACTTCCTTACGATCGCCGACCGAAGGGAGGCATGCCCTCGGCAGGGGAACAAATAATCGCACCCGAAGGGTGTAGATGGGTGAACCCCAATCGTTCCGGCGCAAGTGAATTTTCCACCGTAAAAATGGCAGCAAGCCTTTAGGCTTGCGTGCGCGCCGCGGTAAGTGCGCCGCTACGCACCAACTTCAATACCTGTTTTGTGCTTACATTTTTTTGAATTACAAAAGTAATGAAACGCCGGCGGCAAGCGATGAATTATTTCCTTTTTAAGTGGTAGTTTTTATCATTACTTTTTCTCGTACCATGTCGCCTACTACCTGAGATGGTGTTTTATGTTCACGTTCTGATATTGTCAGTATATAATTGGCACTTATATCATCAAGAAGGTTCAGAAGTTCGCGGCGCCGGGTCAAGGGACCGGTGCCTTCCAGGAGTTCCGGCGGATTTTCTGTCCACATTTTATGGAGTTCCCATGTTTCTTTGTCAGTCGGTCTTTTTTCCATGTTTTCTTCCCTCATTTGCAGCAACTAGCCATTTTTGACGACATGGCATGGCGTGAAATACAAATAATGAGCCGTCATCTAATTCACGATAGGCGACTTCAAGCGGATTGCCTGCACGATCGAAGCCGATGGCGAGATAACTCCCATCGGAAGCAGGTCTTTCGAAAAATTGTGTCTGAAGCGCCCACTCAATATCAGCTTCTGCTATCTGGTGAGCAAAGGCTGCATCGTGATACTCAATAACCAAACAGGCTCCTCATTATCCAGTTTACCACCAAATGCCGGGCTGAGCAATGTTCCAATGTATACACATTTTTGAATTTACCATATGTGCTGAAACGCCGGCGTATGGGGAAAAAGAGTAAAGTTCCCATTCCATACATCCTACGCCAGCGTTTCACTACTTTGATAATTACAGAAATGTGTACCCAAAAAAGGTAACATGGGGTGGCAGAGGCAAAAGTACCGTGTCTGCCACGGTGCTTTTGGCCTCTGACAGGCCCCCTTTTGCCTGTTATAGGCATATATTTTTGGCATCGCCGTAGCCGTGGAAAAGTATTAGTTTTACTATTGCTTTTTTATAAAAATAATGTATACTGCTACTATGGCAAGCCTATCGATTGCCCGCAGCCTGTTTTCTCCGATTACATATAGTTTGTGTGCTGGGGAAAAATGGCTCCCCCCCCCCCAGCAAAAACCGTGCCAAGTTAAATAATTTTAACAAAAAAAATCATTTATTTTACTTTTTTTTCACTTATTCCCTTTTTATACAAAAGTACCCTAAAGGAGTTTCAATATGAGGAAAATAGATAATCGAATCTATTCAGGTTTTGCCCTTATTTTCTGCCTGTTAATTGCAGCCGGCTGTGAAAGCCCTGCCGGCAATAGCAGTAAATTTGTCGCAGTAAGCAATATCAGCAGTGTAGCAAATTCAACAGAGGCAGGAGTTCCGCTTGCCCTTAATGGTACGGTAAATCCTGCAAACGCCACCAATAAGAGCATAGTCTGGACAGTGTCAGTTAATGACAATGGAAGCACCGGGGTAAGTATCAGCGGCAATATACTGAACACCACAGCCGGTGGAATGGCAATTATCAGGGCGACCATCGCCAACGGAAGCGCACAGGGCATTGCCTTTACCAAAGATTTTTATATTACTGTTAATCCAGGTTTTGTAGCGGTAACAAATATCAGCGATGTTCCAACAACAGCAACGGCAGGGACACCTCTTGCTCTTAGCGGCACAGTATCGCCATCAAATGCCACGTATAAAAATATAATCTGGTCTATATCGCCATTTGATGATGGAAGTACCGGGGCAAGCATAACTAGTATTTTTCTGAACACCACGTCAGAGGGAACAGCAATCATCAGGGCGACCATCGCCAACGGAAACGCCCAGGGTAATTATACCCAGGACTTTAATATTACTGTGAACGATGGATTTGTAGCGGTCACAAGCATAAATGATGTTCCAACAACAGCAATAGCAGGAACACCTCTAAACTTAACCGGTACGGTATTACCGGTAAACGCTACCAATCAAAATATTATCTGGTCTGTATCGCCCCTTGACGATGGAAGTACCGGAGCAAGCATCACCGGCAACAGTCTTAACACCACGTCAGAGGGAACAACAACTATCAGGGCGACTATCACTGACGGAAGTGCTGTGGGCGACTATATCCAGGATTTTTATGTTATTGTGATTATCGTACCTGTAAATAATATCAGCGGCATTCCATCATATATGACAGCAGGTACACCGCTTATTCTTAACGGTACTGCATCGCCTTTTAACGCAACTTATAAAAATATTATCTGGTCAGTATCGCCACTTGATAACGGAATCACCGGAGCAAGTATCAGCGGTAATATTCTGAACACCACATCTGGTGGAACGGCAATTATCAGGGCAGCTATCGAAAACGGAAGCGCACAAGGCATTGCATATACCCAGGACTTTTACATTACTGTGAATGTTGGTTTTGTAGCGGTAACGAATATCAGCGATGTTCCAACAACAGCAACAGCAAGGGTACCACTAAACTTAACCGGCACAGTTACACCAGTAAACGCCACCTATCAAAATATAATCTGGTCTGTATCGCCTCTTGATAATGGAAGCACTGGTGCAAGTATCAGCAGTAATATTCTTAACACCATGGCCAGTGGGACGGCAACAATCAGGGCGAATATCTTCTACGGACCAGACACTGTTTACTATACCCAGGACTTTAATATTACTGTGAACATTTGTCCTGTAAGCAATATTACCGATGTACCAGGTTCCACGACAGTAGGTACACCGATAAACTTAACCGGTACAGCACTACCTCCACACGCGACCTATCAAAATATAATCTGGTCTGTATCGCCTCTTGATAATGGAAGCACCGGTGCAAGCATCACCGGCAATATTCTGAACACGACGGCTTGGGGAACGACAACTATAAGGGCGACCGTCGACAACGGAAGCGCTGTTGGCATTGCCTATACCCAGGATTTTTATATTACTGTGAATATTGTACCTGTAAGCATTATCAGCGGCGTTCCCGGTTCCACAACTGCAGGAATACCGCTTACTCTTGGCGGCACGGTATCACCATTGAACGCCACCTATCAAAATATAATCTGGTCTGTATCACCTCTTGATAGCGGAAACACCGGTGCAAGCATCAGCGACAACAACGTGCTGAATACAACATTTGGAGGAACAGTTACTGTCAGGGCGACTATCGAAAACGGAAGCGCTATATACGCTGCCTATACTCAGGACTTTTATATAACTGTTAATATTGTACCTGTAAGTAATATCAGCGGCGTACCCAACTCAACAACAGCGGGAATACCGCTTACCCTTGGCGGTACGATATCGCCCTCAAACGCTACTTATCAAAATATAATCTGGTCTATATCACCCTTTGACAACGGAAGCACCGGAACAAGTATCAGCGGCAATGTGCTGAATACCACAGCGGGGGGAACGGCAACTATCAGGGCGACAATCACCAACGGAAGCGCTGTGGGTACCACCTATACCCAGGACTTCTACATTGCTGTGGCTGCGCCCCCGGCCATTGTTCTTTCCATAGATGATTTTAACATAATCGATGAGGGGAGCGGGGTTTTCGATAATGTACCGCCAATAGTCCTTAGCAAAAGCGCAGGGACAAGCAGAACCATAAATACAAGCGGTTTAAGTGTTATTGCATGGCATCTGGGTCTTATACAGTTGGGAACCGGAAGCAGTATTACCCTTACAGCCGCTCAGTTTAATACAGGTAACTATACCCTTAGCCTTACCTTTATCCAAAACGGCAAGCCCTGGCTGGGCAGCCTTGAATTCAGCGTTATCGAATAGGAGGAAGAAATGAAAAAGTTTGTATTGTTCATTGTCGCCATTATTTTTCTGAGCGGGTGTTCCGACAGGCTCTTTAACGGCCCTGAGCCGCAAGCGGAAGATATATTAAAAGGAGGCAAGGGTACGGTTAATATAGATTTTGGCAATAATAACGGCGCCCGCACCCTGCTGCCTTCGGCCTTTGATCTTTCAAAACTGTATATTGTCCTTACATTTACCGCGCAAGGCGGAGGATTACAAATTATTGAAACCCTGGACGGACAGAGTTTTGCCAGCGTACAACTTGGCGCTGGGATATGGGATTTGGACGTAAAAGGGTATGCAACAGAAGATGATGCCATAGACCCGCAAAATGTCCTTGTTTATTATACGGAAACCGGCATCGAGGTTATATCGGGAAGCGCTGTAACAATAACGGTAAATTTAAACCCACACGAAAATAAGTTAACCCAAAACGGAAGCGGATCTCTGAGTTATTCGATAACCATTCCGGCAGGCGCTGATGGAACCCTTAAAGTTTCTTTACTGGACGGTACACTGACCGGTATTCCGATCGTTCTTGATACAACAGTTAATCAGGGAGCAATCGAACTGGATTCGGCTTTTTATTACATCATTGTATCTGTAGAGTATGGTGGCAAAGCCAAAGTATGGCGGGAGCTTGCCCATATATACGACAATGCTGTAACCGAAGCCGTGTATACATTTACAATAGAAGATATTACAAGTTCCATAAACGGTGTTATAACAGGATTTGATTTTTCATTGCCGAATGTGTATTATCCCGCCAATAACACTGATAATACGATAGCAATAATCGTGCCGCACGGCGCCGATACCAGCGCCCTTGTACCGGCAATAAGCCATTCCGGAGCCGTGATTGATCCTGAGCCGGGAAAACCAATGGACTTTTCAGGGCCAGTAACCTATACCGTATATACAGAAAATGGCGCCTCACAAAGTTATACCGTAATCGTGTCTGACACAATAGACGAAATAGATATACTAGCCGCTTATTTAGGTATTTGCAACACCAATACCGTTGATAACCCTATTCCGGTTAAGGTTACCGTAGACCTCGCGATCGACTGGTCGAATCTTTTAAGCGCACTTTCTTCTGCAAACAGATATGTTGCCCTGGATCTTTCCGACTGTACCGGAATGACAACCTTTGATCCAGGTACAGACAGTGCTGGTAAAAACATGATTGTGTCGCTTGTTCTGCCCGATGTTTCAACACATACAATAACTGGAACTTCTTTAAGCTATGCATTCAATTATTTTTCATCAATTAAAACAATAAGCGGAGCAAATATTGAGACTTTAGGAAACAATTCTTTTTACCAGGTTACCTGCCTTGAAACAGTGAATTTTCCGGCCTTGATCACCATTGGGAGTGCTGCTTTTTCCGGCTGCACAAACCTTACCGGTATTACGATACCGGACAGCGTTACCAGCATTGAGGACAGCACTTTTCGGAATTGCACCGGCCTTACCAGTATAACAATACCAGATAGTGTTACCAGCATTGGGGGCGGTGCTTTTGATGGTTGCACAGGCCTTACCAGTATAACAATACCAGATAGTGTTACCAGCATTGGGGGCGGTGCTTTTGATGGTTGCACAGGCCTTACCAGTGTTGCAATAGGAAACGGCGTTACCAGCATTGGTAATCAAGCTTTTCGGGGCTGCGACCTTACTATTGTAACAATACCGGACAGCGTTACCAGCATTGGTTCTTATGCTTTTCGTGACTGCACAGGCCTTACTGCAATAAATGTTACTGACGGTAATACAGCATATAATTCAAATAACGGCATATTGTATAATAAAGATCAAACTGTATTATTCTTTTGCCCGCAAGGAAAAACTGGTACAGTATCTATACCAAGCAGCGTTACCACCATTTATGGTGCTTTTTGGGGCTGCACAGGTATTACCAGTATAACAATACCAGATGGTGTTACCAGCATTGAGGCCGGTACTTTTCGGAACTGCACAGGCCTTACCAGCGTAACAATACCAAATAGCGTTACCAGCATTGGGGGCGGTGCTTTTTATGGTTGCACAGGCCTTACCAGTATTACAATACCAAATAGCGTTACCAACATTTGGCAAGGTGCTTTTCAGAACTGCACAGGCCTTACCAGCGTAACAATACCAAGCAGTGTTACTGGCATTTGGAATACAGTTTTTCAGGGCTGCACAGGCCTTACCAGCGTAACAATACCAAGCAGCGTTACTAGCATTGGCTTTCAAGCTTTTGATGGTTGCACAGGCCTTATCAGTGTAGACTTTGAAGGTAATATCTCTTCATCTAATTTTTCAACTGATCAATCATTTCCAGGAGATTTAAGGTCAAAGTATTTTGATGCTGGCGGAGGTATTGGGATCTATACCAGGCCGTCGGGATCTTCTGATACATGGACGAAGCTGTAAGAAAGTGTTTTGTTGTATAATAAACCAACAGAAGGAGTAATTATGAAAGAAATTATTGTTATTCAGGGCGCCGGTGATCGTGGTAAAACCCAGACAGTAAAGAAGGTTTATGATTTACTGAAAGCTAAATATCCTAAAGCTAAAATTACCGATTATTTTCCAGGTAAATATGACATAAAAATACTAATGGAAAATGTTAATGGATTGCTTGTAGGAATTGAAAGTTACGGCGATCCAATAACTGACCGGCTGGAAGACAGCTTGAAGTGTTTTGACAAGGCTGGCTGCGATATAATATTTTGTTCTGCAAGAACCAGAGGTTATTCAGTGGATTGGATAAAAAAATATTCAAAAAAATACAAGATAACTTATATTCAACAAAAATATGTTTTTGGAAATAAAAATCACCAAGACAGGAATAACGAAGACAGGGCGCAGGAGATGATTAAAGCCGCCGGGTTATGAGGCCTCCCCAGCCTCAGCGTTATGCAAATATGGCAACGTCAAAATGCATTTGTAAATATTCCCGGGGTCCTGTCAGGGGGTAAAAATGTCATGCAGGCATGCCATTTTTACCCCCTGACTCCCCGTGGTACATTTTCTGATTGACGAACGAGTGAGGAGACGAAGGGTGTATACCCTTTATGCATTTTGGAATTGTAATAATTGTGAAGCCCTGAGGAAGGGGAAAGAGTAAAGAATAATGTTCCCCTATCCTTCCCCTTCGTTAGCGTTTCACTACTTTGGCAATTTCAGAAAGATGCCCAAAAAATTCAATGTAAGCGGTACGCAAAGCTCCACCGGAGGCATCGGCGTGGTTATAAAAAAGCGATTTACACAATAATGAATCTAGATGTTTGTTAATCTAGTTTTGCTTAAAAAAAGTATGTCTACCAGACCGTCAGCCTCCGGTGGGGCTTGTGCGTACCGCTCTATTTTATAGTTTTAGGCATCTTTCTGTAGTCGCCATAGCCGTGGAAAAGCCGCCCTTGACATAATACCACACCCGCATAATACAATTCCGTATAAATGAGTAGCTTAGATAGCCGTCAGACCGCCAATGATTCGCTGCGTTCCATACCGGCGATGGACGAACTGCTTAACTCGCCCTGGGCTGAAGAGCTTTCGGCCGGTCTTGGAAGGGAGCAGGTTAAAAAAATAATTACAGAGGTCTGCGACGGGATAAGGCGCGATGTGCGCGGCGGCGCAAATATCGAAGCGCCGGTCAGGGAGCTTGCAGAGCGCCGCGCGCAGGAGTTAATCCGCCTGAGAGCATCGAGCAGCCTGAAACCTGTTGTTAACGCCACAGGCGTTGTTATTCACACTAACCTTGGCCGCTCTCCTCTTGGGCGGGAAGCGCTTCAGGCTGTCAATGATATAGCCGGAAGATATAATACACTTGAATACTCTGTGCAGGAGGGCGTACGGGGAAACCGCAACTCGCATATAGAATGGCTTATCCGCGATATAACAGGGGCGCAGGCCGCGCTGGTTGTCAACAATAATGCGGCGGCGGTACTGCTGGCGCTTTCGGCAATCGCCGCAGGCAGGGAAGTAATTGTTTCCAACGGAGAGCTCGTCGAAATAGGAGACTCGTTTAGAATACCGGAAATCTTGTCATTTTCCGGCGCGTCCATGGTTGCTGTCGGCTGTACAAACTCGACCCGCATAAGCGATTACTCCAATGCCATAACAGAAAAAACAGCCATATTGCTTAAAGTGCACCCATCAAATTATAAAATCGACGGCTTTACCACGGAAGTAAACCGCCGCGATCTTGCGGAATTGGCCGCTTCCAGGGGTCTTGTGTTTATGGAAGATCTCGGCAGCGGACTCCTTGCCGCGCTCGATAAGCCATTTGCGCATTTGGAGTATTCGGTAAAAGACTGCCTCGAAGCGGGTGTTAACATAATAAGTTTTTCCGGGGATAAACTGCTCGGCGGCCCCCAGCTCGGTGTGATAGCGGGATCAAAACAGCTTATAGAAAAAATGCAGTCGCATCAGTTATACCGCGCCCTGCGAGTCGATAAAATGACCCTTGCCGCTTTTGAAGCCGTTCTGCGCCTGTACCTATCCGGCAGGCATAAAGAAATACCAGTGATCAAAATGATAGAAGCTGATGAAAAGATTTTATTGAAAAAAGCACAAAGGCTGTTGCGCATAATAAAACAAAAAACTCAAAGCCTCGCAATGGACGATCTTGCTGTTTCGGTTGTTAAAACAAATGATGCCGTTGGCGGCGGAGCATATCCAACAGAACGGATGCCAGGCTTCGGCGTATCACTGCATTCAGCTTCCCGCAGCGCCGAAAGCCTTGCCGCTTCTTTCAGAATGTCAAGTTTCCCGGTAATTCCCGGTATACAGGACGGACAGATCATTCTGCATGTCCGCACCCTGCTGGACGGAGATGAAAAAATAATCGCCTCTTCGCTGGAGGAATGGGGAGCAAGAGGCGGATGATGGAACATCCGTTTATAATAGGAACAGCCGGTCATATCGATCATGGTAAAACATCACTGGTTAAGGCAATCACGGGCATGGACTGCGACCGCCTTGACGAAGAAAAACGGCGCGGCATAACCATCGAGCTTGGTTTTGCCCATTTTAATCTGCCCAGCGGAAGAACGGTCAGCATTGTTGATGTACCGGGACATGAACGTTTTATAAGGCAGATGGCCGCCGGTGCCTCCGGCATAGACGCAGTCATGCTGATAATAGCGGCGACAGAGGGCGTTATGCCGCAGACCAGGGAGCATCTTGATATTCTCAATTTGTTAGGTGTCAAGTCCGGCCTGGTTGTACTTACCAAAAAAGATCTGACAGATGATGAAACCGTTGAAATAGCGCGCGCCGAAGCGGCCGACTTAATCCGGGGCACCTGTCTTTCCGAGGCAGCCATCATACCTGTTTCATCGGTAAGCGGCGAAGGGCTTGATCTGCTTGTAAATGAAATGGAAAGCCTGCTGGACAGAACGCCTGCGAGAAAAAGCCTGGGCGCGTTTTGCCTGCCCATCGACCGGGTCTTCAGCAAAAAAGGCTTTGGAAGCATAGTAACAGGGACGGTCTACCAGGGCAGCCTTGCCGAGGGCGATGAAGTGCAGATAATGCCCGCAGGCGCTGCCGCAAGAGTGCGCTCACTTCAGTCTCATGGAGCGAAGTCCGCTTCCGTTCACGCAGGGCAGAGGGCAGCGATTAATCTTTCCGCTGTTTCGCAGGAAGAAATGGAGCGGGGGGATATGGTCTGCGCGAAGGGCGCCTTTATCCCTACCGATTGCATGAGCGCATGGATTGAAATGCTGCCCTCGGCGCGCGAAGGGCTTTCCCATTGGCAGAGGGTACGGCTTCATGTGGGGACAGTTGATGTGGTCGCCAGAATATCACTTTTAAGATTAAATGCCGCCGGGAAAGATAAGGGTTACCCTCCCGGAAGCGGCGGGCCTGTCCAGATTTTAACTGAGTCAAAAATAACCGTCGCTGCGGGGCAGCGTTTTGTTATACGTTTTTACAGTCCGCTGGTAACAATAGGCGGCGGGCGCATATTGCTGCCGAACGCCTGCCCTGCCCGCAACAAGGCAAACCGCACAGCCAGAGCAGCGGCGCTCTCCGATCTTGCCGGCGATTTTCACCCTGCATCTTTTCTCGCGGCAATAATCCATGACAGGGGCATAATAGATGCGGGCGGTTTGTTTGAATTATCCCAGATGGAAAAAAAAGTTTTTAATGTAGTTTTAAGCGGTCTGTTGCAAGAAACAGAAAAGTATAAATTTTTGGAATTTGGCAAGGCAAGAGTTTTTATATCTGATGCTGCATTCGCCGCTGTTGCGCTGACGACTGGAAAAATTCTAGAGAAGTTCCATTTAGAATACGGCGAACTGGCCGGGCTGGAAGGAGAAAAATTATATGCAGCCATGGACTCGGCCGGCAATACCGGTAAAGTAACAGGCGATGACTTTAAGGAACTGCTCGGTATAATGGCGGGAAAAAAGATAATTGCTACGGTTGTTATGCAGGAAAAGACAATCTACCGCTGTGTGGACTTTACCCAGTCGCTCGACGCTAAATTTACAGCTCTTACGGAGAAAGTGATAAAAGAAGTTGCTGCCGCTGGCTTCAATCTTTTAACACTGCCGGAGCTGGAAGAAAAACTGGGAGCCAGCTCCGCTGATATAAAGCGGGCGGCAGCGTATCTGCGTGAGCGCGACGAGCTTAGAATGATAAAAGACGGGCTGTTGTTTTCCAGAGAAATGAAAGAAAAGCTCCTTGACGTACTTGCTTCGATGAAAGGTGATATTACAGTCGCCTCTTTGCGCGATGTTATCGGTGTGAGCCGAAAATACACACTGCCAATGCTGGAATTTCTGGATTCCCAGGGATTGACTCAAAGAATCGGAGATAAACGCGTCCTTTCCAGAGGTATAAAGGCTTGACAAAGCCTCATCTTGCTGTTGCTTTTTTTTTATTTCTGTGTTAGAATGGCCGGAAATGGGGTGCTTTTTGCAGACTGGGTTAATTCAACAAACAATAAGTGTCCCCGGATTTTTCATGTGTTTATAGGTTTTGAAAAAAACTTATGAAATAAATTAAAGTTAAGGAGAAACTGTATGGATGCTATTATGGCAGCAAACGACTGGTTAAACGGTATTGTATGGGGACCGCCCATGCTGATACTAATAGTTGGAACCGGCGTGTTTGTCACATTACTGACGGGTGTTTTCCAGGTAACCAAAATTAAAGTATGGTGGAAAGCCACATTTGGCAAAATTTTCAGCAAGGAAGCAAGGGAAAAGGATGCCAGCAACATTTCCCCGTTCCAGGCGGTAACCACGGCGCTTGCCTCTACGGTAGGCACGGGAAATATTGCCGGTGTTGCGACGGCGATTTATCTTGGCGGCCCTGGAGCTGTATTCTGGATGTGGGTATCGGCCTTTTTCGGCATGATGACCAAATACGCCGAAATTGTTTTAGCAGTGAAGTTCCGCGAAACCGATGAAAAAGGAGCCTATCATGGCGGCCCGATGTACTACATACAGAACGGCCTTAAAATGAAATGGCTTGCTGTTATTTTCGCGATTTTCGGCACCCTGGCGACCTTTGGTATCGGTAACATGACCCAGGCAAATGCAATAGCTGGCGCCCTTAACAGGAGTTTCGGCGTTCCAGAAATAGCCACAGGCATAGCAATTGCGATTCTGGTTGCTCTCGTCATCATCGGCGGTATCAAGCGCATCGGGGCTGTAACTGAAAAAGTAGTTCCTTTTATGTGCATTTTCTACGTCATACTCGGTGTTGTTGTCCTGATCATCAATGCCAGATTTATACCGGGAGCCTTCGGCGCCATCTTCGCGGGTGCTTTCAACACAACAGCGGTTGGCAGCGGCGTTATGGGTTATGTGATAATGCGGGCCATACGTTATGGTATTGCCAGAGGCGTTTTCTCCAACGAAGCCGGCCTCGGTTCCGCTCCTATCGCCCATGCCGCAACATCAGAAAAAGATCCTGTTAAGCAGGGGCTTTGGGGTGTCTTTGAGGTTTTTGTCGATACGATGATTATCTGTACCTTTACCGCGCTGATCGTATTAACCGCCGGCCTGTACCAGGGAGATGTTTCCGGTATTACCCTTGTCATGAACTCTGCCGCCAGCAGTGTCGGAGAAATCGGCTCCATCTTTATTTCCATAGCCGTTACATTCTTTGCAGGTTCAACCATTCTGGGCTGGTCATACTATGGCATGCAGTGCCTTGGATATCTTACAAATAAAAACAAGACCGTGGGTCTGGTTTACAAGGTAATTTTCTGCGGTGTTGCAATTGTCGGAGCGGTGGGCGGTCTTACCTTTGTATGGGATCTCGCCGATACTCTGAACGGACTTATGGCTATCCCCAACCTTATCGCAATCGTATTACTCAGCAAGGTCGTTATCCAGTTGACCAAGGAATATCTTTCAAAGGAAGCAAAGTAACCGGCGTTTTTAACGTTTTACTTTGATTAACCAAAAAAAGTCCCGGCCTGCGCCGGGACTTTTTTTTTCGTCTTCGTGTCTTTGCGTGAAATTTCCTTCCAACTTGCGGCGGGATTACTCCCCTACGAAGCCGCCCTGTTTTAGAATAGCCAGGGCGTCATGATGCTTTTTACCGTTTACAAGAACAACGGGGCCGGTACAGCCCATGCCGCTTTCTGCGTAAATGCCCTTGCTCTTTAGAAGAGCCACGGCATTGTCCAGATCGAATATCTCGATGCCGGGTATTTCCTCGGTAACGACTTCCTTGTCCGGCTCTTTGGCGGCGGGTGCGGCTTCCTTTTCCGGCGCTCTGGCGGCGGCAATGTTTTGCAGGCCGGCGTTTTTCGCCTTGCCATATTCTTCCCGCATTATGCCAAGAACATTGCCCATGGCAAGTTTTGCGGCGTAACAGAGAGCGTTCGCGACAACCGGCGCGCCGGAAGACCGCGACAGAATAAGCACCAGGCGGTTGTAGGCGTCGCCGATGCCCGGCCCGTAGCCGTAACCTGTCGCTTCATAATTGCCGCCGGTCGAATAGGCCGAGAACATCTTCATCAAAATATTGCCTGTAAGTGTGTCAGTAACCATCACATCAAAGCCGGGATTCAATAGGTCGTTGCCGCGCATTACAGAACCGCCGTCTGCCCGCAGCGAGCTGGAAAGGTTTACCTTGTATCCCTTCTTTGCAAGCTCGCCAAGTGCACGCTCGACAGCTCTTGCGCCGTCCAGATTCAGTATACCCACGCTTGGGTCTGATATGCCCATCGCCTTCGCGGCAATCACGCCATTGACGGCGTTTTTTACCATTGCGGCAACGCGGTCTGTGTCGGAGGTGCCGGTAGTTGTCGCAAGAAACAGCTCGCGTCCGGCTGCGGGTGTTACGACAAGCCCGACGGTAGACACACCGATGGGGAAATTGTAGTGCATGGTAACGCAGCCGCTGATG
This sequence comes from Treponema sp., assembly GCA_009777535.1. Classification (GTDB taxonomy): domain Bacteria; phylum Spirochaetota; class Spirochaetia; order Treponematales; family Breznakiellaceae; genus WQXQ01. The sequence goes on from WRLP01000012.1 coordinate 62,847, forward strand.
TATCCGCTGTCCAATAGCTCTTCCATTTTGGCATACATCTGCTTTTCATCGGCGGCTTCGGCCACTTCGACATTTGTTTCAGTTTTCGGACCGATCAAGACAACGTCGAAACTTCCATTACGCGCAGCCATCTCCGCTCCCTTAACGATATTCTCAACGCCATGCTCGCTGCCGAGCATTGTAACCCCCACCTTAATCCGCTTTTGCACCTGCGCCGAGACCGGCGCGGAAGCGACTGTCTCCTTGCCGGGATTTCTTTCCATCACAATAGAAACGCCGTCGAAAAGGTTTGTCATGCGCCCAAGGAACAGGCTCCCCTTCCCCACTATCATAACGCGGTTAAGTTTGCCGGAAGTTAAATCGTCCAGGGCAAAACCAAGATACGGCACGCCCGAGGGGATATGCCCCTGGGTCGGCGCCCAGCCGGCCATGCCGCGCTCATCAATAAATTTCTGAATGTCTGTCCGCTCGATTTCTTTTTTCATAACCGCCAAGGCGGCGATCATTTTATAGTTCGCTTCGGGCACATCGCCGGCGCCGGCGGGCTTGGTAATATCGGGGTTTTGCATCTCCACGGCAAACTTGTCGATATCAGAAATCTTAAGTCCGGCCTTTTCCAATGGAGCCGCCACAAGAGAAGTCATGACAGCCTGCGGAGCGGAACCGGTGCTGACAGTATGCCGCCCGACCAAATCCGTGTTGAACACCGGCGATTTAAAATCGTTCTCGCTTATCAGAACGGCAAAGCCGCCTACCACGTCCTCCAGTATCGGAAGCCCTTTTTTTACATGGTCCTTGCCGTTCATGCCGAGTTTCGCCGTAGCGCCGCCGGCAATAACGGCGACATTTTTATATGTCCCCGCCCTGACCAGAGACGCGGCAAGAATTAATGCATGCGCCGGTGCTGCGCAAAAGCCCCTTGTGTCCGAGCCCGTGGCGTTTCCCGCGCCGGAAATTTCCGCGATGGCTTTTGCAAAGTTGCCGCCGCCGCGCTGGTTCATGTCGCCGCAGGCTTCCTCCGAACATTCAATGACATAATCAATCTGCCCAAGATCAATGCCGCTTTTAACAGCAAGATTGTTAAGCGCCAGTACGCCCGACGCCTTTGAAACCAAATTTTCAAAAATAACATGAGCGTTAAGGTTTACATCGATATCATGGGCGCGCTTTACACAGCCCACGAGTTTTTTGTTATTGAACAAAGCCTCGGCGTGATTATCCGATATCTGTGTCTGTACTTCGGCAAGCTCGCAGCCTGCACCGATTTTACTTTCCAGCCCCTTCAGCGCCGGATGAGCGGCAATCGCAGCGGAAAGACATGAAGCAAATCCCTTTTCCAGCATTACCAGATCAAAGGAGTCCACTATCTTCATAAGGGCGATAAACTCGTCCTGCGGCATAATTTCGCCAAGGCGCCCAAAACGGTTAGCACCCTTCACTGCCTTGTCATGCCAGGGCGCCTCAAAGCCTCTCAGGTCTTCGGGTGTTATCTGACCGATGTACACCTGATTCGGCGGATACTCAACAGCCTTTTCAAAAGGGCGAAGGTGCGCTTCCAGGTTTTTCAGGTACTCCGAATCCGGATTAACCACCCGTTCCGTTGTCTGTGTAGTGCCGTTATGTACCACCATATCCGGCGCGTGAACGAGCACATAGGCCGCGCCCTTTAATACAGGTTTTGTCATTTTGCCTCCTAATTAGGGTTTGCCCATAACAGCCTGCATTATGGACAGAGTCAAATAAAATTCAGCAGGGGAAAGACTCCCTCTTATAAAAGAAAGCCTTTCCCCTATATTTTTTAAAGCCGCTAAAAAACTAATTCTCAAACACAGTTTGCTTGTCGACCTCGGTCTGCAAGGCATTTAGAGCCTTTTCGACGAGTTTTCGGCGAAGCTTCTTTTCCTCGGCTTTCTCAAGCGAAGGGTTGCCCAGGGGATGAGGGATTGCGACCGCCGGAACAATTCTGTTCGCTCCGACTGTGAGCGATATGGGAACAACCGTACATACATGTACGACAGGAATCCCGGCGCGCTCAATTTCTTTGACCATCGTTGCACCGCAACGAGTACAAGTCCCTCACGTGGAGGTCAGGATCACCGCCTGAACCCCATCGTTTTTAAGCTCTGCCGCAAATTTAAGCGCGAATGATTTAGCGTTTGCAACTGACGTACCATTGCCGACCGTGGCATAGTAATACTTATGCAGGCTGCCAATTTTGCCTTCCTTTTCAAGATCGCGCAAAACGTCCACGGGCAGAACCCTGTCGGCGTCCTGGTTGGCGTACACGGGATCGTATCCGCCATGCGCCGTTTCATAAGTAGCGTCGGTCAGGTCAACACAGCCTTCTATATTGTACTTGCCGAACTTGGACGCGCTTGAAGACTCGATTTTATCAGGATTATTCTTTGGAACAATGCCGCCCGATGTTACAAGAGCCACTTTAGCTTTAGCCATGTTCTTAACCGCCGGGTTTGGCGTAACATTATCAAAGACCGGCATGGCATATTCTGTCTGAAACTTCTCGCCCTTTATTTTCCTGATAAGCATGTCAACCGCGCGTTTGGATCCGCGGTCTTCAACAAACGCATTCTTGCGGATGCCGCGGGAGAAATACCCTTCGCTGTCGGGGGAGCCGATTTCTTCTTTCCTGCCCAGTTTAAGCGCGAGTGCGGCAAGGGCTGGAATTGCCTTACGCATATCAGCGGCGGAATCACCGGTTTTAAGAATGCAGACATCTTTCCTGAAAGAATCCACACCGGGGTTTTCCGCGTACATGGCGGTAACGGCGGGTATTTTAAGTTTTTCCAGAACAGCCTTGCAGATAGTACCGCAAGCCATGCCGTAACGGCCGGCGTTAAAGGCCGGACCTGCCACAAACACATCCGGCTTGTGTTTTTCGATCATGGGAATGATGATACCAATCGCCTGTTCCACATTCTCGTTAAAATACGAGTCGCCGCAAACTACCGTTGCAACCACTTCAGCCTGATCTCCAAACTGCTGCGAGAGCGCCAGCCCCGGCCCTGCATGGCCGTCGCGAAGTTCGGGCTTAAAATCAGCCTTATCCTCGCCGCCTATACCGCCGTAAAACTGGTTAATATAATGCACGATACGCAATTTACCCATACAGCCTCCTTTAATTTATTCAGTCTTTGAATTTACAAAACTGATCTCTCATGGACTTCATCTCTTTGGCGATTTCATCCACATTCAAAACCATTTCCATCATGCTGATCTGTTCCTCATAAACAGCGGCATCAACCTGATCCTTAAATTCCTGTTCTACGCAGTGGTAAACACGAAGTCCCAACGGGACTCCCGCCAATGAACCTGCAAAAGTCGGGTCGCCGTTTGTAACGGTTTCTGCGGCAAGGCCTGCAGCCTCACTCTCGGCAGCGCCGATAACTACGATGACATTTTCTGCACCGTATTTTTCAGCAGCCGACTTGACCCTATTCTGGTTTTCCAGGTCCATGGCTCCTGCCGCCGTTCAGACAAAGCATTCGGTGGAGGAGAATACTACTTCACAACCGGCGCTGCCGAGACACTTCTCGATAGCGGGTCCTGGTACGCCATCTCTGTCGCCAATGACAATTGCTTTCTTGCCATTAAACAAACCCATACAAAACCTCCTGTAAAAAAATATTATGGTAAAATTTCATTATTCTACACTACTGTTAAAGTTCTCGCGCGGTGATTTTGTTAAAACCGATTTCATTTGTCGCGCCGGTAATAACCTGAATCTCCGCTTCGATAGATCCATCGGGGCGCAGAGAGCCTGCGAATCCGCCGGCGATCTTATCCGTATAGTCCAGCATGCCTATCACCTTATCCATTGGCGGCAAAACTATAACCTCGTTCGCATTTCCGCCGGTAACAACTGCGTCGGCGGCGGCATCGGCATCCGCAAGGGACTGGGACTTGCCGTCGCGCCCGGCGTATTCGTCGGTAACGATAACGGTCTTGATACCCTCGGCCTCAATTTTTTTGCAGTTCATTATCAGGTCGGTGTCGGGGTTGCCGAAACCTTCCTGGGAAATAATGACCGCGTCGAAACCGAGCTGCCGGCACATTTTCGCCGTCCAGTTGGAGGAACGCTCCTTGTCCGCCAGAAAGACATTTTCGTTGGTAATAATTACGCCGATAAAGTTGATGTCTTTCCCGTGACGCGCATAAAGATCCTCTATTATGGGATTGTTCTGGTGATGATACGTGGTGTTTTTATCGCAGGCTGAAACACAGTTGCCGCTGACAATCGCACCGTCCATAACTTCCGTAGGATAAAGCATGGTAGGCACAATCTTTTTCGCGTCCACGCCGTAAACATAGGTGTCGTGGAGAAGGCCCTGCGTCTGAAGCATGTAAACATATCCCACCTTGGGCAGTTTTGGAAACTCCGCAATCGCTTCCAGGAGCGGCTTTGTTTCGTATGTTTCCACCTTATCGGGCTTAACATCTTTGGCAGCCTTGCCAATATAGTCGGCGATTTTGAAACCTGCCGTGCGCGCCGCTGTTTCATAGACATGCTGCTGTAAGCCGTCAACGGGTTCGATAACAAGACAAACGTTCAAGGTTTGGGAAAAGGGCGTATATTCGGCGCCCGGGCCGGACATATCAATAAGGCCTTCCTGGAACCCCACAATCTTACCGCATGTAACGACAGCTACGCCCGACAGAACATTCGTGCGGCCGGAGCCAACCACATCTACCTTGCTGATCATTCCCGGGAACTGACCGCCGGGACCAGAGACTTTAACACGCGGTTCAATAACGTCCTTTACGGGTGTTATGCGAGTTTTTTCGCCCGGGGCGGCAAGTTCTACCTTGACGTTCTTGATATGATCGTCATCAAGTACGATCTTTTTGATGTTCTCTTCACTGATGGTCAAAACACCATCTTTGACACTGGTTTCATTTCCCAGTTTAACGCTTTTAATGTTGATTTTTCCAAGTTCCAGTTTCATTTAATCACCTCTTTAAACTTAATTGCCAAGCGCAGTTTTAATCATTGCCTCGATATTGGCTTTATTGGCCTCATCTTTGGTCAACTCTGAAACCTTTTGGCCGTCCTTGTACAAGGTCACCGTGGGCAGTCCCAAAACTTTTTGAGAGATCGCGAGCCTCCTCGCGCCGGAAGTATTCAGTTTAACAAATTTGATGTCGCCGCCGTACTGCTGCGAAAGCGCTTCCACATCTGGCATAAGCGCCTGGCATGGCACACAGCCGTCGCCAAAAAAGTCAACTAACACAAGCCCCTGAGCTTCCAGTACTTCCGGTTGAAAAGTATCCTTGTCTACATGTAACAATTTCCCACCTCCATTAAATAAATCATTGGAGTTGTTCGGAAACTTCAGTTTCTGAACAACTTCCTTATAAAACAGCAGTTTTGCAAGCCGTAGGCTGAAAAACTGCAAGACTTGTGAGGCAACCAACCGGGTTGCCAAACAAGTCATTGGTTATGTTCGATATATTTTTCAGCCTGAATTGCCGCTATGGCGCCGTCGGCCGCCGCCGTTACTACCTGACGCAGGGTCTTAACCCTAATGTCGCCGGCTGCAAACACGCCGTCCAGGTTCGTCTTCATGTTTTCATCGGTAATAATGTATCCGGCCGGATCCATATCAACCTGTCCCTTGTAAAGGCCGCTTACAGGATCGAAGCCCACAAATACAAAAACTCCGAAAGTGCCGTCATCTTCATTGGCGGTGTATTCCGTCAGTTCCCCGCTTTTTACATTTTTGAAGACTGCCGACTCGACCACGCCATCACCCTTTATCTCCTCGATAACCGTGTCCCACATAACTTCAACTTTCGGGTTTTTTAGGAGTTTATCCTGAATGGACTTTGCCGCACGGAATTCATCGCGGCGGTGGACAACGGTTACTTTTCTTGCGAACTTTGTAAGGAACATGGCTTCGTCGAGGGCGGAATCCCCGCCGCCGATTACAAAAACTTCCAGGTCGTTGAAAAAATCCGCATCGCAGGTGGCGCAATAGGACACGCCTTTGCCCACGAGCTCAGCCTCGCCCGGGCAGCCGATGGGCCTTGCCTTGCCGCCGTTGGCAATTATGACGGTTTTGGCCTCGTAAACGCCGCTGCCGCCGGTAACTTTTTTAACTTTTCCGGAAATATCAGCCTGGGTAATGGTATCTTTAACAATTTTTGCCCCAAAATGCTTGGCCTGATCGGCCATGCGGTCGGCAAGGGCGGCGCCGGAAATATCCTCCTGCGCACCCGGGTAGTTTTCTATATCGCCTGTTGTGGCAAGCTGGCCGCCGCCGCCGGATTTTTCAAAAATTATAACATTGAGTTTTGCACGCGCGGCGTAAAGACCCGCAGCAAGCCCCGCCGGTCCGGCGCCGATTATGATTACATCGTACAACAATAAACCTCCTGAACTATCTGTCTGAAAAAACAAGGCTGTAGTCGATTAGCTGAAAATCCTTCAGGATTTTGGCACTCAAGTCTCTTTTTACACAACTTTCTGTAAACTTCAGGCAAGTTTGTATACTTTCTTCGATGATGGAAAGCGCTTTTTCGTCGAACCCGCTTTTTTCAGCACTTACAAGCACGGTTTTATACGGCGTTTCCCCCGGTTTTACGCTGCCGGACAGCGGGTGCGTTAAAAGCCTGTGATTCTGATGAATCTTGTCCCTTACGGCTATCAAAACACCCAGGAAATCCGTATCATAAAACTCGACCCCCTGCCCTGAAAGCGCATCGCGCACCATGGGGTTGTTCGTTACAGCAATTCCCATAAAATATCTTAGGAATTCTCGCATGAATCCGGGCACCTGTCAAGAAAAATAATGTCGAAAAACATACGAAAAAGTGTCGAAAAAACGCAAAAAAGTGTTGAAAAGTACTAAAAATGCTTCAAATGAGGGCTGATGGACGCCCCGGCACTGCCGCCCACAAGGTCTTAAGATCAACTGAAAATCCCTCTAAAACGTAAGACTGGATTACGGCATTCTCCTTGTAACCCGAACTGATATATTTGCCGTTTTCGTAAATATGAACCTGTACCAACTTTTGTTCCGGATCAATCACCCAGTATTCACGAACCCCAGAATCAAGGTAGGCCTGAAATTTCAGTAACAACTCTTTTTTTGATGTAGAAGGAGAGATGATTTCTACTGCCAAATCCACAGAGCCGTTAACAGAACCCTTTGCCAGCTTATTTATGTCGCAGACAACCAGTAAATCAGGCTGCACTACGGTATCATCGGAGCCATCTTCTTCGGGAAATAGCCGAACATCCAGAGGTGCAGCAAATACCCTGCAGGGTTTTCCTCGAAGCCAGATATGAAACTGTGTTGACAATTCAATCAGTATTGCCTGATGTTCCACTGTGGGAGATGACATCAAAAAAGCTTCACCGTTGATAAGCTGATAGCGTTCGGGACCTTCCCAGCCAAGATAATCATTGTAGGTATAGCGCCCGCTTTCTTCAGGCACCGACAGTGCGTCCGCCATGTTTGCTCCTTCAATGAGTATACCGGAAAACCTACAATTTTGCAACGAGACGCATTGCGCCGGATTTGGTACCTGGCACCTTTATTCCGCCAGCGTTCCACTGCTATAGCTTTTTCAGAAATATATGCCCCAAAAAAGGAAAAAATTAAAAAGTAAAAGGTAAATTCTTTTTCACAGTTCCTTCCCCTTCGCCAGCGTTTCACTGCTTTGACAATTGCAGAAAGATGCCCAATAAAATACTTGAGGGGTGCCTGTGGTAAAAACGCTGCCTCCGCGCAGTGTTTTTGGCCACGGGCAGGCCCCCAAGAAATATCTTTAGGCATCTTTCTGCCGTTGCCATAGCCGTGGAAAAGCCGATATTTAACCATGACAGAAAAAAACTTTGTCTTAAAAGGCGACCTGTGCTGGAGCGATGAATCCCGCTCTATTCAAACGATTTCCGACGGGTATCTTGTCTGTATCGACGGCAAATCGGCAGGGGTTTTTCCCAGCCTCCCTGAGTGTTACGCCGGCCTCCGCCTTGTCGATTACTCGCCATACCTGATTATTCCCGGTCTTGTCGACCTGCACATTCACGCCCCGCAGTTCGCCTTCCGCGGCCTGGGCATGGATTTACAGCTTCTGGACTGGCTGGAGCGCCGCGCCTTTCCCGAAGAGGGAAAGTACGCAAACCTTGAATATACCCGCAAGGCATACGGTCTTTTCGTGGAACATATAAGGCGCGGGCCAAGTACAAGGCTTGTAATATACGCGACAGTCCATAGCGAAGCTACCCTGCTTTTAATGGAAATGCTTGAAAAAAGCGGCCTTGTTACCATGGTTGGAAAGATCAACATGGATAGAAACAGTCCCGATTATTTAAGGGAAGAAAGTGCCGCCCTATCACTGGCCGCAACGGAAAAATGGCTAAAAGGATGTAATTTTAAAAATACGTTTCCAATTCTAACACCCCGCTTTATACCCTCGTGCAGTGACGAACTCATGAGGGGCCTTGCCGGCATACAGAAAAAATTCGGCCTGCCCGTCCAGTCCCATCTGTCCGAAAACCAGCAGGAGGTTGAGTGGGTCGGCAAGCTCTGTCCCCAAAGCGCCGGCTACGGTGCAGCATACAGGGACTACGACCTGTTCGGCGGCAGCGTACCCACCATAATGGCGCATTGTGTCTGGTCTGACAAAGAGGAAATTGCCCTTATGGCGGAAAGGCAGGTCTTTCTTGCCCACTGCCCGCAGTCAAACACAAATTTATCGTCGGGAATTGCGCCGGTGCGGCGTTTTCTTGATGCGGGCGTGCCTGCCGGCCTTGGCAGTGACATTGCCGGCGGTGTACACGATTCAATATTCCGAACGATGGCAGATACAGTTCAGGTCTCAAAATTGCGCCAAACCCTTCTAAAAACAGCTGAAAAACCCATAAAACTGGAAGAAGCCTTTTACCTTGGTACAGCCGGCGGCGGCTCCTTTTTTGGTAAATGCGGCTCTTTTACCGCCGGCAACGACTTTGATGTTCTTGTAATGGATGACCGTAATTTAGCCGCGCCCTTTGAACTTTCCATACAGGACAGGCTGGATAGGGTTGTTTATCTTTCTGATGAACGAAATATACGCGCTAAATATGTAAAGGGAAATATCCTGTTTTAGGTTTTTTATTATTGACAAAAACAGACAGTAATTGTATTATGGTTGTATCAGAGGCTCTTATCTGGCCGCTTTTAAGCGGGCAGGTAGGAGCTTCCTTTTGCTGTCAGCGATTTATACTGAGTTATTTCAGAATTTTTTTTTGGGGAAAGTAAAATGTACATTGAACATCTCTTTTTTTTGGTACCGGCGGGGTCGGTTCTTGCCCTGCTCTTTGCGTTTTATCAGGCAAAAAAGGTTTTAAGTTTTCCGGAAGGCAACGATACCATGCGGAAAATCTCGGCGGCGATTCGTAAGGGCGCAAATGCCTACCTTAAACGGCAATATACCGGTGTGGCCCTGTTTTTCGCTGTTATGTTCCTTATTCTGGGAATAATGGCTTTAACAGGGTTTTTAACCCCCTTTGTACCGTTTGCGTTCATTACAGGCGGCTTTTTTTCAGGGCTTTCCGGCTTTATCGGGATGAATATTGCCACTGCCGCCAACACCAGAACCGCCCAGGCGACATCAGAAAACCTAAACAGGGGCCTTAGGGTTGCCTTCTCCTCGGGAACGGTCATGGGCTTTACAGTAGTCGGCCTGGCTCTTTTTGACCTTGCAATCTGGTACATGTTGTTAAAGTATGTGTTTTATACCCCGGGATCGGCGGCGGTTCTGGCGTTGGCGGCAGCCGGCAAAACGGTAGAATCTTCTCAGGTGCAGCTTATTTCCTCGGCCATGCTCACCTTCGGCATGGGCGCTTCCAGCATGGCGCTTTTTGCCCGTGTGGGCGGCGGCATATTCACCAAGGCCGCCGATGTCGGCGCCGACTTGGTCGGAAAGGTCGAAGCAGGAATCCCCGAGGACGATCCGCGCAACCCGGCGGTTATTGCAGATAACGTGGGCGACAATGTCGGCGACGTGGCGGGAATGGGCGCCGACCTTTATGAATCGTATGTGGGCTCGATAGTGGCCACTGTCGCCCTGGCCGTTTCTGCAGGGTACGACTTTGGCGGGGCGGTTGTTCCCATGCTCATGGCTGTTTTTGGAATTGTCGCATCCCTTATCGGTTCTTTCTTTGTACGCTGCGGGGATAAGGTTGATCAAAAATCCTTATTGGGAGCCCTTCGCAAGGGTGTCTATGTTTCTTCGGCCATTATTGTAATCGGGGCCTTTCCAGTAATCTGGTACTGCCTCGACTGTGCAAACAATCCCGGGCGTATCGGCGTTTATTTCGCGGTACTCTCCGGGCTCCTTGCCGGGGTAGCCATCGGTTATATCACCGAGTATTATACATCCGACAGTTACAAGCCGACGAGGAGGCTTGCCGAGGCAAGCCTTACAGGGCCCGCGACGATTATCATCGGCGGAGTTTCCCTTGGAATGTTATCAACATTTTTACCAATAATCGTTATCGGTGCGTCGGTTTTAATCAGCTTTTTTGCATCAGGTGGAAACCTGTCGGGCGACATCAGCGCATTTGCAAAAGGCCTTTACGGCGTTAGCATTTCGGCTGTAGGAATGTTATCCACCCTTGGAATAACCCTTGCGACGGATGCCTACGGCCCTGTTGCAGATAACGCCGGCGGCATTGCCGAAATGTCAAAGCTGCCCCAGGAAGTCCGCGAGCGCACCGACGCCCTGGATTCACTTGGAAATACAACCGCCGCAACCGGCAAGGGCTTTGCCATAGGCTCGGCGGCGCTTACAGCCCTCGCGCTGATTGTCGCATACATAGACGAAATCAAAGTTCATGCTCCCGATTATGTGCTTAGACTGGAGATTACACATCCTCCGGTACTGATCGGTCTTTTTATCGGCGTAATGCTGCCCTTCCTTTTTTCATCACTAACCATGAATGCTGTCGGGCGGGCGGCGCAGAGCATTGTAAAAGAGGTTCGCCGTCAATTCAAAGAAATAACCGGGCTGATGGAAGGCACCGCCGAGGCCGACTACAGCACCTGCGTGGATATTTGCACCCGCAGCGCCCAAAAGGAAATGATCGTTCCCACCCTGACAGGTATCGCCACACCGGTAATTGCCGGCCTTCTCCTTGGGGTAAACGGCGTGGCAGGCATGCTTGCCGGAGCGACCGCATCGGGCTTTGTCCTTGCGATAATGATGGCCAACAGCGGCGGCGCCTGGGATAACGCGAAAAAATTTATAGAAGCGGGAAATCTTGGCGGGAAGAAATCGGACGCCCACAAGGCGGCGGTTGTAGGCGATACTGTGGGGGATCCCTTTAAGGACACTTCCGGGCCGTCCATCAATATTTTGATCAAACTCGTTTCGATGGTATCAATAGTTTTCGCAGCATTTGTACTAAGGTTTAATATTGTCCAGTTCCTGAACTAGGGCAAATGCGGGCAGCGAAGCCGGTATTAAACTGAATGTAACATAGCTTCTCGCAAAATAGCATTCATGCGGGTCTGATAACCTCTCCCGGCACTCTGCAGCCATTCGATCACATCGGCATCAAGCCTGACATTTACTGTCTTTTTTATTGGCTTGTAGTTCGCCATGTTACGCAAATGGGACGGTTTGAATTCTTTCATCTGATCTTCTGTCAGAACCGGAGCATCAGAAAAATCCGTAACCTTGAAAGCCTTAATTTCCTCCAGCCTCTCTTTCGTAATGGGCATAGTATAACCTCTCTTCTATCGGCTCCGCTTTACGTGCCGTAATCAAATGAATACTGTCGTCTCGTTCTGTGAAAACCACAAAAAAGATAACAGTATCATGCAATCTTCCCAAGCAGATAAATCTATCTTCCTCCATGGTGGAATGCTTCTTGTCATACCACTCAATTAAGTGAGGGTCATCAAAAATGTCCACAATTTCCGACAAGTAAAAACCATGTTTTTTTTTGTTATGTTGATTCTTCTCGTCTGTCCATGTAAACACAGCTTCTCCCGCCTATACAAAATTGTATAGTAAATACAAGCATTCTGTCAAGAGCAGGTAAACAAGGCCATTTTTTCAGGGCATTTCGACTATGGGTTCCAGGCGGGGGGAGCGAAGCTGATTGAGCGAGCGGGTGCGCCATTCTCCGGCCTGGCTCTGTCCGGCGAGGAATGTCCACAGGCCGTTTGCGGATTGGGATTTTCCGTTGCGGTAAAGGGATGCTGCCAGATAGTAAATGGTTTTATAATACTCGACTTCTTCTATGTAAGATAAAAGCATCGGCCGGCTGTTGATTTCTTCGGTAAGGGCGTCGAATGTGGTAAAGGTAAAATCGTACTGACGGCGGATTATCTCGCTGATAATTATTGAGTTCTGTATCAGGAAAGAAAATGTAAGATGCTGCTGGGCGGACGGGCGGCCGGAAGCGGCATAATAAAAACCCAAAAGCCGGTGCGCTTCTTCCACCCTATTGTTGTCATAACGGTAAAGGCTCAAGAAACGGCTGGGGCCGTCGTTTTCGAGGGTGCGCGTCATCGCCTGTGCGGCAAATGAAGCGGATGCCTGCACATACGGAACATTCCTTGCCTGTATTTCAATATTTGATGAATTTGTCCAAAGGGTATCTGCTGATGAAATAATCGAAAGCAGGGTTCTTTCCATCTCGTTGTATTCCTGCCGCGTTCTGTGTATGCCTGCAATTCTATACTGCAAATCCAGATCAAAGCCTGAGTTTTCCAGAAGTTCCCGCTGGGCGTATGCCTTCTGAAACTGGCTTAAAGCAAGTGACAGTTCGCCGTCTGCGCGGTAGGTTTCACCTATCCAGTACTCGGCTTCGGGGTAATCCTTCAGCCTGCCGATGGCTTCGAGGGCTTTAAGGGCGGAATTGTCCAGGCTGGCTTTCGGCACACGGTAGTAGAGTTCTTCCAGTGCGGCGGCGGCGGCAGTGTAAAACCTGTCGCAAATAAAGCGTTCCAGCCAGTCCAGCGCATCGCCGATGCGGCGGGCTTCCGGAGTTGAAAGAAAATTGATAAAATCCCGCTCCATCTGCTCATACATGGCGCGTCTCTGCCTTCTGGCATCTTCAAAGGATAAAAGGGCGCTGCCGTAGTCCCCGTTGCGGAAATTGAGTTTTCCCCTTTCCAGGGAATACCACCAGGGCTGGGGAGAATTTTGTCCATAGGCGGCGGAAATGCAAAGTGCTGATATAATTACTGAATAAAAAAACTTTCTCATTCTAAAATCTTTCCAAGTTCCTCTTCAAAAGCCTTATCCGCTTCTTCGGCCGCGATGGTTCTTACCACCCTGCCCCGCCGGAAAATTAAAACCTTTTCCCCGCTGCCGGTTATGCCCAAATCGGCGTGTTTTGCCTCCTGCGGGCCGTTCACTTCGCAGCCCATAACGGCTACTGTTATATTTTTGTCCAGGGCATAGAGCCTTGGCATCCAGCGGCCGATAAAGCCGTGCGTGTCAAAACCATGTCTGCCGCAGCGGGGACAGGAGACGATATTCGCTCCCCTTCGCCGCAGCCTGTCAGCGGCGGGGCTGTTTTCCGTCGCCAGTTCCGCAGCCGCTCCCAAAATCTCCCTTGCGGCAATTACCTCGTTTTCCATCGTGTCCGACAGGGAAACACGGATCGTGTCGCCGATTTCTTCTGTCAAAAGCGGCAAAAGAGCCGCCGTGCTTTTGGCTACGCCGGCCGCCAGCGGGCCGGCCTCGGTTACGCCCAGGTGAAGGGGCGCATCGCATCTTTGCGCAAGAATACGGTTCGCTTTTATAGTATCGGCAATTCCGGCGGCTTTCATTGATACAAGGAAGTTTGAAAAGCCAAATTCGTTAAAAATGGCAATTTCACGCTCGGCGGCAATAACAAGGGCCTGCGCCCGGTCAAAGCCCTCTCCTACCCTCTCTCTAAGGTCAACTGGCAGGCTGCCGGCGTTCACGCCAATACGGATAGGAATGTTCTTTTCTGCGGCCTTTTCCAGTACCCTGCGGACTTTGTCGCCGCCGCCGATATTACCGGGGTTTATTCGGATTTTCGCTATCGGGAAATCCATGCAATGCAACGCTATTTTGTAATCAAAATGAATGTCGGCCACGAGGGGCATGGAGACCATTCCGGCAAGGGCGCCGGTAATATCGGCGGCGGCAATATCGGGCACGGCGAAACGCAGCAGGCCGCAGCCCAGGGCAGCCAGGGCATCAATCCGCCGGACGATGTTATCAGTTTTTAGATCATCAAAAGAAAGGCGGTCCTTCCACATGGTTTGAATAACCACAGGAAGACAATTACCAATTTTAACGGGATTGATATTACCAAAACCGCCTATTTGCAAAAATCTAGACACTTTTGATAAAACCTCACGCTAATGGGGCAGAAGGTAGAAGTTAAAAGTTAGAAGGTAAAAATTAAAAGGTATTATTAAAAGTTATCTCCTTCTTATCTATTCCCTTCTACCTTTTACCTTTTCCCTTTCTAGCTTAAGCTGATCATGGAAAGAACCATGGCGAAAATGGCTACGGTTTCGCAAATACCGACAATCATCATGTAGTTTACGAATCCTTTGCCTGTTTCGCCGGTGGCATCAGCGCCTGAAGCTCCCGCCTTGCCCTGGGCAATGGCGGAAAACGCTATGGCAAGACCGGAGGCAATGCCGATGCCGAGGTACAGGGAGCCCAGGTGCGGATTAGCTATGGCCGCAGGTTTCATAAACAGAAAACCCAAAATAAAGCCATAAAAAGTCTGGGTCAACGGAGCGCCGCCGAAGGCAAGCAGGGTCATGGGCGCCGGCTTGTTGGTTATATAACACTTTTTCCATGCGCCGATTACTGCCTGTCCGGCAATACCAACGCCAAAACCCGATCCGACAGCGGAAAGTCCCATTACAATACCCGCGCCAATCAATCCTAAATTCAAATCCATTTTATTCTCCTAATTCTTATTTAATATCATTATCTTTTTTTGCAAACGGTTTATACGGCTGACCCGCCCAGGTAAGGCCGACATGGCTGGAAAATTCCAGGGTATTCAGCCTGACACCATGAACAAGCACAGACAACATATTCAAAACCAAATTAAGTCCGTGCCCGAAAACCAGCAGTACCACTCCGAATACAAAGAAGATAAAATGCCCCAGCATCGGTCCGGCCATGGTATTAATTGTCGAAGCAATAGCCGCGCCAGCAAGCCCGACCGCCCACAGCCTTATATACGACATAATGTCAGAAAAAATATTGGCAATTCCCAGAATTACCGAGATGAAATTTTTAAGGCTCTCCAGAATGGAGCCGCCTACGCTGCCGTCATAGTTGGCAAATATAAAATTAAGGACGAAGCCGGCGGCAAAAAGAGGTACGGCCGGAGGCAGCATGGGTATATATCTGGCTTCGTTACTCGCAATTAAATTCAGAACAATTAGATACATTCCGGCGAGCATGCCCATGGTACCAATATCACCCAGAACTTTCAGGCTTTTGGTATGTATGATTACCAAAATGTGGCCGATCGACAACTGCAACAGCGCCAGGGAGAAACAGAAGATCATCAGATTCTGCTGGACAATTTTATCGTCATAGGCGGATTGTGCTGCGCGCGCGTTAGAAATAAGCGGCAGTGAAATACTTTTCAAAAATGAGGGGAGCATATCGTAGTCGCCGATGCCAAACCACGAGCATGTCAAAACGCCCCAAAGTAAATTGGAAAAGCCAAGCAATAGAAGGAGTTTTATCGCGCGGGGAACGCCCTTTTTGGCTGTTTTGATTAAGCCGATGCACCCTGCCAGCAATAATAGTATTCCGTATCCGGCATCGCCGAAGATCATTCCAAAAAAGATAACGAAGAATACCAGGAAAAACGGCGATATATCAATTTCGTTATAACCTGGAACCACTTCCAGGAAGCCTGTTAAAGGTTCAAGCAGTTTTACGAATCTGTTATTTTTAAGCAGTGTCGGAACCGGATCGTCAGGCTCCGGATCGCCGGCAGTCAGCGCCCAGCCGTTTTCGCTGGCGCTCCGTTTTAATATGCCCAGACGTTCGGCGGGAATGTAGCCGGTAAGCCACGAAACGCCCCTGCCTTCAAAATTTTCTCCGGCGCTTTCTTCAAGAATTTCCATTCCCGCCCTGGCCGTTTCAAATTCAATCTGTTCGATAACTTCCGCGCGGGCAGTCGTTATCTGATCTATGGCGGGAAGCCACAGATAAAATTTTTCTCCAATACTGGCTATATTTGTCTTTAACTTTTCAATACGGCTGTCAAGCTGTGCGAGGGAACATTCACCTAACGCAAAGGGATTTACTCCCGGGATTTGATCGCCCCAGGCAAGAGCCCTTACCATTGATTTGTTTTTTTCCAATACAATCAATTTGATATCTTTACCGGCATTGTTATATTCTTCGAGGGTTAATTCATAGGGGGTAAGAACAAGGCCCTGCTGCGCAAAAGAGGCGAATGCCCCCGGATCAAAACTCCCCCATTTTTCCAAGCGGGTACGCTCCCGCGTAAAAGCGATTAGCTGCTCCTGGGATAATTTCTTTTCTTCGCCAAGTGTTAGCACAGCGGCAACCGGGTCTTCACCGGAAGGAAGGGAGGAGGCGGCACCCTTTTTTTTATTTTTTTTATCATCAGATGCCGGCTTTAACAGCGCCAGAGCATTATCAGTTTTGGTTTTCTTTTCGAGAAGCCTGGAAAGGGTGTCGGACTGAGCCTGCCTTTTTTCCAGATGCAGTACGCCGGCCTCCCGCAGTTTTTCAAGAGAATTTTCGCGCTCCTTCTCCATTACAACCAGAGAAACCTTTTTCATCGGTACAATCATAATATTATCTCATTATAACCATATTTTATTGCGTATGCAAGGTAATAGATTATGAATTTGCCCCCGCATCCTTTTAAGCCTTATATCCCAAGACATCTCTTAAAATTGTCAACCACATCATCAATTGCCGGCCTGGCATCAACATCCAAAATCTTGCCTTTTTGCCTGTAAAAACCGATAAGCGGCAGGGTTTGGGCACGGTACACTTCCAGCCGCTTTTGTATGGCCTGCGGGGAGTCGTCATCACGGACATAAACCTCGCCGCCGCAGTGGTCGCAGATGCCCTCTTTCGATGGCTTTCCGAAAATAATGTGGAAATTGTGCCCGCACTTACGGCAAACACGCCTTCCCCCCAGCCTTTCCAGTATATCAGGATCGGGGATATCAAAATTGATAACCTTCTCCACGGCAGAAAAAGTTTCCAGCACTTCAGCCTGGTAAACGGTGCGCGGAAAGCCGTCCAAAATATAACCTTTTTGAACATCTGCTTGAGTAAACCTTTCTTTTACAAGGGCAATTGTGGTCTCGTCATCGACCAGTTTTCCCGCGTCAATAATTGCCTTTACCTTCAGCCCCAGGGGACTTTTGTCAGCGATTGCTGAACGAAAAATAGCCCCCGTGCTGACATGGGGCACTCCCAGAATATCCACAGCCCTTGCCGCCAATGTACCCTTGCCAGCACCCGGAGGGCCCAAAAATATCAGCTTCATTTTTAATCTCCCTTAATACTGCGAACTATTTGAATTATACTGAAATCATTGTCCGCTGCCAATTGCAATGTTAAGGAGCCCTTATGAATGTTTTTATAGTCTATGCCCACCCAAGCGAAGATTCTTTTACAAGGCTGATAAGGGACAGTTTTATTTCCGGATTAAAAGCTGCCGGAAAAAAATATATTTTATCAGATTTATATAAAATGAATTTTAATGCTGATATAAACGAGGCTGAATACCTGCGGGAAGCATACTATAAAAGGGATATTCCGGTTCCCTCGGATGTTGCCGCCGAGCAGGAAAAAATAAATTCCAGCGATGCGATTGTTTTTATCTTTCCGCTGTTTTGGTCTGATGCACCGGCAAAACTTGTCGGCTGGTTCAGCCGTGTATGGACTTATGGCTTTGCTTACGGAGAAAACCGCAATATGAAGCTGCTGGAAAAAGCTCTGGTAATATGCTCGGCCGGAAATACGATGGAATATTTTCATAGTACGGGTATTCTCGGCGCGCTGGAAAAGGTGATGCTCGAAGACAGGCTGTTCGACAGGGTAAAAACAAAGGAACTTATCATAATGGACGGAACCAGCCGGGAAACACCGTTACGCGAACAAAACATGGAAAGACACCTGCAGCGTGCTTTCGACGCCGGGAAAAATATTTAGATATTTACAGGAAAAAGCATCTGATTTTTTATAACACGGAGGCAAGATTATGGGATTTATTTTGTCTTGACAATATGTATTAAATAATGTAACATAAAAATGAGGGTAAAATGAACTTTGAATGGGAACCCAAAAAAAGACAGGGTGAACCAAAAAATTCATGGGATATCATTTTCTACCGCAAAATTTGTATTCAATGATATTGAACGATGGGAGAGATACGATTGTTCTCATAGTGAAAATGAAGACAGATGGCAAACAATAGGTTTGGTTGATAAGGTTCTTTTTGTTGTGTTTACCGAGCAAGGAGAAACTACCCGGATTGTTTCTGCCCGAATGGCAGATGAGAATGAAAAGAAGGTATACAATGGTGAAAGAAACACTGCGGGCTGGACAAAGGCCAACTAAAGCACAGCTCAAAGAGATTTGGGCGGCAGAAAAAAAACCAATAACTTACACAGCGCTTGCTCCGAGATTAACGAGCAAGGAGTTGGCTGAATTTAAGCAAATAAATGCCGATAGCAGAAAAAAGATGCCCTGTACATTGCGTATTTCCAGGAAATCCCTTGAGTGGTGGAAATCTCTTGGAACGGGATATACCGCCGCAATGTCGAGGATGCTTGAAGATGCCCAGAATCATCCTGAAATCTTAAAAAGAATACTTTAACAACATAACCGATTGCATTCCCTCCCCGCCCTCTGCTCTTCCCTCTTTGCTCCTAACACTCTCATCTCTTAACAATAAATAATTAATAAGGTCCGCAGATTACGCAGATTAACGCAGAAAAAATAATCCGTGAAAGGTCTCCCTTCGGTCGACGAGCCGATAAGAAATTATATAATGGGCGCTCACGCGCCCGGCGGCTTCCGCGTAATCCGTGGACACTCTTCCCTTCGCCAAGCATTCATTCGATATTACTCACACGGAGCTCACAGGAGTCTGTAGGAAAAGTTCTCACGCCAAGGCAAATAGCAAATAACAACTAGCAAAGAGCAAATTAAGATTTGTGATCTCTCCCTGCTCTTCCCTCTTTGCTATTTGCTCTTTGCTATTTGCTCAAAAGCAAGGGCGCCGCCCTCAAATCCAGCGCCCCAACCTTTGCTCTTTATTATCTGTTATCTGCTATCTGCTAACTGTTACCTGTTTTCTTAATCCGCATTAAACCCTATTCGTTTAGTCGGTTTTGGCTGGTCTATGAGGTTGTTCAGGGCCTGGACTATTTGCCGTATTGTTTTGTCATATTCGGAAAATTTGTAGTCGCTATTCTCAATGTGCAGCATCAACAATTTACGGAGTTCGGCTATTTGTTTATTGGTATCCGGTTTATCAAGGGCAAAATGCCTTAACTGAACAAAGGTACGCATTATTTGGATATTTACTTTTACAGCTTTATCGGAATTCAAAACGCTGGATAACATCAAGATACCATGCTCTGTAAAAACGAACGGCCTGTATTTTCTTATGTCTTTATTAAAGATCACAAATTGTGATCTTAGATTTTTCCATTCTTCGGCATTTAATTGAAACATAAAGTCAGCCGGGAAACGCTCGACGTTCCTCTTTACTGCCTGGTTCAAAACCCTAATTTCAACCTCATATAATTGAGCCAGATCGCTGTCAAGCATGACCTTAGACCCACGAATTTCTTGTATCATTTTTTGGATTTTAATCAGTTCTTTCTTCATGGTGATTTACTATACCATAAACAGGTTATAAGAAATAAGTATCAAGAAAATCTGGTTTTTTCGCTCTTTTTTCAACTTTTTTCCCGAAAAACCAAAGCAAAATGTAGGAAAACCTTATTCGAAAATATATCATGCACCTCACGCCAAGACGCAAAGAAATAAAATAAAACCAAAAACCACACGAACAGACACGAACTTTTTCGATCGCTCCTTTGTTCGTGATTGTTGGTGTGGTTAGTGGTTAGATTCTTCATTCATTGCTAATTTCCCTAGCGCTTCCAGTTGATTTTGCTGCGTTTTCATATTATATTTCCTGTATATGATGATTGGAGGCTGTGTATGACCCGGCAGGCTGAATTACTAAATATTGTGGATAAACTTCCCCCCAAATACTTTGGCGAAGTTATTGATTTTGCCGGATATTTACAGCATAAAGCACGGCATGAAATAAAACCTCTTTCCGAAACATCCAAAAACTTAACAGCGCAGGAAGCTATGGAACGCGGATTGGGACTTGGCACAGGTTCACGTATTGAACCAGCGGAAGCGGTTAAGCATTGTTCCGGCATTTTTAAGCGATTAGATATACCTCTTTCAAGCGATGATTTTCTTGCAATGCGCCAACAGGAAAAAGAATTAGAGAGCCGTCTTGATGGGGGCTCCTTGTAATGTATCTTCTTGATTGGAGGGCGGGGGACTCCCCGCCAGTATAATAAATTTCCTTTCCAACGAAGAACCTCGTAGCTTGCTTCGAGGTTCTTCCCGCTTGTGCCTTGCTTGCTTTTCTTAATGATGAGTTTGGAAAGGGGTATGAAAAAGTCAAAGAATTGCTTGACTGTGCTGTTACCGGTGAAATTAATTTGTGCATGAGTCTCGTTAATTTGGTTGAAGTTTATTATCGAATTATACAGCTTAAAGGACTCGAAACTGCTGATGCCGCAATGGAGCCGGTGAAAAGTCTGCCCATCAGATTTATCAGCGTTATTTCCGAAGAAATTTATCTTGAAACGGCGCGGTGCAAAGCGCGTTATCCTATAGCCCTTGCTGACGCTTTCCTCTGTGGTACAGCAAAGTGCATTTCCGCAACTATCGTTACCAGAGACCCGGAAATTAGACTTGCAGAGAAATCTGAGTCTTTGTCTGTCCTTTGGATAATTTGACAATTCAATTTTCATTCCTAATTAATTAATTGCTCTTTGCTAATTGCTATTTGCTCCAAAAGCAAGGGCGCCGCCCTCAAAGCCAGCGCCCCTATCTTTGCTCCTTGCTATTTGTTAATTGCTCCCTCCTACGGCTGTTCCCCCGTTACCACCCCTCAGGTATGGCTTCTATGCGGTCAGGATTGATACCGCCGATGTTCCATCCGGACTTATATGCGGCTACAGAATCGGCTGGGACATAGATGATCGCTTGATAAGGATATATGCCACCATTCGTTGTTATGCCACCATGTGAAATACCACGTCTCATAATCAGAGCAGTGAAGTTAGTATCTCTAATAGAAGCAGCACCAATAGCTGTAACAGTCGCCGGAATATCAATAAACCTCATCATAGTATTATCGGCAAACGCCCAAGCCTCTATGGTAGTAAGACCGTCAGGAAGGATGAAGACTTTGATATTTGATCTATAGAAAGCAGAATTCCCAAGGGTTATTAGGCTCGCAGGTAAGGTAATACCTGTTATGCGGCTATGATTAGACCGATAAGCGGAAGCGGCATTGGAAAAAGTTCCGAAATCGGTAATGGTACTGCCGCCCATGTCGTAATAAACGTACTTTCCCGAGGGAACTGAATCAAAGAGCAGGTCAAGAGGGTCGGTATCGCCATCGTTCGTGGGAGTGCTATTATTCTGGCCAGCACTATCAGAGTTTCCTGTCCCGGAAAGTAAAGTTGCGACTGACACATCTATCTTCACGATGATGGGATCTACCTCAGTGCCTTTTAAGGGATTGCTATCGGCAAATGTCTGGATTACAGACGCCATTGTCGAGACATTGCTGTCGGTAATTGTTACATCACCGGTTGCGGTATTGAGTATTGTATATGTCCTTGTCAGTATGCCGCTGTCAGTAAAGCCAGATTTTATTGCTATAGCTTTAATGGTGTGGGTGCCTGTGGCGGTGAGGCGGAAGGGGCCTGTATAGAGTGTGCTTGAGGCTGTGGGATCGGAACCATTGGTGGTATAGTGTATCTGTGCATCAGTGGTTTCTGTAGTCAAGAAAATGACTGTCCCGGGGTCGATAACGCCATTAGGAATTCGTATGTTGGGTGTTGCTGCATTGGGTGATGTGATGGTGTAATTTCTGGACAGTACCTGACTGTCGGACATACCGTCTTTAATCGCATACGCCTTAAATACAATAGTAGCCCCGCCTGTACCGGTGATCGCAGGTTTACTTGACGGGTTATATTCTGCCTTGGTTGCGCTGGATGGCGGTTCACTGCCGTCAAGGGTGTAATAAATCGTTGCTCCATCGGTCGCACAAGTAAGCGTTATCTGCGTCCCCGAGTCTACAGTTGTTCCTGCAGGGGAGCTTATCTGTGGAGTGGCGACTGTTGCCATAAGCAGTGTATAGGTTGCAGTTAAAATGTCGCTATCTTCAGCGTCATCCATAATGGCAATTGCTTTGAGGGTAACTGTGGTACCCGCTGCTCCGGTAATAGCGGGTCTAGCGGCATCAGAATAAAGCGTACTTGAAACCGTAGGTTCCGTGCTATCGAGGGTGTACCGTATCTGTGCCCCTGTGGTAGTGGTGCTCAGTTGAATGGTATCGCCGGATACTACATTGCCTCCTGCTGGTACTGCTGTTGGTGTAGCAACTTTGATGGCGATAGTCAATGTGAATACCCCAGAGGTTGCGCCGTCAATGGTAAGCGTCAGCGTTTCGGTATCGCCTTCTTCTGTTGATGTGTCGCCCGCAAGGGTCAATTCGCCGCTGTTGCTGTCTATGGTTACCTGTCCCTGTACGGTTACGCCTTCGGGGAGGTTTGCCACCGTTACCGTGTACGAGCCGTTAGCGATGTTAACGGTGGTTACCGGAAAGGTCACCGTTCCTGCCATGCCCGCTGTCAACGTACCGCTCTGCATACCTACCGATACTGTCTTTGACGGTAATACCGTAAACTCCGCATCAACCGATGTTTCAGCGTCGCCAGAGCTGGTAATCGTAATGGTTTCATCATAATTACCTTCCGCCAAACCCGCTTTCGGCTGGACGGTGAAGGTCGCTATCGCACCGGCAGCCAGGCTGGTGGTTGACAGCGTGCCGATGTCATAGTCCGTAGCCGTTGGCTGATTCAGCGTAACCGCGCCTGTGCCGGTGTTGGTGATGGTCACGGTTTTTGCATCAGGCTGCTCGTAGCCCTCCACAAGCGAGCCAAATGATGTCAAGGTTGAAGCGCTGATTTCGTAGGTGAGGGCTGCCGCAGTTGTCTCACTTACTTCCGCATACGCCGCCCTGTTGCCCGCCTCATCTTCGACCACAACGATAAAGTAATATGATGTAACAGCGGAAAGACCTGTTACGTTGTATGTTGCTATGTCGGCTGTGCCGCCTGCATTAAGCAGGTTACCATCTGTTGGCAGTCCGCCACTCATAGAGAAGGCGCTGTCTTTTTGGTAGACGAAATACAACAAGTCTGCGGGCGCCGTTATATCGTCCGTTGCCTTTGCCCAGTCCAGGGTCAGCGAATTGTCCGTAACACTTGCGGTAGTTATCGCCCCACTGTTACCAGGTATCGGCGCTATATTGTCTGGTGTTGCAGTAGGTATTCTGTTTGCCTGCCCAAAGCCGACAATGGTATTACCAGTTATTTCTACCTTATAAACCTGCACATAGATAGCCGTGCCATTAGGGCCGGCTATGTCTGTAGCCGCGCTATACGCAGTAGCACCTGTGATCGTTGTAATCGCATCTCCGTAAGCCGGCGCCGCAACGGAAGCGTCGCTCTTATTGTAATAGAAAGCGAAACCTGCCGCCGCCGTTTGCGCTGCAAGTGTTACCTTGCCGTCACCCGCTGTCAGGCCAACCGTAAGGTTTTCAAGGTTCTGTGTGGGTTCGCCGTCTGTCGTTACGGTAACAACACATGTCGCTGTTAAGCCGCCGTCAATGGTTGTTACAGTTATGTTTACAGTGCCTTCTTCCGCATCTTCCGGTACATTGATAACACCATAAGCGTTCACGGCGGCAAGAGCGGGATTATCGCTCTCCCACCTTACGCGCTTCTCGCTCGCATCTTCGGGATCAATAACCGCAACAAGGGTTTCAGAGCCGCCTGCTTCTAACGTTACGGCGGTTTTGTTCAGGCTAACTCCCTCCACAGCGACAAAGTTATCCGCGGAGTAAACGTATACCGCAAAACTTACGCTTTTACCGCCAAAACTTACGGTTATTTCCTGCTCACCCTCGACATCGGGATCAAAGCCGCTGATGGTACAATCGCCTATGCCCACAGTCGTACTTGTGCCATCACTGTAATTTACAGTTATTTCGAAGTCTTCGAGTTCCAGAAGCAGGGCATCTAAATCGAACTCGCCGTCGATAACGAAGAAGTCTTCCTGTATCACTGGAATGACAATATCGTCGATGGTTTTACCACCCGAACTTCCGCCGCCGCCCTCAGTTGGACAGGCGATAAACACCAGAGATAGGGCTAAAATAGCAAGAATTG
>WRLP01000013.1 GCA_009777535.1 Treponema sp.
GCAGAATTTAACTTGCTGGAAATTGAAGCGGCTCGAAGAACAGGACGGAAAAACACCTTGATTGCCGCTTTGATTGGAATTCTTGGCGGCCTTGCCGTTGGCGTGGGCGGTACATTGATTATTGGGGGAAGGTAAATTGAAAGACAGAATTAAGATTAAAGGGCGGGTAACGGTTCAGGTTTTCGATTGCCACGGAAAATTGAAACGGAAAAGTCCGGGGTTTCTGCGGAGGCTTTTTAGGATACCTGGGCAATTTATGGTTTTTGAATTCCATAACATTGTTACCAGAGAAGGGGACGCTTTGATTGCTGACGCTCTTTTGGCTTCCCCTGCACGGACTAAGGTTACAAGTGCAACAGGCTTTATTCAGGTTGGTACTGGCTGGACAGGAAATAGTACCAAAACGAATACAAGGTGCAATACCCCATCGGGGAGCATGAAAGCACTGGACAGCGGGTATCCGGCATTGAAAGCGGCTTGGGGCAATACAGGGGATACGACCGTTACCTATAGGGCTACATTTGCGGCGGGGGCGTTAAACGCTAACGGCATAAATGAGGCGTGTTTGCTTAACGGCAACGGCACGGCGGCTAACTGTCTGGCTTATGCACAGATAACCCCGGCGGTCAATGTTACGTCAAGCGATACCCTTCAGGTGCTATGGGAAATTACAATACTCGGTCAGTAAGGTTTCTGCAATCCCCTACTGATTTTCCCTTAATGGTTTCGCTTGGGGAGAAAAATCCGACCTGGGGTGTTTCCCGATGGGAAGGCCGGGGGCTTAGGTTTGTACCGCCTGATGATGAGGGCTTTTCTGTCCGGGGGGATAAACAGAAACTTGAATATAAAGGAAGGCGGCGGTCTCATCGGTTTACTATCTTGGGTGATAGTGCTTTTGAGTATGATGTAATTCTCAACAGGGAGCCTGAAAGCAATGTTATAAGGCTTCGCATGGAAGGGGCAGAAAACTTTGATTTTTTCCGGCAGCCTGATTTTGTGCCTGATCTTTTTTTGAAGGGCAGTTATGCAGTTTATAAAAAAGAAACTTTGTTAGGCGAAGGTACAGGGAAGTTATGCCATATTCACCGACCTTTGATTATTGACGCAAGGGGGCGGCGGGTATGGGGGGATTTGTCAGTTGTCGGGAATGAGTTACGGATTAGCATACCTGAACAATGGCTTAGTGAAGCGGTTTATCCGGTGATTGTTGACCCGACCATTGGGACTACAACTATTGGTAGTCAATACCTATTTGATAATGACCCGCCGGAGCCGTGGGTTCCATTGCAATTTGAATGTGATATACCAGTAAATCGTTTTTTAGTGCCTCAAACCATTAACGGACTATGCACAGCATATTTTTACAGCAACGAGGATTACGGCGAAGAAGCAGGTGGGTATCCGGTTCTGTATTCTGACGGTGTTAATAGACCTAATGCAAAATTGAGTTTACAGGAAAGTTTTATTGATTTCACATTAAGTTCATCGAAACCCAAAGGATGGCGGTCAGGTACGTTTTTAAGTAATGGCAGTATTTCCTCTGGTTCAAATATCTGGTTTGGCTGTTTTACCAAATACTTCTGGTTTCCACGTTTTGATTTTGGGGGGACATTTGAGAATTGGTATTGGAATAATGAAAATGTAATACCCAATATATATCCGGGAAGTTACTCAAATTGGGCTCCGAATTTTAAGCTGTCTATGTATTTTGATTATTCATCTGCTCAAAATTATGTAAGGACATTAACCCAGGGGGTTACGCTGACGGATAGCCGGAAATTAACAGCAAATTATAAGCGTAACAGTTTTGATACGGTGCGGGTAAATTCTACGGCAAACAAATTACAGGGGTTTATCAGGAAACTTGAAGCGGCAGTACAGGGCTATGATAATAATTCTCTTGCATTTTTATATTCACGGACGGTAAAAGATAACGCTAAGGTATCAGGCACATTAAGCCATTTGGGGGCTTTCTTTCGAGGGCTTTTTGATAATGCAAAAAGTGATAGTGAAGCAAAAATTGGAAGGACATATATTCTTACCCTGTCTGATACGGTGCAAGCGGCAGGGGTTGTAATTCGAGGGCTGCTAATGTTTGTCCGTATTGTATCGGGCTTGTTTGTTCGTGATTATCTTTTACGGCGGTTTTTAATTGCAAGGGAAGAAATTGTTTTGAAGTCAAGTATAACAAGGGAAATTACCTTTGAAAGCAGAATAAACTAAGGCGGTTCTTATGGGACGTATTTTCAAGGGACAATCGGCATTGCGTATAACTCTTAAAACTTTTGTTGATTTAGAGGGGATAGAAAGTACGGTTATTAAGTATCGCAAGCCTAACGGAAAAACCGGGGAATTTGCCGCCGCTGTTGGAGATATTGCCCAGGGGGTCATTTTCCATGAATGTATCGAGGGGGATTTAGATGTGTCGGGGTGGTGGGCTTTGTGGGCTTTTGTTACCTTTGCTGACGGCAGAACGGCGGCGGGGCAAACGGCGAAGGTGTATATCTGGAAGCAAGGAAGCGGATAATGCCCAGGAGAAGAACGCCGGAAGAACGGTATAAATACAATATCCGCAAGCAACAAAAATCTTTAGAAGAATTTGCAGAACATGAGATTGAATGGGCGGGGGACTTAATACGCTGGTATGGAATTGTAAAAAAAGATATGCCCGATGATGAGTACCGCTCTTGTGCGTACTTTTTGAATAAAGAATTTCAAAAAAAACCGGGTTCATTGTCCTTGCTTTATACAATGTATATTCAATGGTGGCAGGAACTACCACAAGTTACAAAAGAAAATGCTTTTGATTTATTGGCATACCGCTTTAAGACGTATGCGGCAGTATTAAAGACTGGGGGCTATGATGGAAAACCTGATTGGTGATGAAAGTGTCTACTTGCGGATTAACCAGCTAAAAAGCGGGAAAATACAGTTTACTGATTCCACGAATGCAGAAAGATTTGCCAAAGAGCATGGCAAAGATATACGGTATTTCCCTGCCTGGAAAAAATGGCTGGTGTGGAACGGTAAACGATGGGAAATAGACGAAGGTGCGGCACTGGTGCAAACTAAAGGGCTGGAAACAATCAGGAACCTTTACGATGAATTACTAAAGACAAGCGACTATCGGGAACGAAACGATATAGAAAGTTATGCAAGGGTATGTGAAAGCACTAAAAGACGTGAAACCCTTATCCGTAACGCTCAATGGATTAAACCGTTACACATAACAAGCGAAGATTTAGACCCTGACCATTGGCTGTTGAATGTGCAAAACGGCGTTATTGAAATGAAAAAAACGGAATTTCGGGAACATAGGCAAGATGATATGATGACCAAAATTGCCAATGTTGAATATGACCCAAACGCTGACTGTCCGCTGTGGAAACAGTTTATCCGTGAAATTATGAATTATAAATCTGAATTGATTAACTTTTTGCAGACCGCCGCAGGGTGGGCTTTGACTGGCGATATTTCAGAACAGACTATGTTTATTCTGTACGGCTCCGGTGCAAACGGTAAATCAACTTTTTTGAATACCATCATGTATATTTTGGGTGATTACGCTACGGCAACGCCTACAGAAACTTTTATGAAAAAGAACGGCGACCAAACAACCAATGATATAGCCCGATTAAGGGGAATACGGTTTGTTACCACTACCGAAGCGGAGCAAGGGCGTAGGCTGTCCGAACCGCTTATTAAGCGGATTACTGGCAATGACCAAATGATGGCTCGTTTTCTGTACGGGGAGTTTTTTTCGTTTACCCCTACATTTAAGATTTTCATGGCTACTAACCATAAGCCTGTTATCAAGGGTACTGACTACGGTATTTGGCGGCGAATTAAACTGATACCTTTTACAACCAGAATACCTGAAGAAAAACAGGATAAAGACCTTGAATTGAAATTGCGAAGTGAAGCAAGCGGAATTCTTAACTGGCTTTTGGAAGGGACTAAACGCTGGTTACAAGAGCGGCTTAATGCTCCCGATGAAATACTAAATGCAACTGATGAATACAGGGAAGAAATGGACGTTATAGGAAATTTCCTAAGTGATAAATGTCTGATTGAAAAGGATTTGACAATCCGTATCCGGGAACTATATAAAGCATATTCGGACTGGTGCGAAGATAACAAGGAACACGCCGTGCCGGAACGGTTTTTTACTTTGCGGCTTAAAGAGATGGGTTTCCAGCAATGCAGAACGTCCGAGGCTCGTTACTGGTCGGGGGTTGGGCTTCGCCGTTAATTTTTTTTACCCTTGCGGGTTTTGGGGTGGTTCCCCCGTGCGCCCCTTTGGGTTGGGTCGGCAAAACAGCCGACAGGAAAAACTTCTCTCTCGAAGTCTATTAAAAGTATGCAAGAGTAGGCTTTTTTTGTGTTTTGTTATCTCGGAAAATTATCTGAAAAATGTGCCTGGTCATAAAAATAAATAAAACATTGCGAAAAGTAGCAAAAAATAAAGCCACGCACACGCCCCCCTTGCTTAAAAAAAATCTGCCCTTGTTTTGTTATGACATATCGGCTTGTCATTTATGACAGGTAAAATCAGGTGTTTTGTCATCAAAAAAGCGGTTTTTTTTCAATCTATACTTATATTATCTTTTTATTTTTTTTTCTATGACAAGTATGACAAAGATAAATTATAAAAGTATGTATATGGTAGCCTTATAGAGAAGTCTGAAAATCGGGGGTGGATTGTTGTCAGCGTGTCATCATCAGGCCGCCGCCGTAGGCGGCGGGCAGCAAGAAACGCCTGGAGCAAGTACCGCTGTTTTCATGCTTTCACTTTTCGATAATGCTTTAGGGCGGGTCTTGCGTAGGGCGGTTCTTGCTGCTGTGATAATGCTCTGTCATCAATGCCTGCCTACCTGCAAGGTGGGCGGGTCTTTGGGAGTGCGTAGCAGCAAATATCGCTCGGCTTCATTGTTGCGGGGGATTTCGGATTGGTGTCTTGAAAATGCCTCACCTTACGACCATGCCGCCAGTCCGTTGCTATCGAAGATAGCGGCGGTCTGGCGGTTTTTATCAGGATAATGTAACGGCTACGGAGCGGGAGAAAATGCCTGTCGAAGCCGTGGGGTGCTTGGGGATAATGCTTTTCGCAACGGGGGTTTTTCTATCAAGTAATGCCTTGTCTACCAGTTCCCAATTGCACACAATCGCTGTTGTATACGACGTTCCAGCCCACCTTATAAAGCAAACCGTAGGTTTGCGGTGGGCTGGAATGTGGGTGATGGAGGCGTGGGAATGGAGCGAAGCGGAATGACCTAGCCGACTGAACCCCTAGCCGCCTTGCGGCGTAGCGTATACATTCGGTTGTGTGCTGTTGGGGCTTTTCGGGTATGTTCTGCGGGTAAATTAAAAACCCCCGTTGCGTGGGATAATGCTTTGGGGTAATGTTTTTACTTTGCGAACCCCACGGTGCTTTTGAGATAATGCCGCCGATTAACCCGATAAGTTTTTTGAAATTATGTTTTACTTTTTCCGATATGGCTTATGGGGTTAAGCGGCGGTCTTTGGAATGGGTCTTTTGTTTATAGGCTCTGCGGGGGGCGGGGTGCCGGGGTTTTTATGCTGTTTTTGGGGTGCTACCCTTTACCTACTTGCAGGGGCAAGGGCGGCGTGAGGATTAGCCGCCTTTGACCCTGACCCGACCGGCAGGACGCCGGGCGGGTTGTGAATAAATGCCTTTTGATAAATGCAGCATAAAAAGGGCGGCGTGAATGATTTGAGAAAATTGCGGAGTGCAGCATAGCGGAACGGAGCAATTTTGACCTTTCTCCCTCTTTTCTATTTCAGTTTGTTTTGTGCCATTATAACCCCCTTTCGGGGGCTGTAAAACTCTTTACGCTGAACAGGCTATCTTGTTTCCCATTTTTTTGTATGTAACAAGTTTTGGTGTTTCCGGCAATAGCCCTGCAAAAGTTTCTTTTTGGGCGGAATGGATTAGTTCCCTGTCCCCTACTGTTTCGTGGTCAGCGTAATGGGCAAGCATTACATCGGTTAAATGTCCGGTTTGCGATTTCAAAAGTTTTTTGTCCAGTTTTCTAATCATGTAGGAAGTATAGAAATGCCGCCAACTGTGAAAATCATATTTCGCCGCTTCCTCTTTAGAAAAACCTATTTTTATTAACGCTTCACGAAGCCCCCTGCCAAAGTGCTGCCCCTGCATAGGAACTTTTTTTCTGGTTGTTGACCAAAAGATAAATCTTTCAGGTGTTTTACTCCACGGATTTTGATTGCCCATTTCTATAAGCGCATACATCAAATCGGGGAAAGGTATCTCTACCGTTCTGGTTTTATTGTTTTTCGGCGGTTTCCTTCCGTCCTCTTTATTCCATGAGCCGTCAACATAAATACAATCAGCCCCTAAATTCTTAAACTGCAAGGCTAAAATTTCCCCGTTCCTCATTCCGGTAACCGCCGACAGCATATTCGCTAGTTTAACCCTGTCATCTTCCCACACAGTACGAAACACAGCAGCGGCTACAGTAGGGGTTAAAATCGACCTTTTTCGTTCTTCCCCCGCAAACATGGTATGTCCTCTGGTCGGGTCTTTATCTATATGCCCTTTGGAAAATGCCCAACGGAGGGGTTTCGTTCCGGCTTTTATAACGACATTTTTCCGTGAAGCCGATAAATCCTTTTCCCCCATGTGGGTAATAAAAGCGTCAATATCCGCTGCCGTTATATCTCCCAAAAACCGCCCATTGAAAAACGGCTCCCAATACAGCGAAATCGCCCCGCCCTGTATAGAGCAATGGCGGCGGTGTATGCCGTGAGCTTTGCGTAATTTCTCCTGAATGTAGGGGGATTTGTCCCAATCCCAAAAGGTAGCCAGGTAGCCGATAAAATCCTGTGCTTGCTGTGTGCCAGCCATGACAAAACTTTTCAGCCAGCCCTGCCGTTGGAGTTCGGCAATCATGGTTTCGGCATCGTCTGGGTCTTTAAGGTTTTTGACGGTTTCCCGCAGGGATAGGTTATGTACTCTGACGGTGTTCTGCTTTTGCGGGATGCCGTCTCGAAGCCATTGGAAGGCTTTTCTTACCGCTTCTTCTTCTGTTTT
The DNA here is from genome assembly GCA_009777535.1 of Treponema sp. Taxonomy (GTDB): domain Bacteria; phylum Spirochaetota; class Spirochaetia; order Treponematales; family Breznakiellaceae; genus WQXQ01. The sequence continues at coordinate 7,073 of WRLP01000013.1, forward strand.
CTGCTTGGTTGAGATTGCTGGTAGCTGTTTGCCGTTTTCATCGTTAAACTGAACCAGATAATAGGGGCGGTCGGCTCTTTTATAAACCGAAAATGGGTAGGCGTTCATATACACCTCAAACCCGACTTTAGACTGTAACAGGTTTTACTGTCAGTTCTACTGTCGGTCGCGTTTGAAATGTTACTTTCGCCCGTTGTCGGGTAGAAAGAAATCCCATAATTCCTTACTACATAAGGAATTAGGAAACTCTGTGAACTGCCACCTCGGAGAATTGAACTCCAGACACGCAGATTTTCAGTCTGCTGCTCTACCAACTGAGCTAAGGTGGCTAAATAACGGCGCCGCGTCAAGCGGCGTTATTGCCAAAAAAATCAAAACAGCCCAGGCACCAATATAGGTAACCACGGCCGGTAATGCAAGCCTGCCTTTAGGCAGGCGACAGTGCCGCTTCGAAAAACGGCAGCGTCCCAAAGCAAACCCTCCCTTTGGGAATTAAGGTTCATACAAAGAACCAGGTAAAAGCGCCCCGTCAAGGGGCGTTGTCCCGAAAAAATTATAACGGCCCAGGCACCAATATAGGTAACCACGGCCGGTAATGCAAGCCTGCCTTTAGGCAGGCGACAGTGCCGCTTCGAAAAACGGCAGCGTCCCAAAGCAAACCCTCCCTTTGGGAATTAAGGTTCACACAAAGAACCAGGTAAAAGCGCCCCGTCAAGGGGCGTTGTCCCGAAAAAATCATAACGGCCCAGGCACCAATAAAAGTTACTACGGCCGCTAATGCAAGCCTGCCTTTAGGCAGACGACAGTGCCGCTTCGAAAAACCGCAGCACCCCAAAGAAAACCCTCACTTTGGGAATGAAGGTTCACACAAAGAACCATATAACGGCGCCGCTTCGAAAAACGGCAGCATCTTCATCATTCATACCAAATACGAAAAAAAATGTCAAGTATATCCTGTACTTTGTGCCCAAAAGCTGCCGTTTCGGCATTTAGGGTGTATTTTGCGATATATTTTTCCTATTTCTGGGTATAAAAAATGCCTGTTTCGATAAATATGATCAAATTAAGGCATTATGGGCGTTTGTTTCGAATTATATGGTCTTACTTATGAATATTTATACATATTTAAGAAAAGAAATGCCATATTACAGTTTTGTTTGCATTATCAGGCTTACAAACGTAATTGGAAGGGGGAAATATGAAAATAAAATTTAAATTGAGTTTGTTGGTGGGCTCCATCATGGTAGTGGTAGTAGCGGGAATTTCCATGCTGCTTTTAAGAGAGGCTTCCAGCATAAGTATGGAGCTAAGTCTAAGGGGCATAAGGCTTCTGACCCAGCAGCGGGCCGAATACTGGAACGGACAAATGAACAGCCAGATTGCTGCAATTCGTACTCTGGCCGAAATAATGAGAAACTACGAAGTTATTCCGGCCGGAGAACGGCGTGATCAGTTTGATGAGATGCTGCTGGCAGTTATAGAATCGCATACCGAGCTGATTAATGTTTATACGATCTGGAAGCCAAATGCTCTGGACGGCATGGATGCTCAATACCTGGGCCGGACAGGTTCCAGCCCTACAGGACAGTATGCCATGGCCTTTACCAAGGAGACCGGCGAGATAACGAGCCGTGCAAGCACTGATGTGGCTGCTTCCATGGAATATTTCAACGGGCCAAATTCAAAAAGAGACAGGGTAGAGCATCCATTTACGCTGAATGTAAACGGAAAGGAAAAATATTTAATCAGAATGATGGTTCCCATAATTGACCGCCGTACAAATGAAGTCATTGGCGGTATCGGCTGCCTGTTTGATACCAGCATTATACAGCCTATTTTGGAAAACACCGTTGCGAATAACGAAGAAATCGCCATAATGGTAATGTATTCCGGCAACGGACATATTTTGGCGCACTTTCTTCCGGAACGTGTAGGAAGAATGCTGACCGATGTTGATATGGAATACGGCAAAAATCAGCCGTTGGCATTTCAGGCCGTGCTTGACGGAACGCCTTATAAAGACAGCGCCTATGATCCTACGCTTGGCATTAATATAGAGCTGAATATGGTTCATATTAATATCGGCAATTCGGACACGACCTGGGCAGTCATGCTGGGGACTACCGATGCATACGTTCTGAAAGAAGTACGGGCCATAACAAAATTTACAGTAATCCTGGCGGTTATAGCCGTTCTGGTTTCCGCTGTAATACTTTTTATTGTATTCAACTATATGACTAAACCGGTTGTAAAGGTAACGGAAACACTAAAGGACATATCCGAGGGAGATGGAGATCTAACCCGGACAATTCCGGATAAGGGCAATGATGAAATTGCCGAACTATCCCGTTATTTCAATCTGACACTTAAAAAAATAAGAAACCTTGTTATAACAATTAAAAACCAGACGGTAACATTGTTTGATATCGGCAACGAATTGGCCAGTAACATGACAGAGACCGCCACGGCAGTCAACGAAATCACCGCCAATACCCAGAGTATTAAGGGACAGGTGTTAAGCCAAAGCGCGTCTGTTACCCAAACTAACGCTACCATGGAACAGATGAATGTTAACATTGATAAATTGAATGAGCATGTGGAAAGCCAGGCAACCAGTGTGGCTCAGTCTTCGTCGGCCATTGAACAAATGATGGCCAATATACGCTCTGTTTCCAATACTCTTTCTAAAAACGCCGAAAACGTCAGTGAATTGACAAGCGCTTCGGAGGTAGGCCGCGAAGGATTAAGAAATGTGGCCACAGATATTCAGGAAGTTGCAAAAGAATCAGAAGGGCTTTTGGAAATTAACTCTGTTATGAAAAATATTGCGAGCCAGACAAACCTGCTCTCCATGAATGCCGCCATAGAGGCTGCACATGCCGGGGAAGCGGGAAAGGGCTTTGCTGTAGTAGCCGGTGAGATTCGAAAACTTGCCGAGGAATCCAGTGAGCAGTCCAAGACAATCAGTGTTGCGCTTAAAAAGATCAAGGGCTCCATCGACAAGATTACTGTATCTACCGGAAATGTACTCAACAAATTCCAAACGATTGATTCAGGCGTAAAGACTGTCGCGGAGCAGGAAGATAATATCCGCAGTGCGATGGAAGAGCAGAGGGAGGGCAGCAAGCAGATACTGGAAGCTGTTGGCCACCTTAATGAGTTAACCCAAATGGTAAAGAACGGCTCAACTGAAATGATTGAAGGCAGCAGGGAAGTTATTCAGGAAGGCAATAATCTGGAACAGGTTACTCAGGAGATCACCGGTGGCATGAATGAAATGGCAGCCGGGGCCGAGCAGATAAATGCGGCGGTTATCAGGGTTAACGAGATAAGCGCGAAAAATAAGGAAAATATTGAGCTTCTTGTACAGGAAGTTTCAAGATTTAAGGTGGAGTAATCTATATTTAAGGTGGAGTAATCTATCCACCCTTTACGGCGCGCCGGAAGGCTTCCAGCATCCGCTGGGCGGCGACTTCGTCTTCTTCGACGCTGCCGCCGCTAACGCCGATTCCGCCGACGGTTTTTCCGTCTATTTCCAATGGAAATCCGCCCCCGAAAATTACCAGTTTTGGGGCGGTAACATTGATGCCAAAGGCGTCGCCGTCCACTTGCGCGATTTTACCGAATTCCCTGGTACTTTGCCCCAAAACTGCCGATGTATAAGCCTTTTTTTGGGCTATTTCCAGACTGGGTACAATAGCGTCTCCAAAGCGATAAAAAAATCTAAGGTTTCCATGCCGGTCGGTAATGGCAATTGACAGGCACACGTCCATTTCCTGCTGCGCCTTTTCCGCCGCCTCCGCCATTTGCCGGCACAGGGCCAAACTGAAATCAAAATCACTCATGACATTCTCCTGTTAAAAACATTTATTTAAGACCATCAGCCTTCGCATAATTATTCCACTTTGAATTTAGCTATGGCTCTGCTTAAATCATCTATATTTCTTTTATTCTTTACACTTATCTCATTAACCGTACTTACAGCCTTATTTATTTGATCTGCGCCTATGGTCATTTCGTCCATGCCGCCGGCTACCTCCTCGGTAATTCTTTTAAGGCTTAAACTTTGGTTTATCACATTCTTGCTGTTAGCCGCCATATCCGAAGAAGCGCTTTTTACAAGTCCTGTAATGGAATTTAACTGGCCTACGGCTTCAAGGATTTGCCGGCTGCCTGTTTCCTGTTCTTCCATAGCCGTGCGAATTTGCGATTCCTGATTCGATACGATTTCTACATCCCCGGCGATGGCTTCAAAACGCTCCAGCACAATATCCGTGGATTTTGTAATTGCGTCTATGGAAGTTTTTATTTTTTTCAGTACCTCACTGATTGTCTTCGACTGTTCCCTGGAGTTTTCCGCCAGTTTGCGTATCTCGCCGGCCACCACCGCGAAACCCTTGCCTGCCTCTCCGGCGTGGGCGGCTTCGATAGCAGCATTCATGGAAAGCAGATTGGTTTGGCTGGCTATGGTTTCCATTACCGAGTTGATCTCCAGAAGACCTTCGGATTCCCGGGCGATTTCCTTTATATCCTGCGAAACTGTCTGAAGGTCCCTGCGGCCGGTCTGCGAAGAATCCCCCAGAGAATTGATGTTTCCGGTATTCTTGATCAGGGTTTCCGCAACAGAGCGGATATTGGCGAGCATCTCCTCGATAGCCGATGATGACTGAGACACGCTTTCCGCCTGGACGGCGATGTGTTCGTTCAGTTTATCAAGCCCTTCCATTATTCTTTCCATAACGGCGCCGGCATCGTTCACCTCACCAGCCTGTGATGCAACCTGGTTTTTCATGCTCTGTATATTGGCGGCTATTTGGTTGATGGCCGCCGCTGTTTCGGTCATGTTGGACGCAAGATCTTCCCCGGTATTCTCAAGGGAGCGGGTTTCGTTTTTTATCCCCGACAGAAGCCCCCGTATGTGCTCAACAGTTTCGTTAAATAAATTGGCCAGATTTCCGATTTCATCTTTCCTCTGAACAGCGCACCGCTGCGTCAGATCCCAGTTAGCTGAAATATGATTAAGAACTTTAACCATTCCGCTTATGGGTTTAAGTGAATTAAGAACGAGAATATTAAAGAAAATAAAAATTAGGGCTATAACCCCGATCATGCTGACAAACAGGAATGTTATACCTGTTTCCAGATAGTCTTTGGTGGTGAGCGTTTGAACGACCGCCACATACCAGCCAAGGGCAGGCACCCTGCTTACGGCTATCTCCCCTTCCTGACTTGTGAATGTGTATACATCATCAATTGTATTCTCCCTCACCCAGTCAAGAATCTTTGCCCCGTTTTCGCCCAGTTCCTGATCCAGTGTTACTTTTTCCACTATAAGACTGGCATCTTTCGCTCCGGTAATTTCCCCGGCTTCGTTAAAAAAGTAAAGTTCGCCCGTCCCTGTGTATCCGGCATAAAGCGAATTAACAAAGGCCGTCAGATCGATTCCTGTTCCCAAAATACCGATTGGTCTGCGGTTTTCATTAAAGACCGGTGCGTTGATCCATAAATTGGTAACATCAAGATCCGGGTTATAATTGATATTGAAGTTGTACCTTTCAGTTTCGTTAAGCGTCATCAGATACCAGTAGTTATCCGGATCGGTTGCATCAAGGGTAAAAACGTATGCGTCATCGGAATGGAATCTTTTGTCCTCGTCGTTCAGCCAGAATACCGTGTTCCCCACAAAGGCGCGGCGGTATCCGGCTATTTCCTCAAAAGCAATTCTTTCCAGTTCCCGATCGTTTGGGTTCTGGAAGTACCGCTTTATCAGGGGGGAATCGGCCATTTTCATGACAATGGCAATCTCGCCGTTCACCGAGGATTCCAGAGTGATCCGCTGAATTATCACAATATCAGAGAGCTCACTCTTTTTGTTGTTATGAATAATTCCCTTCATGGACAGAAAAAAGGCAAAGCCGCCTCCGGCCACAATTACCATGAAAAAAACAAGAGAAAACAAAATAAACTTCTGTTTTATTGAACCCGTGTAAAGTTTCTGCTCTTCGGTATGATTGTTTTTCATAATATAATATCTGCTCCCATATAATAAATGATATTCCCGCTCCTTTTGGTTGTCAATATGTCTGGTTTTTTCATGAATGTGCTTTATATGTTTGACAGGATTTACGCCAGTAATTATCATAAGGAAAGGAAACAATATGAATGAATCACAACAACCGGAAAATCCTGCTTCCTTAATTCCGGGGCGGATTAAAGAACTAAGGGAAATACTGGAAATAAGCGCCGCGGAAATGGCCGGAGAAACGGGCATACCCGCCGAGGTTTACAAAAGGTACGAGAGCGGAGAACTTGATATTCCTATCAGTGTTTTATATAACATCGCCGTCCGGCTTGGTACTGATGTTACTGTATTGATTACCGGAGAAGAAGCCAGAATGGAGAGCGCCGCCGTCTGCCGCAAGGGCAGGGGTGTTCAGATTGAGCGTTATCCGGGTTATGAATTTTCCAGTCTGGCGTATAACTTTAGAAACAGAACCATGGAGCCCCTGCTGGTATTTCTCGATTCATCAAAACCGCCGGCGGCCCTTGTGACCCATTCCGGTCAGGAGTTTAACTTTGTAGTCGAAGGCCGGATGAAGATTACTGTGGGAAAGCGTGAGCATTTACTTTCCGAGGGTGATTCGATCTATTTTGATGCACATCTGCCCCACGGTCAAAGCGCAGTTGACGGGCACGCCCGGTTTATTACAATTATCCAGGAATAATGTTATGAGCGAAATTCTTTCTCGTTACTGCCCAAGGACCGAATTCGAAAGTTATGAAGATTTTTACGACAACTATCGCTGCAATGTTCCCGATAATTTTAATTTTGCCTATGATGTTGCAGATGAGTGGGCTGCACTAGAGCCGGACAAGCCGGCCCTGTTGTGGACAGATGATGCCGGAGTTATGCGCTCATATACCTTTGGTGATATCAGGCGCTTGTCCAACAAGGCTGCGAATGTTCTTTTATCGCTTGGGGTTAAAAAGGGTGATGTGGTTATGCTTATTTTGAAACAGCGCCCTGAAGTATGGATACTGATGTGCGCACTGATGAAAATAGGCGCTGTATGCATTCCTGGCACATATCAGCTTACCGCAAAAGATTTGGAATACCGCTGCAATATAGCCGATGTAAAATTTTTAATTTCTGTTGATGATGCTGAACTGATGGAAAATATCGCTCTTGTCCGCCGGAATTGCGCAAAACTGGAAAAAATCGCGATAGTGGGCGATGCGCAAATTCCGGATAATTATATAAATTTGCGCGCACAAATCGACAAAGCGCCGGACAGTTTCAGCCGGATTCAGAGCAATGTAAAAGATACCATGTTGATTTATTTTTCTTCGGGTACATCGGGAATGCCCAAGATGGTATTGCACAATCACAGTCTTCCGCTGGGGCATATTGTTACGGCGAAGTACTGGCAATGCGTAGAGGATAATGCAGTTCATCTTACCCAAACCGATTCCGGCTGGGCGAAATTTGCCTGGGGCAAGATTTATGGACAGTGGATATGCGGGGCGGCTGTCGGTGTTTATGATACCGAAAAATTTACCCCAAAGGGAATGTTAGACGCCATTCAGCGCATCAGGCCGGCAACTTTCTGCGCGCCGGCCACCATATTCCGCTATCTTATTAAAGAAGACCTTTCCGGATACGATTTCAGTTTTATACGACATACTACTGTGGCCGGCGAGCCTTTAAGCCCGGAAGTTTACCATAAAATGAAGGAACTTACCGGCCTTGAAATACGGGAAGGGTTCGGCCAGTCGGAAACCTCGGTATTGACCGCCGCCTTCAAATGGCTGCCTGTAAAACCCGGCTCCATGGGCAAGCCGTCGCCACTTTACGGCCTCCAACTGCTCGATGAAGATAAAAATATCTGCGACGACGGTATTGTCGGTAATATGAGCATTACATGCGCCGGGAAAAATATTTATGAAACTGAAAGCGGCGCGGCGGCCATGCCAGGTATGTTCCGAGGCTACTGGAAAGATCGGGAAATTACCGGCAATGCCTGGAAAAACGGAATTTATCAGACAGGAGATATGGCATGGCGGGACGACGAGGGCTATCTCTGGTTTGTCGGGCGCAACGATGATGTTATCAAATGTTCTGGCTACCGCATCGGCCCCTTCGAGGTAGAAAGCGCTCTTATGGAGCATCCGTCCGTTCTGGAGTGTGCCGTAACCGCCGTTCCCGACATTGAACGCGGGCAGATCGTTAAAGCAACCGTCGTTCTTGCGCCCGGCTTTACTGAAAATGATGAATTAAAGCGCGAACTACAGAATCATGTAAAGCGCGTAACAGCTCCGTATAAGTATCCGCGTATTGTTGAGTTTGTACCTGAGCTTCCAAAAACCATCAGCGGTAAAATTCAGCGCAACCTGATACGAAAAAAAGATTCCGGCGGGTAGGGGTTATTTGCAGCCTATTTGGTTCTGGGCTTTTAGTGAGCAGTATATTAACCTATACTAATTCCCTCTGCTTCTGCCGCGATTTTTACCTCTTCTATGGCAATTTTCTCTTCCACTAACGTTCTTTTCTCTGAATATTTTGCCTTGAACACTTTTGCTTGTGCATCTTGTGCGGAAGCTGCCTTTGTTGCTGCATCTGCCCATTTTTCCGTTTCCTTCTCTGCGTCTATTGTTTTTGTTAACGCAAAGTCAGCTTTGGCAGCTGCGTCTTTTGCAGATTCCGATGCAAATGTCATATTTTTAATTTTATCAACTTTTTTTTCTGCGTTTTTCTTTGCATTCTTTGCACTATTTAATGCATCTGTTACTTCCTGCTGTAAATGATTCCAATCAGCCTCTTCTTTCGCTGCCTGATTGTATAGATCAAAAGCTAAGTCAACATCCTTTTCCAACAGTTTAGATGCATTTTCCGCATGCTGTGTCCTTTTTGATGCGCCTATCGATGTTTTCCCAATTGCCTTTTTTGAAATTTTCTCCTCATCTTTCAGCGCTGCCGCCGATTTTTTAGCTATTATATCTGCTTCTTCCAGTATTTTTTTTGCATTAGTCGAAATAATCGTTTTTTTTGCATCATTTATTAAAGCCACGATGTTATCAGATTTACTTTTTACATTACCTACCATAATGCTTGTTGCGCCAATATATTGCTCTCTAGTATTTTTTGCATCCTCATTTGCAATTTTTGATGCATACCTTCTTTCCTGAGTACCAGCCGCAATAGCATAAATAATACCAATTATAATTCCTGCTATAGATAAAAATAAAAATGTCCACCCGAATGAAGCTCCAGACCAAACATTTTCCCCCAATATACAACCATTTATGTTATCAAAGTCGCCGCACCGTCTAGAGCCTGGACAAAAACAGGCAAAAAACTCAATTGCAAATGCCGCAAGATAAAGCAGAGGCGCTGCAATTAGTCCAAACCCGATTATTTTCCACGCATTTTTAGCATTCATATACTTTCTCCTTACTCGTAAAAAATAATATAAAACAAATCATTAGAATAAAAATGCTTACTACATGACTAAATGAAACGCCATGCCAAACACCGCGAACAGAATCTCCTCTGAAAAGCTCCAAAATTATGCGTAAAATGGCATATGTGGATAAGTATACTTTCATAAGATGTTCTTTGAATTTCCCCATATTTAGTAATTTTAAAAGAAAAATAAATATAACTATATTTATGCCGGCTTCAAACAATTGAATAGAAATCCTCGACTTGGTAATTATTTCATTACTAATTCTGTTGGTATACAAAACAGAAAATGGTGATTGTGTTTCTTTACCATAACAACAACCTCCAAAGAAGCAGCCTAACCGTCCCCAAAAATGGAATAATGGTATGCAGACAACAACTAAATCTACTACCCTGTATTCAATATTTTTATTCCATATCTTGCATATAAACAAGAACGATAACAGAAACCCAATTAATCCGCCATAGAAAACAATACCTGTATTTAAAAGTGTGTCTATAGTTATCGGTTCTTTATTCGCTAATGCTGCATATAACCCGGTAATTAAACCAAAAAATTTAGCTCCTATCAGTATACCGATTCCGCTTATGAAAAATATTTTTGTATATCGCGGGATGTTATAGCCGTATTTTAACAACAAAAGGATAAACAAAGACGATGCAAAAACCACGCCTATTACAGCAAAGAAGGTGTAAGGCGGAATACTAAAAATTCTGGTTGCTGTTGCATCGTATGCCATTATTTCTTCTTACCTTCGTGTCCATGTTGTAGTATTAGTATCAGAACGTGTATAGGTCCCTGCTCTATTGCCATAATTGGCATATGATGTATTAAAACCGGTCATATTTCCAAGTACACCATTGTTTTCATCACTTCCAAGTGTTACATTTGCTCCAAGGCTAACACTTGTTAACGGATTGTTGGCAAAGGCATTCAGTCCTATGGATGTAACACTACCGGGTATGACAATGCTGGTTAAATTGTTGTCAGAGAATGCATTTTCTTCAATAATTGTAACAGTATATTTGCCTATTTCTGCAGGTATTACCAACTGGTCGCCGGTTCCGTTGTAATCCATAATGGAAATATTTCCCTCATTGAACCGGAATCCAAAATCACCATACCATGCTTTCCAGTCATTAGTATAAAAATTGGATCGTTTGTAAGTCCCCTGCATCATTCCATTTTCAAGATAAAAATTTTCAAAATTGTGACCAAATGCATTTTCCCCTATTGTTACATCTGCTCCAATAGAAATGCTGGTAGGCCTATTCCCGGAAAAAGCATTCTCGCCGACAGATATAATATTTTCCGGAATTACAATACTGCTCAGGCCATTTCGGCTAAATGCGCCATCACCAATAATAGTGACGCTGTCCGGAAAGTCAATACTGGTAATTTGTTTTCCCGCATATTCATTATCTGCAATGGCGGTCACAGTGTCAGGAATGGATAAATGTCTATCGAATAAAAATGCCAACCAGCCATTATAGAAAGCATATCCACAGGCAATGCTAAAAGGTATAAATATAACAGCTATTTTCAATATTTTCTTTATCGCTGCTATATTTTTAAATGCTTTTCGCTTTCGTTCACGGTCATCACGTTCTTTTCTTTTTTTATTTTCCGATAATTCGAGTTTTTTGCCTTCGCTGCCCAGCTTTTCTTCCTGTTCTTTCCTCTCTTGTTCTTCTCTGCGATTAAGAAATTCGCGATACTGGTTGGTATCGGCTCCCAGCTCGAGCAATAGTTTTATTAGATCATTTTTTCCGGCAAAAAAGGCTTCGAATGCATTAACCAGAGGAAATGTACCATCAGATGAATTTTCGTTGATATCTGCTCCAAGTTTACAGAGTAATTTAATTAAATTGCCGACATTGTCAGCACCGTGTTTGCTGCTTAAATCATCAAAGTTGTACACTACATAATCGACAGGAGTCTTTTTATCAGGGGAATCTAGTATTTGCCCCTTAAGCGGCAATCCCTGTCCGGCGTATGCTTCAAAACAATTGAAGCGATCCGGCACGTAATCAATTAAATATTTAAGATCAGATATTGCCGACTGTTCCGGGTTACTGCCCTTAAGCTCGTTATATGAAAGAAAGGGGAGCAGCCACAATAGATGAAACTGATCAGGAGCGGGGAGATTATCAAAAGCTTCCATTGTCTTGAATAATTTAAAATAGTCTTCATTGATGGAAATCCAGGCGAGCAGCAGGGAATCCTTTTCCATTACCGCTTTTTTGATAAGGTCTATCTGCTCATTGTTTTTTTCCTGCTTAAGTTCTTCAATGCTTTGATAACGTTTTGAGCCTACAGTAATTCCAAGATCACTTTGTAATTGTAAATATACCCGTGCAATTGCATACTTGGAGGAATATTCTTTAAAATATTTACGGAAATTTTCTACAATTTCCATTCCCTGTACACCTCCGGTAGCTAAAAAGTACAGATAAAGATCGGTGTTAGGGTTCTTTAATTCGTCCATGTAATAAGCCGATTCGGACATTATTGCATCCGCTATGTTTTCGACGCTTTTACAGATTTTACCTCCCTTGCTTACGAAGTCCTCATCCGCTCCCAGCTCAATAAGCAGCTTTGCCAAATCATCATCTCTTGAAACGGCATTAATAAAAGGGAATCTGCCGTCACTTGAATATTCGTTGACATCCGCACCGAGTTTACACAGAAGGCGGATAAGATTATAAACAGTATCGGAACCGTGCATTATGCTTAAATCATTGAAGTTACATACAACATAATCGATTGGAGCCTTTTTTATGGGAGAATCCAATATCTGTCCTTTAAGAGGCAAACCTTGTGTGATGTATGTTTCAAAAAGATCAGATCTCCCCGGATATTGTTCGATCAAGTCTTGCAATGCAGCCTCGCCGGTGTTGCCGGATAGTTCTGTAAATGAAAGGAAGGGTATTAAACTTAGCAGGAAAAACTGCTCGGGTATGTTTTGTTTGCCGAACTCATCTGTAGACTTAAAATAGTCTCCATATTTATCGGAAATCCACACAAGCAGCGGGGAATCTTTTTCCTTTACCGCTTTTTTAATAAGGTCTATCTGCGAGCTGTCTTTTTCCTGCGCAAGTTCATCGGCGCTTAGGTATCGTTTTGAACCTAAGGGTATGCCGCCATCGCTTTGTAATTTCAAATACACAAGAGTAAGAGCGCGGTTAGGCGGGTATTCAATAAAAAATTTTCGGAAGGTGTCGGCAGTATCTTTTCCCTGCGAGCCTCCGGTGACAGCAATGTAAATATACAGACCGGCATTGGTTTTGGAAAGTTCATCCATGTAATGTGCCGAATCGGCCATTATCGTATCTGCTATTTCCTCGCTGCTATTACATATTTTTCCCGTCCGGCTGATAAACGGTCTTTCCGGATCAAGGGTATATATCGCCGCGCTAAGACCTGCTTCCCGGTCGCTGCCATACAGCGATATGACATCTTTTATGTCACTATACATTGTAACATCGCGAGCTTCAAAAAGCGTTTTTGTAATAATTTCGTCGTAAAGACAATCTTTCCCCACTTTGGGATATTTATCCATAAGGGCGGCTAGTTCTTTTTGGTTTGAAGCGGATTCATTGCCGAATTTCAACGGCGGATCATAGGTAATGCTGGTTACTGTACTTTGTTTTTTTAAGTCAAGTGTAAGAATTTCCCCTTTAAGCCATTTTTGTACAAACTCGTTTCTCCATCGGTCTTTTGGAAGCGGATCAATTAGACCCTGTATAAGTGTCTTGCAATCGTCAGGCATATTACCGGGAAAAATAACAGATTTGTCCCTGATATTACGTTCCCGTGTGATCGGCTTTATTGCCTTAAACGGCTGTTCGCCCAGCCAAAGTTCGTACATTGTTATTCCCAGGGCAAAATAATCGACCGCCGGGGTAATTTCAACCGTTGTGTTATTTCCTTTTCGCGCTAATTCGGGAGCGGCATACAGATCGGTGTTGCTTGCAACAACTTCGACTTCATCACTGCCGTCCTGCATAACGCTTGAAATGCCGAAATCGGCAAGAACGAGTGATGTTCTTTGTGCGTCTTCAAAAAAGATATTATCCGGCTTTAAGTCCTGGTAAATCGTTTTATAATAGCCGTGAAGCTGCTGCAGGCCTTCATTTATCTGAGCGATCACATCTTTCAATTTGTTATCTCGTATTGCCCCGTTCGCCTTAATAAAGTCGCTCAGGGTGCCGCCTTCGGCGAATTCCATAATTTCAAAATCCTGACCGTAGTAGTTACCAATATCAATTATTTTTACAACCTTTTCTTTGGGATTATCCCTTATTTTAGTTAAAACTTTTTTTGCAGTATCACTTAATGGGGTATTTGGTTTATAGTGCTTTAAGGCATAATGTTTATCGTTCATTTTCATTTTATATACAACGGCCTCACCCGATCCCTTGCTGATAAGACTGTCGATAACATAATTATTGCCATTTAAAACTATTGTTTGTCCCTCTGCGAAAATGATGCCTCCCCCAACCGGGATTGTGCCATGAATACCTCCTATGCGCGCGGTACCGGCGTCCATTCTTGCTGTGCCAGGATCCATTCTGTCGGTGCCTTGGCTGGTATCCATTCTTTCGGTACTCATACTTCGTTCTCCTCTGCTTTTATGGTAATGATTGAAATATTATCAAGGCCGCCTTTTTCTTTTGCAAGCACCAACAGTTTTTCGGCCGCCTCTGTTCCTTCGGTTTGCGATTGAATAAGTATATCGGAAATCATTGCAGAAGATACAAGATCGTGCAAACCATCGGAAGACAGAAGAAATATATTACCTTTCAAAAAAGGCTGTTCGACCTCGGCAAATTCAATGAAAGCACTGTCACCGCCTCCCAAAGAATTGGTGATTATATTGGTAGGGGCACCCGGGTTCCCGCCTGATTCCCGCAAGGAATGATCTGTCGTAAGGCGTGCCAATCCTCCGTTACGCAGTAAATAAATCCGTGAGTCACCTGCATGAAAGCGGAAAACTTTACCCTGGTAAAGAAAAAGCCCGGCAATGGTGCTTCCCATTCCCTGCGACATTGCACCGTGAGTTTCCTGCGTATATACATCAAAAACCTCTTTTAACTCCTGATCACTTAAGTCATCGGGAATTCTTTCAAGAAATTCTTTTAGTTTGTTAAGCGCAATTTCGCTGGCAATTTCTCCTTTGTCCAGGCCGCCTATCCCATCAGCTACTGCTATTACTACTCTTTTGCTGATATCAAATTCTTTCTTCATAGAGCCGTCACGGAATATTACTCCATTCAGTAGAATCATGTCTTCATTATTTGGTTTTCTACAGCCAATATCACAAACACCGTAAACAGAAAGTACAGTTCTCATAATCTTGCTGTACCTCCTTCATTTGTATCGTATGTGAGAAGCAGTTCGATATCTGCAATTTTTATTGTTGAATTGCTTAATACGGGATAGAGCGCATTTGGTGCAAGCTGACCTCCATTGTAAAAGGTTCCGTTTGTGGAGCCCATATCCTGAATATGCCAGCCGGCGGCGTTTTTAACAAATTTACAATGCGTGCCGGAGATAAAGTTGAAACGGGCAAATACACCGGTAAAAGCTCCGTTTTTACGCCCAATTATATCACCGTCCTTTGCTTCGATTGTTATGCCGTGCATTTGCGAAGTTAGTTTTACCTTATCGCCGCTAATCTGCTGCGGCGGCTGGACAGGAGCAATTATTGGAGCAGCCTGTGCAGGCTGCGCGGGCGGGGGAGACGGAGTAGGCTGAACAGGCTGTGGTGTTAATGTTGGTTGAACCGGTTGAACCGGTTGAACCGGTTGAGCTGGCGGTGCAGGGATGCTTTCTGTTTTTGAGGCTGCCGAAGCGCCGCTTCCTGCCGGAATCAGTTCTTTTCCGTCAAGTACACAACGTTTTCCCTTGCCGGGACGTCCGCACACCGAACAGACAAGTATTTGCTGCCCGCACTGATCACAGTAGAGAAAATCATCGTCGATTTTTTCTTTGCACGAAGGGCATTGCATGTTATCGTTCATCTATACTCCTTTCCGTTATTTCAGGATACGGTCATGTCCAGGTCTTCCACACGCATAATTAAAATTTCACGCTTTAATTCTTCATCGGGTTTCTGCATTGCAAGCACCCTGCTGGATACATTCTCTCTTGTCTTGTCAAATAACTGCCTTACAGTTCTGGCATTAGCGAATTGAGCATTTCTTTTGGCGTATAAATCGTCCAGCCTTTTATTTAATGCTTTTTCAAAACCCGGTTCAAATTCAATTTTTTTCTTTTTGCACATATTCTCAAAAATTTGATACATCTCGGCTGTATTGTAATCCTCAAAGTTGATATAATCCGTAAAACGCGATTTAAATCCGCTGTTAGACGCTAAAAAATAATCCATCTCTTTGGTATAACCTGCTGCAATGACTACGAATTTTCCCCTGTCATCTTCCATTCGTTTAAGAAGGGTATCTACAGCTTCTTGTCCAAATGAATCCTGCTGTCCCTGTTTCAGGGCATAGGCTTCGTCAACAAAAAGGATGCCGCCCATTGCATTGTCACAATTCTGCTGTACCAGCTTGGCTGTCTGGCCGACATAAGAAGCTACCAGTTTTCCCCTGTCTACTTCAATTAAATTGTTGGTGGGGAGCATTCCAACAGCCTTAAATACATCGCCCATTATGCGTGCGACAGTCGTTTTTCCCGTGCCCGGGTTACCCATAAAAACAAAATGTTTAGCAAGTACTTCTGTCTCCCCTGTAAGTTTTTGCGCTTTCAATGAATTGGCGATTTTTGCTACTTCATCCTTGACCTTCTTAAGCCCCACAAGTTCGTTAAGCTCCTTAAGCGCTTCCTCTATGGAAACCATTTTTTCAGAAGTGGAAGCAGGTATATCTTCCGGTAAAAAGGTAAGGGTGTCTTCTTTTGATAAACTGGCAATATTGGTGGTAGAAAGACGTTCCGCCTGATTTTTACGCGTTTCGTCCATAAGGTTTCTTGCTTCACGGCCGTTTGCAAAGTCTTTGGTCTTACGGGCGCATCTATCCTTAAAGAAAGAGATAATTTTATCATTTGTATCTGTCGGCACTATAAAGCTCTGTTTGCCTGCAAGGGATGCGAAAATTGCCGCAAGTTCATCCGGGGTGTAATCCTCGAGATTAAAATATTTTGTAAACCTGCTTTTTAAGCCTTCGTTTGCTGTAAGAAAATTTTCCATTGGGTTTCTGTATCCGGCAACAATAACAATAAACTTGCCCCGGTCGTCTTCCATTCTTTTCAGGAGAGTATCGATACATTCCTGTCCAAAACTATCGCTGTCATTTTGTTTTAATGTGTACACTTCATCAATAAATAGAATACCTCCCATCGACGAGTCGCAGGCATTATTCGTTTGCGGCGCGGTTTGCCCTACGTAACCTGCAACTAATTTGCTTCTGTCTACTTCGATAACATGACCGGAATCCAGCAAGCCCAATCCTTCGAATATTTTTCCAAGCAGCCTGGCTACGGTGGTTTTACCTGTACCGGGATTGCCGGTAATGACAAAATGATTGGCAGGCTTGTCCATTTTTATGCCCTTTTTTTCCATTTCGGCGATCTGGTTAAGCTGTGTATAAAGACTCTTGATTTCTTTTTTTAATTCAGTCATACCGATAATATTATCAAGCTCTGCCATTATTTCCTGTAAACTTTTCTTTTCATCAACTTCTCCCTTTATATCTTCCGCCACAACTATTTTGTCGCAGGCTTTTCTTAAGTAATAACAACTTGTTACAGACTTGGCTTCATTTATGGCAAGATAGCCGTTTACGAATTTGATGTTGTTGTTTGGTTTCTTTAGTTCCTTAAAGAGGTAACGAAACCGCAAAAAGAGTTTATCTGAAAATACACTATCGAATGAAAAACCCTGTTTTTTTAATACATTCTCTGTAATGGCAACATACTGCTCAGGCGTATAATCGGGAATAATAAAGACTTTCTCGAACCGGTTTATTATTTGCTTGCTCTCTGATTCACTGCTATTTGCAAATTCCCTTAAACCGGAAGGTAAACCAGCCATAAATACAATAGGATCATCCTTATTGTCATCCATAAGATTGATAAATTTAGAAAAAGCGGGTATAGCCTTTCCATCGAAATCTATCAGTTTTTGAGCGTTGTCAACAAAAAGCATTCCGCCCTTGGCATTTGAAAAATGTTTTTCCAGATCTTTGTCGCTCATTCTTTCAAACATATTTCCGTCTACTATTTCCGGTTTGCTTTTTGTGATCATACCGAATTTGATAAATAGATCGGCAACAAGATTGGAGATAAGTGTCTTAGCTGTACCAGAAGAGCCGATAATAATCGTATCGTAAGGATATCGTGTACCGGCATTATTTTGCTTCATTCCTTCAAGGATATTTTGCAGGTCCTGTAAATCTTTTTTAAGATCATCAAGCCCGACCAAATTTTCTAGAAAATCAACTGAAGCGCTTGAGCTTTCAGTATTCGGGATAGATATTCCGGTACCGCACTGTTTGCAATACTTTGCGGTATCCCGGTTTTCTGTACTACATTGACTGCACTGCATATTTCACCTCTCTTTTTGCAAACCGCTTTCAGTTATATATAATAGCCGCCTCTTGATGGATCGCCGCATTCATTGGGGCCGCCGGGATGTATTACACCATAAGCATTGCAGCGCCAGGCTCTATTGCGAAGCTGTCTCTCGAGTTCTTCTTTGAGGGCCAGCGCCTCTTTTATTTGTCTCTGACGTTCCTCTTCTTTTCTTCTTCTTTCTTCTTCTTTACGTTTTCTCTCTTCTTCTTTACGCCGTCTTTCTGCTTCTTTACGCTGTCTTTCTGCTTCTTTACGCTGTCTTTCTGCTTCTTCTTCCGCCTTTCTTTTTTCTTCTGCAATTCTTTCTTCTTCTATTCTTTTTTCCTCTGCAATTCTCTCGGCTTCTATACGCTGCCTTGTAACTTCATCTACGGCTGCACCGGCTTTCCTGATAGACGCTAATTGTTTATCTGAAAAAAGAGATTTTCTTTTTGGTGGCTGCGGCGTTGGCGGAACCGGTACTTCATCTTTAACCGCTTCATCTTCAGCTATTTCCTGTTCAGGATCACTTTTGATTAGCGTTTCCAGTCGGGAAAGTTCCGCCTCGACTGAGGCTGTTTGTGCAGCGGCACAAGCGTTGTACCAGCGCCTGGCTTCCTGGTTTGAACTGAATGTTTTCTTTTCTGTTTCCTGTTCTGCTGCTTCCGGTGTGTCTGACGGTATCCGGTTTAATATTTCATTCTGGGCGCGTTGTAATTCTGCAACGGCTTCTTCGGTAACAGGTTTTCCGCAGCCGGAACAAAAATCAAATATACTCAATTTGCCGCAATGCGGGCAGTTAATACCGTCTTTTGGCTTGCCGCATTCCTGGCAAAAAAGCGCTTCCTCCGGAATCTCTGCATAACAAAATTTACATTGCCCATCTAAAAGCCATGCCCCGCAAACCTGACAGATATCCGCAGTTGAAGAAGCAGGAGCATCGCATTTTGTACATTTTTTTCCGGTAGAATGACCGCATTCCGGACAAAAAAGGCTTACATCGGGAAGCTCTGCATTACAATTCGGGCATAAGCCGGTTTTTTGATCGTCATTTTGAGCTTCAGCCAAATCATTGGATATGTTCCGTTCTTCTTTTTTGGTTTTCTGGCTTTGCTTTTGTGCATAATCTGGCATAGTATACTGTAATATATCATGAGGTTCGCCTCCGGTTCAAGCGGGGAACATATTACAGTATTATTGCTTAAAATAAAGTAGTGGTAATTTCCTGCCTTTTACTTCCAGCCCATTTCGCCCAGGGCTTTTTCGGTTTCTGCGATTTCGTCAAATGGCATAACATGATCGGCGTATATTATCGAGTTTTCGTGGCTTTTTCCAAGCAGTAAAACAAGGTCGCCGGGCCGGGCAAGAGACAGCGCCCTGCGGATTGCCGCCGGCCTGTCCGGTATCAAAAACAGGTTTTCGCCGCGCTTAAAAATCGCCGCTGCCTCTGTTTCAACTCCACGGGCGATTTCTTCCAGAATGTCCATAGGCTTCTCGCCCCTGGGATCCTCATCGGTAAGTATGATAATGTCCGAGTATTCGGCGGCGATTTTTCCCTGTTCGGGGCGCTTTTGGGTATCACGCTCTCCGGCGGAGCCAAAAACGCTGATTATTCTGCCGCCCTTTTTATTCAGCCGTTTGCGCAGCGGCGGGAAAATTGTATTAAAAGATGATGGGGTGTGGGCATAATCCACCACGACCTCAAAGGGCTGGCCCTTGTCTATGGCATTCATTCTGCCGCGAACGGGCTTCAGTCCTGGTACCAGCGCAGCGATTTTATTTACAGGCAGCTCAAGGACGCCAGACACTGCAAGGAGGGCGGCCAGAACATTGCCGGCGTTGAAAGCGCCCGGAAGTCTGTCCCTGATTATCAAGAAATCCTTCTCTCCTTCGGCAGCAACATCATACCAGTTACCCCAGGCGCTGCTTTCAATGCTCTTTAATGAAAGCGCCGCTTCCTTGCCCTTGGCGCTGAAGCCGGCAGTTTTTTGCTGGGTTGCCTTTGCAAAATAATCAGCGCTTTTATCATCAATATTGATAATGCCGAAAGGTTTGTGGGCGTGATTGTTATTCGCACAATCGTCAAGGGCGCGGAAGAGGTTTGCCTTGTCGTCGCGGTACTGTTCAAAGGTTCCGTGAAATTCCAGATGCTCGTGGGTAACATTGGTAAAAACCGCGCAGCAAAACTGAATGCCGCCAAGCCGGTTGGTGCGCGGCGACAGTCCGTGAGAGCTTGCCTCCAGAACCGCGTATTCACAGCCGTTATCTGCCATTTCGCGCAGCATGCGCTGTACTGCTGTCGCTTCCGGAGTGGTCTGGTGTTCGGTGTTGTCAAGCGCTTCATCTCCCAGGCTGTGCTGAACTGTAGAAATAAAACCGGCTTTTTTTCCCAGCAGGCGCAGTAACTGCCAGATAAGGCTTACCGTCGTGCTCTTGCCCTCGGTTCCCGTAACGCCAATAACACATAAATGTCTGGAAGGGAAGTTGTAAAACGCCGAGGCGACGGGCGACATTGCAAAGCGGGAGTTTTTCACCTTCAGCACAACTGTTTTGTCGGAAATACCGGCTGCATCAGTAATTTTTTTATCAGCCTCGCATACAACCGCCGCAGCGCCTTTTGCGATTGCTTCATTTATATAGAGGTGACCATCAGTGTGCAGTCCGCTCAGGGCAAAAAAAAGATTACCGGGTTTTACCAGGCGCGAATCATATTCAAGACCGGTTATCATCGGATCGCTGCCGCCCTCCCGCGCTGTCATGCCCGCTTTTTCGGCAGTTTCAGGAGTAAAAAATTCCGAGAGGCGGCGTTCCATGTTTTATTCTTCTCCAAAAACGATGGCTGTAAAGGTATACAGTTCCGCATCCGGTGCGTTATACGAACCTGGGGGAAGACCCGCCTTTATGCAGATATATTCAAGATATTGATCCAGATCCCAGCCCTGTTCCACCGGCACCTGCGGCAGCAATACTCCTGATCGGCTTCCCCTGATCAGGTAAAGGCCGTGAACGCCGACCTTTACCTGCCGCGGATCGGGGCATCGCGACATGGGTGACAGCGCGGAAATTTCAATTTGACAGCGCGGAAGTTCTTCCTTTTTAAGAGGCGGAAAGCGCGGGTCGCCGAAAGCGGCCTCCCTTGCCATGATGCGTACTGTTTCTTCCAGCGGAAGGTTTGCCGTCATTCTGCCGATGCAGCCCCTAAGGGAATGTTTCCCAAAACCGTCGTCTATATGCAGGCTGACAAAGGCGCCGCAGGGTGTTTTAAGCGAGGAGTTATCACCTGCAATAAACTGATATTCGGGAGGGCGCCCTTCAAGTTTTGCGGTAACGCTTTCCCGCGCCTGGATCAGCAAATTTTTCTGTTCCTCTTCGGATAGTGAAAAAGGCATGGAATTATTATACATGAATTCCTTAAGCTCCTGAAATGCTTAGACTGCTGCGGTCAATCCCTTCCTTTGCGAAACCGTGGACAAGTATTTGAAAGGAGCTTGTCATCTCCTTAATTATGGCCGGAATTTTTTCGCTATCCATGGGTACGCATGCGGCCTTTTCAATAAATGAAAAAAACATCGACAGAAGAAGCCGCGTCGCCATGGCGGAATCCAGATCAGGATCAAAAACCCCTTCAACTTTACATTCATCAATATTTGTTTTAATTGTTTCTAGAATAAAATCCACATAATGAGACTTGTTTTGCTCCTGTAGCATAAGAAACATCAGGTTGGAGTCAAGGTAATTGCGTACCTTAAAGGTAAGAATCATTTCATCGAAATTGCCAAACAACTCCATATAGCCCCGCCAGAAGCATCTAAGGGCAGCCATGCCGGTAAGTCCTGTTTCAAGAAAGGGCTTGCAATGCTCCAGAAAGGAGCGCGCCGATTCTTCGCATATTTCGTTAAATAAAATTTCCTTGCTGGAAAAGTACAGATACACCGTGGCTTTGGAAAGCTCCGCTTTTCGGGCGATATCTTCCATGCTCACCCTGTGTACCCCGTTAAGAAGAATGAGTTCTCTGGCGCATTTGAGTATTGCCTTGCGGCGTTCAACTTTTTCTCTTTCCCGACGTTCGGAAATTCCCATATTTAACCCTCGATTCATATAATAACTCAAAATCGGGGATAATTGTAAGCCCTAATTAAATAATATATATAAATTCATTATTTTATTTAGTTACTATATTGACATTTGTTTTTTATCTAATTATTATACGATTTATAATATTCGTATAGCTAAAATGGAGGTTTTTATGAGTACAAAACGCAAGGGAAGCTCTTTCAATTCAATCAGGACAAAACGCCAACTGGAAACGATGATTTTGTTTACTACCGGAAAATGCAATGCCAAATGCACCCATTGTTTTTATGCCAACGATATGGAAAAAAAGAATGATGATCTTTCTTTTGATGATATAAAGAAGATTTCAGAAACTTCGCCGGCGTTCAAACGCCTGTTTCTTTCCGGTGGCGAGCCGACTTTAAGGGAAGATCTGCCACAGATAATAGAGTTGTTTTACAAAAACAACGGTATAACGGATTTGAATTTTCCCACAAACGGCATAAAGACCGAACGTTTAATTGAATGGATCACGCGGCTGCGCAGGAGCTGCCCCGATTTAAATTTGACGATAAGCGTTTCCTTCGACGGGTTCGGCCGGACCCACGATACCCAGCGGGGGGTGATCAGTTTTTACCGCGCCGCCGAGACTCTCAAAAAACTGGACGATCACTTCCGCAACGACGGTCATGTGCTGAAAAATATCGCAACAATTATTACTAAATATAATATCGAAGAAATTGTTGATTTTGTTACCTGGGTATACGGACGCTTCAATGTATCCACCCACACAATCGAGGCGGCGCGGGGCGTTACCAGGGAAGCGGGAGTAAAGGTACTCACGGAAAAATCACTGGTTGATATTCAGGACAGAATAGCCCCCTATTATCTTTATTATGCGAAACGCATAGGAGAGGGAATGAATTTTATCGGACGGGGGCTTACCAAGTTTTTCTATGTTGGACTTATGCGGACAATGTATAATCTGCGCGCCAAAAATGTTGAAAAGCCGGTTTCCTGGGGAATGGACTGCACTGCGGGGGAGACGACGCTTGTTGTTGATTATGACGGACGTTTCCGCGCCTGCGAGCTGAGGGATCCAATCGGCAATGTAAAGGATTATGGCTGTAATGTAAAAGCAATAATGTCCGGCGCTGCGATGAAAAGTGAAATTGAAGAGATTGGGCATGGTTACAAGGCGAACTGCTGGTGTACGCATGGCTGCTGGATGATGGCTTCCCTTAATTTTAATCCGGGAAAAATGATCTCCATGATGTTCAGCGCCAATAAAGAAACCAAAAAGCTTTCCGGAATATATCCTGTTATAACCGATGAAGCGGCGCTGCAAAAACTTGAAGCGAAATATCAAATAGATATGGAAAAAATGGAGCAGATAGGGCTTGTAGAAAAAACAAGGAAGACAGCGTGAAAATACTTCTGGTTACCAGGGGCTCCATGGGGGATGTTTTTCCGTATCTGCGGCTGGCGGCGGAATTAAAAAAGCGGGGGCACGAGGTAACGCTCAGTCTGCCGCGAATTTTCGACAGGGAAGGGAAGGAGACCGGGGTTCGTTATGTGCTGCAGGCAATGGACGATATCGCCGGCATGATCGAGGGGACTCCAGGCACAAAAAGCCTTCTTGAATGGACGCGGCGGGTTATAGACAGCCAGTTCGACGAACTTATCCCCCTGCTGGAAGAAAACGACCTGTTAATAGCGGCTAACACTGAATTCGCCGCTCCAAGCATAGCCGAATATCTTGGAAAGCCGTGCGTCCGCACCGCATACGGCCCGTTCATTCCAGGCCGCAGAATTCCACCCCCTGTTTTCCCGTATCCCAAACCCAATCCGGTTTTCAGGCCGGTTCTCCTTTGGAAACTCCTTAATATCGGCCTTAATCTTATGGTAAAGAAAACCCTGAATAAACACCGCCTTGAGCTGGGAATGCTGCCGATACATGATCAGGGTGAATACGCCCCGATTAATACTGATAATTTTCTTATTTACAGCAAATATCTTGGTAATGTTGATTACGGCTGGAAGTACAAGTGGAATATCGGCGGTTACTGTTTTAATGATACATTCCCTTATGACAGTGAAGAACTGGTAAAATTACTTACCTTTATTAAAAAGGATGCACGCCCAGCTGTCTGGTTTTCGCTTGGAAGCTGTTATGCGGATAACCGTGACAGGTTTGCCGATATGTTATACGCTATTTGCGCCAAACTTGATTACAAGCTGGTGGTTTCATGCGGCTGGTGGAATGTCGGCGCCAATTTACAGAATAACAGCAATCTTTTCAGAGTTGAAAAACCGATCCCGCACAAGTTAATTTTTCCGCATTGCGATGCCATTATCCATCATGGCGGCGCCGGAACAACTCACAGTGCAGCGCGTTCGGGCAGGCCGCAGATGATAGTTCCCCTGCTGCTGGATCAGTTTTATTGGGCACACAGGGTCAAAGAATTGGGCATTGGCCCCGGCGGAATCAACATAAAACGAATTACCAAAGGTCAGCTTGAACGAAAGGTAGTTGATGTTATAACCAATCCGTATTACAGGGAAAAGGCTGATTCCATCGGAATATTAATCCGCAATGAAGACGGGCTTGAAAATTTCTGCCGCCATATTGAAAGTTATCAGTCGCAGGCCGCCCGTGTAAGGGAGAGGGCGTAATATTCGGTTGCCAAGCGGTGTTAAATAATAATATTATATAACCCATGTGGCGGGTTTTTTCGGTACTGGCAATATTCTTGTATTCTTTTTTCTGTTTTTATATAGGTGCAAGACTGTTCAGCTTTGTTCGGTTTTTTCTGCCCCGTATAAAGGCTCCTGTATTCTTTATCTTTTTTGCTCTTTTATCTTATTCATTTATAATTGTCAACTTTTTTCGTTTTAACCGGGTTTTTATTTTCCGGCAATTAAGCTCGCTTTGGATGACCGTCTTTTTTTACATTTTTCTGTCACTGCTCATGTTCGATATTGTCCGGCTGGTTCTCTTTTTTTGCAGGAAAAGCGCCCTAACTCCGCGTTTTACATTTACCGGCACCGCGAT
The DNA here is from genome assembly GCA_009777535.1 of Treponema sp. GTDB lineage: Bacteria > Spirochaetota > Spirochaetia > Treponematales > Breznakiellaceae > WQXQ01. Next base: position 32,219 of record WRLP01000013.1, read on the forward strand.
AGCCCTCGGTCTTTCCCTTGTGGTAATCCTCTACGGTGCTATAAACGTCCGCTCCATCCGTACGGTTAATTACAATGTTTCACTTTCGGGGCAAGGCAATGATATCCGCATTGTCCTGATTTCGGATACACATATCGGCTCCACGATTGATCAGGGGTGGATTGCGCGTGTTGTCGATACAGTTAACAGGGCGCAGCCGGATATGGTCTGTATTGCTGGAGATATTTTCGACGGCAATCTGGACGCTGTAAAAGATACAGACGGCATAGCTTCACAGTTCAGGAGGATAAATGCGCCTCTTGGTGTGTATGCCTGCCTGGGTAATCATGATGTGGACAGAATAAGCATATCCGGCGGCGGCGGGAATGAACGGATTATTAATTTTCTGAAAGAGGCCGGCATTGTACCGCTGGAAGATGAGGCTGTATTGGTTGGGGAAAGTTTTTATGTAATAGGCCGGCGTGATGTCCGGCCAATAGGCATGAACAGCGTCCGTAAAACCGCCGCCGAACTATTAAGCGATCTTGACAGGGAGCGCGCTGTTATTGTACTGGATCACCAGCCGACACAGTTCGTGCAACTCGAAGAAGCCGGCGCCGATCTGCTGCTGAGCGGGCACACACATGGAGGGCAGGTTTTTCCTGCCAATCTGATTACACGAAGCATTTTTAAGAAAGCCGGCGGGACTCATTACGGTTATTGGCAGGGCAGGACAATGCAGGCCCTTGTTACATCAGGCGCCGGCTTCTGGGGGCCGCCACTGAGGGTAGGTACAAGAAGTGAGGTAGTGGTAATTGATGTGGGATTTTTCCCTGCCTTGTAAAAAGGGGCATTTTGAACGATAGTTTAGTAAAAAAGGGAGAGAGCCGTGCAATTTATTGATTTTGACAAGACTGATGCCTACAGGCTGCTTACAGAACATACCTTAAATAAATTCGATTTCAGGGTAAAGCTGGATGCTGAAAGGGTAGGGCGGTGCCGGATTCCAATGGCCGCCGGGTTAACTTATTCTTGGGCTGCCAAGGCTGTTGACGATAAAACACTGAAACTGCTGCAGGCTCTGAGCGACGAGCAGGAACTTATCGCCAAGTACAGGGCTCTTTTAAGCGGCGAGGTGATGAACACGGGCGAGAACCGCAGGGTGCTGCATCATCTTTTACGCGGCGGGCATGGACAGCCGGTCATCGAAAACAAAAGGGATATCGGCGAGTTTTACCGGGGAGAGCTGGATCGCCTGTGCGAATTTGCTTCCAGCGTACATTCGGGTAAATATAAGGGCAGTACGGGCAAGCCTTTTACTACGGTTATTCAGATAGGCATCGGCGGTTCGGATCTAGGCCCGCGCGCACTTTATCTTGCCCTGGAAAACTGGGCTGCGGCAGAGGGAAAGAAAAAACTAACAGCCAAATTCATCTCCAATGTTGATCCCGATGACGCTTCGGCGGTTATTGCTTCTTGCGAGCTTGAACAAAGCCTTTTTATACTGGTATCGAAAAGCGGCACAACCCAGGAAACTCTTGCCAACGAGCTCTTTGTAAGGGACAAACTCATCACAGCAGGGCTTGATGCCTCCAAACACATGATCGCCGTTACCAGCGAGACAAGCCCTCTTGCGCATAACACCAATTATCTTGATTCCTTTTACATCGACGACTATGTCGGCGGCCGTTATTCGTCATCGTCAGCCGTAGGCGGCTGTGTACTTTCTCTTGCCTTCGGGCCGGAAGTGTTCAGGGAATTCCTGGCCGGGGCAGCCGAAGCGGACGCTCTTGCCCTGCAGCCGGACATTAATAAAAACGCCGCCCTGCTGGACGCCCTTATCGGCGTTTGGGAGCGGAATTTTCAAAAGTACCCTTGCACGGCGGTTCTGCCCTACAGTCAGGCGCTGTCCCGTTTTCCGGCGCATTTGCAGCAGCTCGACATGGAATCCAACGGAAAGCGCGTGAACCGCAATGGCGTGCCGCTGTCTTACAGTACCGGCCCTGTTGTATTCGGCGAAAGCGGAACCAACGGCCAACATTCGTTTTACCAGCTCCTGCATCAGGGGACTGACATAATCCCGCTGCAGTTTATCGGTTTTAGCGAAAGCCAGCGAGGCGATGATGTTACAGTAGACGGCTCTGTCAGCCAAACCAAACTTGCGGCAAACCTTGCCGCCCAAATCGCCGCTTTCGCCAAGGGACAGGACAATGCCGACCTGAACAAAGAGTTCCACGGCGGCAGGCCGTCGAGTCTGATCTTTGGAAAAAGGCTTACGCCGCAGGTATTGGGGAGCCTGCTTGCCCATTATGAAAACAAGGTAATGTTCCAGGGATTTGTGTGGAATATCAACAGCTTTGATCAGGAGGGTGTGCAGCTGGGGAAAGTTCTTACAAAAAAGGTACTCGCCGGCAGCCCGGCGGACAGCGCCCTGGAAGCTTACAGCAAGATATTTGGAATATAATGCAGGCCGGAAGGTTGTTATGATCAGTGTTTTGATTGTTTTTATTATTTCACTGCTTATATGCTGCGCCGTCGCGTACATTCTGGGGCTTTTCTGGTTCAGCGATATGCGCAACCGTCAGCTTCGGGGATTTTTTTCACTTGGTATCGGAGTTTTTATCTGGACGCTGCTGAATGCAATTACAATGATCAGCAGTTACGAATATTTTCCCGTAATTTATACAATCCGGATGGTAATGGTCTGTATCATTCCTTTTGGAGTAACATGGTTTATTTTTAATTTTATTCAATTGCCGCTAAGAAACATGCGTTTTGTGCGTATTTTATTATTTGCGCTGCCCCTGATTGATATAATATGTTTAATTACCAATCCTTTGCACTATCTTTATTTCAGCGATTATAATTTTCCCCTGCCGTCCCGCGCAGTAATTTTCTGGATACACTTTACCGTGGATTTTATTGTTGTCTTTTTCGGATTTTCTCTTTTAATACGATACATAATAAAAAATGCAAAAAGCAACAAGCTTTTGATTCTTACAGGGTTGGGCCTGTTGATTCCGTATGCTATGAATTTCATGTTCAGCTTCGGCATGATTCCATTTCCCCACGATACCACGCCCATAGGTTTCTTTTTTACAATCATGTTTTTTGTGTTTGTTTCCTATCGTTCAGGAATATTTAATATAAAAACCACCATGTTTTCCAGCACGATGGATTCCATAAATGACATAATAGTCCTGTTTAATGAAAAACTTGTTGTAATGGATGCAAACATCAGCGCGCTGAAAACATTCGGTAAACCAACACTGAACATCGGGCAGTCAAAAGCGATTTCGTTTTTTGAATATATCAGCAGCATTGCCGTTGATGTTAAGCCCCTGTCTTTGATGGATAGTTTGAAAAAGGGGCAGGATGTCGAAGGCGAGTGTACCATATCACCTGATGGAGAAAAAGAAAAAACATTTACCATATTCTTTAAATTGGTGCGTGTAGGCAGGACAAAATACGGATATATCTTAATGATGACTGATATCAGCAATTACCGGAAAATGATAAGCGAAATAAACGAACAGAACAAAATGCTGACTGAATTAAAGGAAAAAGCGGAAATATCAAACCATGCAAAAGGTGATTTTCTCGCAAATATGAGCCATGAGATACGTACGCCGTTAAATGCAATTTTGGGAATGACCATGATAGGCATGAAAGCCGGCGATATAAAACGAAAAGATTACAGTTTTCAAAAAATAAGTGATGCTTCCACGCATCTGCTGGGCGTTATAAATGATATTCTTGATGTATCCAAAATTGAGGCAAACAAATTTGAATTATCCAGGGTGGAATTCAGCTTTGAAAAAATGATCCAGCAGGTGATAAATGTTGTTACTTTCCGTGTTGAGGAAAGGAAACAGAATTTTTCCGTTAATATAGAAAAAAATATTCCGCCTGTACTGATCGGCGACGATCAACGGCTGGCGCAGATTATAGCCAATTTATTGTCCAATGCGGTAAAGTTTACGCCGGAAAACGGTTCGATAAGCCTTAACGCCGAGCTTTCAGAAGAAGAAGGAAAAGTTTGCACCTTGAGGATAAGCGTCGCCGATACCGGCATCGGTATTGCGCCGGACCAGCATTCGCGGCTGTTTGAATCGTTTGAACAGGCTGAGAGCAGCACGACGCGTAAATACGGGGGTACCGGCCTTGGGCTGGTAATTTGTAAAAGTATTGTCGAAATGATGGACGGAAGGATATGGATTGAGTCTGAGCTTGGTAAGGGTTCTAAATTCATCTTTACTGTAAAACTGGAGCGCTCGGAAGGCACACATAACGGAACTCCTGGAGCAGAAAACAATTCGCTTGGGGCAGAAGCAAAGGATAATTACAGGGGGCATTACATTCTGCTTGCCGAAGATTTGGAAATAAACCGCGAGATTGTACTGGCGCTGCTTGAACCTACGGAACTGGAGGTTGACTGCGCTGAAAATGGACTGGAAGCTGTAAGATTGTTCAGAGAAGCTCCGCACAAGTATGACCTGATATTTATGGATGTGCAGATGCCGGAGATGGACGGCTTTGAAGCAACCCGCCGTATAAGGGAAATTGAAAAGGAGTTACCGGATAAGCCGGGGCAAATCCCCATAATAGCCATGACAGCTAACGCTTTCAGGGAAGATGTTGAAAAATGCCTGGAAGCTGGCATGAACGATCATGTCGGGAAGCCGATTAACCTCGATGAAGTGCATGAGAAGCTGCGAATTTTCCTGGCTGACGGCAAAGACCGGCAGCGAGATTAATTACCTGAGCGAAATACTGCGGCGTCAGCCGTAAATGAATATCCGCCGCACTGTTAATTACACGCCATGTTTCCGGTATTTGGCGGCGTTCGTTTAGGCTGTTAAATTTACCGGCGATCAGTATGTCTGCAAAGTCGGGGTTTTTGCGCAAAAGTGAAACGTATGTATTTGCCTCTCTCGCCGGAAGCATTGTAATGGTTTGGGAAGGCAGGCCGGCGCGCAAAAATCCGGCGTCATCGGAAAACGGAGTTGGCGCCAGCAAAACTTTATCCAGGCGCAATGAGTGGGCGGCTGCAAGCGCGTGATCACGCAGCTGTATTATGAGCTTTCTGGCTTCAATTAAACCGGGACGCTCCCCGTTTTTAAGAATGTGATCGGTGGTGCTGGATATGATTAAAGTATCTCCGGTACCGCAGGCGTCAAAATTATAAATTTTTGCGTTCTCCAGAGAATAAGATTTCAGTTTTTTAGCCAGGCTGAAAGACCCCTGCGCTTCAATTTTATCGCCTGCTTTAAGCTCTTCCTTGTCGGTAAATATAATTATCCAGTTATCATCGCCGCTGTCCGCAAGGATCGCCGCAGTTTTAAGCAGCTGAAAAACGGCGGCGCTGTTGTCATTCGCGCCGGGGCTTCCGTCCACGCGGTCGTAGTGGGCAGTCAGTATTACAGGGCTTTTACCGCTGAAAGCCCGGACTAATTTTTGACCAGGCGGAAAAATAAAAATATGGCGGCCGCCCTCTGTCGAAATAACCGAAGAGCCCAACCTTAGTTTTTCCGCCAGTTCCAGCAGCATTTTATAGCGATCCGCGTTAGGTGATAAAAAATCGAGAAAGCGGTCGTATGGGAATTCTTTTGTCCAGGCCGGTTTTTCATTCACCCGCACTATTTTATTCTCACAGCTTCAAAGCTCCGGGAAGGAGATGTTATTTCATGCTGGCTTTGAACCATTAGCATTTCAGGCGGAGAGTTAACATTCGCCCTATGGCCGGGTAAGCATGCCTCCAGAACACCGTAAACAGCCGCCGTACACAGTTCCAGGGTTTGCTTAAGATTCCTTGTATCCATGTAGCGTGATAAAAAAACCGCCGCAGTCAGATCGCCGGTGCCGGAAATACCCGTATCCAGCGGCAGTTCCGGAGTGCTGATTCTGTACAGCCCTGTTTTATCCGAGGCCAGCATGCTGATGTATGTTTTTCCGTCTGCGGCCTGTGCTTTTTCCCTGTAGCTTGTTACGAGCACTACGGACGGGCCCTTTTCATGAAGGGCGTCAATGGCCCTGGCCGCGTTGTCGATGGCCGCTGTCTTAATCCCTGTAAGTTCTTCAAGCTCGAATTGATTTGGCGTAACAATATCGGCAATCGGGATCAGCTCATTTTTGAAAATAACGGGAATGTCGGGCTTTACATAAAGACCGGGCCTGGTATCGCCCATAACGGGATCACAGCAGTACAGTGCTTTCGCAGATACACGGCGCACACGCACAACTGCATCAATTATCGCGCGGCCTACGGCGGCGTCCCCAAGGTAACCTGAAAGAACCGCTTCGCAGCGGCCCAGTGCGCCTATTTCTTCAAGGCCGGTTACAAGCTCCCGGACGAAATCCGCGCCAAGAACCTTTCCGCGCCAGGAGCCGTATCCTGTGTGGTTGGAGAATTCAACCGTGTTTATCGCCCATACTTCCCGGCCAAGCCGCTGAAGAGGAAAAACCGCAGCGGAATTTCCTGCATGTCCGTACACCACATGGGACTGAATCGATAATACCGCCATTATGCCCGCTTAAAAACACGCCCTGCCAAAAGGGCGATAAATCTAAAAAATCTTCCCCGGCTTTGTCCATATTTTTTCGAAAAATCACCGGCCGCTTTTGCCAGGGAATAGGCGCCGTATTTTTTTTTCATAAAATCCCAGTGTTTGATTAGCCAAACATAGAGATCCGATTCTGTTCTGCCGGGAAAATTAACCAAAAGCCACTGTTCCCTGATAATATCCATTATAGGAATAAACACATTGTTGTACCAGGATACCAGCGCGTCCGGAAAGGGTATTTCATCTTCCATATCTTCGTTTAAGTAATACTTGTGAACCAGGATATGATTGTATATTACATCGTAGCGGCCCGGAGCGCTGAAATTAAGCTGTGAAAAAGAGGTGAGTTCCAAAAAATCCGTCTTTTCATAAAATAAATTCTTCTCGTATGTAATAAGCGCTTCCCTTAGATCATCAGTTGTCATCGAGGGTTTTATATTGATTTCGGTTTCCAGGCTTATTACCTCAGCGTCGATAAATTCCACATTCTGCGCCATGGCTACCGATACCCTGTGGTTGCCGTCTCTTACAAAATATACGCCGCCAAGTTCATAAAGCTGAATCGGCGGCAGAATAATGTCTTTGATATGGGCTTCATCAACACGCTGCCAGCGGCTGCGCAGATGATCCGAGCGCGGGAGAAAAAATTTATTAAAATCCCGGTAGCGTCCCTCGCTGCCGATTATTTGCCTGATTGGTACTGTACGGCTGCCGAGGTAAATCTGATTTTTGGGTTTAAGAATATTTTTTACATCATTAAAGGAAAGCAGATTGTCGCGATCGGTATTAAGAATATTCTGCATCCGGGAAAGAATTGCCCTGCCCCTTGCTCTGGAAAAATCAGAATGAGCCTGCTGCTGTGTATATATGCCTTTCATTAATATACGCCCATATCTATAACATAATGGCCGTAAGCATTAATAACCAATGTGTTTTCCCATCTGGTGCAGCGGACGGCGGATAAATCGTACAGATGAATATGGCCGTGGACAAGATACTTAGGCTTAAATAGTTTCATAAACAGGATAAAGGTCTTAAAGCCCCAATGGCACCTGTCTTCCTTATCGTGAATACCTTTTGGCGGGGCATGAGTAAGCAGAATGTCTACAAAACGCCCGTGAAAAATTCTGTTCCACAGAAGCCTTGGAAGAAGTTTTAAGGCTTCCATGAACATTTGCGGCTCGGTGAACTGATTTATCCCGCGGTTGTACCGCATGGCGCCGCCCAGCCCCGCTACGATCATTTTTTCTTCAATCTTTACTTTAGAGCCGAGGTGAATCGCGCCGCAGCCATTTAGATCCCTGCTGTAGTATCCCTTATAATGCCGTATCTCATCTGCATGGTGATTACCGAATACAAAGAGCAGTGGTTTATTCAGGCTGGATACGACAAAATCAAGATAATCCAGGGGAAGATCGCCGGCGCAAAGGATTAATTCCACATCGCTAAAACGTTCCCTTATGGAAGGCGAATAAACCAGGGGATCTATCTGGTCGGAAATACACAGTATTTTCAATGAAGTCCTTCACAATGGCGAACCCTCGCCGCAGAACCCTCCCTCCAAGGGTTTCCTGTATATATTATTACATATAACCTGTCTTGCGCAAGAACACCGGAATAAACCCATAATTGCCTCAGTACCATAAAATGTGTTATATTTATTGTAGGGAGAAAACTATGCCTGCAACACAAACAGCCAATACCCCCAGTTTTGAGATGGTCTGGGCTTTAGTTAAGGAAGTAGCCGAAAACCAAAAAGAAACCGAGCGGCAGATACAGGATAATGCCGTGCAAATGAAGGAATTTAGGGAAAGCCAAAAAGAAACCGAGAGGGTTTTAAAAGAATCAAAAAAAGCATTGGATATTCAGATTGGATCATTGACCAATCTTTTTGGCGATTTCACTCTTGGTATGATAGCCCCCAGGATTCGTGAAAAATTTACGGAATTGGGGCTTGTCTTTCTTGAGTCAAGTTTAAATTTCGATGTTACCGACAGAATAAATAATATCTCTTTTGAAATAGATATTTTTTTGAAAAATGGCGAGAAAGCCATGCTGGTAGAAGTTAAAACCAAGCTTACAGAGGAGCGCATAAATAAACATATAAACCGTCTCGAAAAAATGCGTAAATATGCAGATTTACACGGTGATAAACGTGTATTTTTAGGGGCAGTTGCAGGTTTTGCAGTAACCGACGAAGTAAGAAAAATTGCACTTGACCAGGGTTTTTATTTAATTGAACCGGACGGAGAGAATTTTAATATCACTCCGCCCAATGACAAACCCAAAGAATGGTAATTGGTGTCTGTAATCTTTGCTCTTCCCTGCCGGTGATGCCCTTGGGCGGTGTACGAAAAGAATATTTAACCACTAACCACACGAACCAACACGAACAAAAAAGTGAATTCATGGCAAAAGTTCGTGCTTACACCAATTCCTGTTACCAATTTTAGTCGTCAGGTTCACCTGGTATTTCCGTATCTATCCACATAGCATATAAATAAGTGCTTTCGGTAATATTTAAAAAATTACCGTCCCATTGATTCCGGAAACTGCCGTTATCAAAAAACCAACCACCGAATGTGGAAGCCCCAAGTTCTGGTAGGGGGGCGTCTGGCAACATAACAGTTTCGCCAGACTTCATAATTAAGATTATTACATCATTAAATGAACCGTCTACGCGACCACCGTTAAGCACGAATGTTACAGTGAATGTTTCTACCAGTTCACTAGGCGCCCCATCACCGCTCTGTTTATCGAGTGGGGACAAAGCTGCTATGGTTATACCAATACCTGTTCCGCTGTGCATTATCATTTTATCATCACTTATGGCAAAACCAAATGTTCCTACATCAGTGCCGCCGAATTTGAGTGTTACAGTACTGCCAGATACAGTTATATCGTAAGTGGTACCATCACTCGAAATCAATTTCCCGGCAGATGTTATTTCCAGTGATACCACAAAATTCATATTTTCTTGTTTGCCCCATTTTCCAACAAGTGCAGACATATCACCTTCACCGCCGCCGTTATTGCTGCCAACTTTTACAAAAGGTGAAATTAAAGCTAAAGATGCCATGAACCCTGTTGCGTTGGTAAAAGTCATTTCACCGTTGCTAATGGAATAGACAAATGACGCAACAGTAGAACCGTACACTTTAATTTCCACGGTATTACCTGAAACAGATATTTTGTCAAAATCGCCTCCGCTCTGACCTGTTGCGGTAAATGTACCATCGGATGTAATTTTGAAAACCATATCCGATGGGTTTGCTTTTGAAGCCCATTCTCCGACTAATTCTGAGGGAATGTTGCCATTTGTGCCGCCGTTATTGCTGCCAACTTTTACAAAGGGTGAAGCTAAAGCTATAGTTGCCATGAAACCTGTTGCGTTGGTTATAGCCAATTCACCGTTGCTGATGGAATAATTAAACGCTGCAATAGTAGAACCCTGCATTTTAATTTCTACGGTATTACCTGAAACAGATATTTTATCAAAATCGCCTCCGCTCTGACCTGTTGCGGTAAATGTACCGTCAGATGTAATTTTGAACATCATGACCGAAGGGTTTGATTTTGAAGCCCATTCTCCGACTAAAGCCGTGGGTATGCGGCCACCACCGCTACTGCTGCCGCTTCCGTCACTACAGGCAATCATGCTAAATACCATCATGCTCACTACAATGAAACCCAAAATTCCATAAATCCTGTTCTTAAACATATATTTCTCCTTAAATATATTTTATGGAACATACATTCCACAATTTCCAATAATTATTTGCATACCTGTTCCCTGAGGCGGAGATCTGTTCATATATAGCGGTTATATGGTTCATATGAAGTATTATATCCTTTTTTATAAAAAATAGGCAATAGCCAGCAGTGTATACAGGGCTTACTTAGGGTGTGTATAACTACATTTTGTAAAATAAGCAAATTTGCAGCCGGAATGAATCCATAATTGCCGCAGTATCATAAAAAGTGTTATATTTATTGTAGGGAGAAAGACCATGCCTGCAACTCAAACCGTTAATGCCCCAAGTTTTGAATCAGTCTGGGCGATAATGCAAGATAATGCCGTGCAAATGAAGAAATTTAGGGAAAACCAAAAAGAAACCGAGCGGCAGATTCAGGATAATGCCGTGCAAATGAAAGAATTTAGGGAAAGCCAAAAAGAAACCGAGAGGGTTTTAAAAGAATCAAAAAAAGCATTGGATATTCAGATTGGATCATTAACCAATCTCTTTGGCGATTTCACTCTTGGTATGATAGCTCCCAGGATTCGTGAAAAATTTACGGAATTGGGGCTTGTTTTTCTTGAGTCAAGTTTAAATTTCGATGTTACCGACAGAATAAATAATATCTCTTTTGAAATAGATATTTTTTTGAAAAATGGCGAGAAAGCCATGCTGGTAGAAGTTAAAACCAAACTTACTGAGGAGCGCATAAATAAACATATAAACCGTCTCGAAAAAATGCGTAGATATGCAGATTTACACGGTGATAAGCGCGTATTTTTAGGGGCAGTTGCAGGTTTTGCAGTAACCGACGAAGTAAGAAAAATTGCACTTGACCGGGGTTTTTATTTAATTGAACCGGACGGAGAGAATTTTAATATCACTCCGCCCAATGACAAACCCAAAGAATGGTAATTGGTGTCAGTCACAACATCATAGATTAAAGAAATAACAGGGTCCGCGGATTACGCGGATTTAGAAGATTATAGGTAAAAATCAAACTAATTAATCTGCGAAAATCCGTGAAATCTGCTGCTCATAAGTCAAAGATAAGGCTGGTTTGACGATAATGTAAATAAGGATAATAATAAGGATATGAAAAAAGCCGCTTTAGCCGCTGCTTGCGCGAACTATTTACTTTTGTTTGCGTCTGTTTTTTGTTTCGGGCAGACAAATTTTGCAAGGGGCGAGGAATTATTCATGAAAAACAGTCCCTCTGAGGCGCTTGTCTTCCTTGAAAATTCGATTGTTGATGATCCGGGCAATGTTAAGGCCTATTTGTATCTTGGGATTGTTTATGAACAGCTTGACAGGGCAGATGAAGCAATTGCCGTTTACAGGCGGATAATGCCGCGGGCAGGAAATCTGACCGCCCAAACGGCAAATAATCTCGGAAATGTTTATTTTAAGAGAGGAAATACCGAAGAGGCCCTGCAGTTCTATAACACTGCCATTGAAAGCGATATGTATTTTCCGTCTGCCTATCTTGGCAGGGCAAACGCAAAAATAAAAGCCGGCCTGCTGCGGGACGCTCTTTCGGATTACGACCAGTACCTGTTTTTGGAAAGGCAGTCGCCCCAGCGCGCCAGAATTGTGGAATTGATGGACATTATTCGCGCGGAATTGGCCTCTGAAGAAAGAATGAGAATGCTTGCAGAGGAAGAAGAACGGCTGCGCGCAGAGCAGCGCCAGCGGCTGCTGGACGAAATATCATCTTCTCTTCAGGCGGCTGTCGATTCCAGCCAGGGTCTTTCCTCAGGTGCCGAAGATGTCGAAGGCTATACAAGCGAATTTGAATTGGAGTAGGTAATAATATGGATAAGCGAAAATTAATCATTCTGATTGCCGCCGGCGCTGTCCTTCTGACAGTCTCCGGCATTATTTTCTATTCGTGCAGAAATACCAGCGCTTCCAAAGCCCTGACGGCTGCGGAATCCAAAAGGCAAAACACTTTAAGGCTTGCCGCAAGTTATCTGGAAGCCGGGGAATATATGAGGGCTTTGGACCTTCTCGACGGGCTGTTGATTGATAACCCCGAAGATGCCGACGCCATGGCATTGCAGCGGCTTGTTTTTGCGGCGCAGCGCAGCATAAGTCTCGACGCGGAACCGGAGCCGGCATCAACACCGGAACCGGCTCCTGTGCCTGTTCCTGCGCCGGCACAGGTGCAGCGGACTGCCGCCCCAAGGGCGAGCGAGCCGGACAGGGAGGCTGAGCGCAGGGCAGCGGACGCGGAAGCCGCCAGGATTGCCCTTGAACTGGCAAACGCGGCTGCTACCAGGGATCAGGAACAGGCGGTCAGCCATTACAATCAGGCGCTGCAAAAGCGCGACAGCGGCCGCCTGGATGAAGCAATCGCCGACTTAAAGGAAGCCATTCGCCTTGATCCGCGCAATTATATTTATTCCCATGAACTTGGAAGAACCTTGTTTGCCGCCCGGCGCTACGCCGAGGCGCTGGAAGCATTCCAGACCGCGGTCAGGCAAAACCCGAATTTTGAACCGGCCTGGTACAATATGGGCGGAACCCTTGGGATTCTGAATCGTAATGATGAAGCCCTCGCCGCGTACCGAAGCGCTGTTTCCGTGAAGGGTGATTATTTTCCCGCTCACCGGGAAATCGGCAGGATACTTCTTGCAAGGGGAGATGCCAGGGGCGCTGTCGATTCTTTTAACAGGGCATTGCAGTACAGCCCCGGGGATTTGGCTACATTACGCGAAATCGGGGTCGCACAGTTCCAGACGGGCAGTTATGCCGCCGCTGAGGCTTCCTTTCAAAGGGTATTACAGGACGCGCCCCGCGATGCGCAGACTTACTATAACATGGCCCTGGTAAAACTCGAGCTTGGAAAAACAGACGAAGCCCTGTTATTTGCAAAGCAGGCGGCGGACAGTAATCCTTCGAATGCGGTATACATGTATACCCTGGGCCTTGCGTGCGAAGCCTCCGGCGGTGTGGATGCTGCCATTGCGGCGTACATTAATGCCGCATCGCTTGATGCCAATTATCTGCGTCCAAGGATCAATCTTGGAAGCCTCTACATTTCAAGAGGCATGCTGACAGAAGCCCAGCGTTATCTGAATGAAGCTCTCAGGATTGAAAGCAGTAACTTCGAGGTGAACAATAATCTGGGCGCAATGTACGCGAAAATGGAAAACTGGGTATCCAGCATTATGCATTACGAGAGGGCCTTGACTGCAGGGACGAATAACCCCGTTGTCAGGCTGAACCTTGCCCGCGCGTATGTCGGTGCGGGTGATTTGCTGAAGGCGGAAAATTCCTACCAGGCGGTTCTTCGTCTGACGCCGGACAACTGGGACGCCATGTTTGAACTTGGGAAGACCTGCGCCAGCCTTGGCAAAAAAGATGAGGCAAGGCGGTTTTTGTCCGAGCTTGTTAGGAGCAACGCCTCTTATCCGGGAAGACAGGAAGCCGAACGGATTATGGCGGGGCTTTAAGACGGCAGACAAGCCTTAAAGGCGCACAATTCTGTCGCACAGGTATTCCACAGCGCCTGTGTTATGCGAAATAAACAGTATGCCCAGTCCCAGGTTTTCATGCAGTTCACGGAAAAGATTAAGAATTTGCGCGCCGACCGAAACATCAAGGGAACTGATCGCTTCATCGGCTATGAGCAGCTTCGGCTCCAAAATAAGGGCGCGGCCTATGCAGACACGCTGTTTTTGCCCTCCGGACAACTCATTTACCATCCTTGATTTATAGGAAGGATCGAGCCCTACCTGCATCAGTATTTTATCAACCTTTTGGGCGCGTTCTTCCGGCGTGCCGATCCCGTGTATTACAAGAGGCTCCTCAACAAGAACGCCGATTTTTTTTACCGGGTTAAGGGAAGTACCGGGATCCTGAAACACAATCTGAACCATCAATGACGGAGGCCTGTGGCGTTTCTGTTTCTGCTTTTGCCCATCAATAAAAATTTCTCCGGTATAATCAACAAGACCCAGAATGCAGCGGGCAAGTGTCGTTTTACCGCAGCCTGATTCACCTGTTAATCCCAAAATTTCGCCGTCGCACAGCCGGAGGCTGAAATTATTTAAAACAGGTTTAATTTCCTTTTTCCCGAACGGACCGAAACTCCGGCTGTAATAGGCAGTCGAGATCTCCCGGATATCAAGCAATGCATTGGAGATTTCAGGCATTAAAACCTCCCTGCACAGGCTGCGCTGTAAAATTGGCTGAAAAACAGCGAACCTTGTGTGTGCCGCTCAAATCGATTGCCGGCGGGAATTCGGCAATGCATGGGGGCAGCACTCCGGGGCACCGCGGAACAAACGGACAACATGGAAAAATATCCCTTATCGAAGGAATTTTCCCCGGTACATTGGCAAGCGGCCTGCCTCTTTGTTCCCTGTCCGGAATGGCGCCGATTAATCCCCTTGTGTATGGATGAAATGGAGTATTAAATATTTTTTCCGCCGTGCCTTCTTCAACTATTCTGCCTGAATACATTATCAAAAGACGGCTGCAAAATTTCCGCATCAGTGAAAGATCATGCGATATGAAAAGTATTGCCGTGCCGAAGCGCCGGTTTATTTCCAGAAGCAATGAAAGAATCTGCTGCTGGTTTGCCTCGTCCAGGGCAGTTGTAGGTTCGTCGGCAATCAGAAGCCTGGGGCGGCAAATTGCTGCAATGGCAATCATCACCCGCTGGCACATGCCGCCGGAAAGCTGATGCGGATATTTATTGTAAATAATTTCAGGATCTGAAAAACCAAGTTTAGAAAGCATGTCCAGTGCCAGAGCATACCTTTCCTTTTTATCGCTGTGCCCGTGAAGCTTAAGGGTTTCGGTAATTTGCCTTCCGGCTTTCATCAGGGGGTTCAGGCACTGCCGCGCTTCCTGGAAAATTATCGAAATATCCTTTCCCCTTACATGACAGAGTTCTTTTTCGCCAAGTTTTGTTAAAGAGATGCTTTCGCCCTTTTCTTCCGGCTTGAACAAAATTTCACCGTTCAGAATTATTTTGTTATCTGACAATAAACCGGAAATGGAAAGGGCTGTCAGGGTTTTGCCGGAGCCGGATTCTCCTGCAAGACCGAGAATTTCCCCAGGTTCAATTTTAAAACTGATATTATTTACTGCAGTAAGAAATTCTCTGCGCTCTTTAAGGGCGATTGTTAAACTGCGGACCTCAAGCAATGCCATGCCGCTCTCCAAGCCGCCGGATGCCTTCGCCCAGGCAATGAAAAGCAATTACCGTCAGCATTATGAATGCTCCCGGAACAAGGGCGCACCACGGGGCGTTAAAAAGAAAGTTTTGTGATTCGGAAAGCATGCGTCCCCAGGAAGGCACCGGCGGCTGAATTCCCAGCCCAAGGTAACTCATGGCGGACTCGGCCAGGATTGCGTTGGAGAGCCCCAGTACCGAGGCGGAGAGCAGCGAGGGAACAAGGTTTGGCAGAATGTGAATAAAGATGATACGCACAGGGCTTGCCCCGATTATCTTTTCTGCCAGTACAAAGCCGGTGGTTTTGTACTGCAAAGCCCCAGATCGCATAATGCGTGTATAACTTGGGATAAAAATTATCAGCAGGGCCGTAAATAGCGTAAACTGGCTGTTGTCCAGGAGGGCTACCATCATAAGGGCAAGGAGTATTCCGGGAAACGAGCTTATGGTATCCATTACACGCATAATTATTTCACCGGTAATTCCGCCCGTATAACCGGCAAAAAGCCCCAGCACGCTTCCGATTGCCGCAGCGGCCGCTACAGTACATACGGCAAGCAAAATTGTGTATCTGCCCCCGATCATGACTCTGGAAAAAATGTCGCGTCCGAAGTTGTCTGTTCCGAAAATGTGCCGGATGCCGGGGGGAAGAAAACGCTTTTGAGTATCCATTAGATTGTAATCGAAGGGAACCCAAAACAGGCTTAGTAACGCAAGGGCGATTATGATAAAGCAAAGAACAGCGCCGATTTTCAATTCAATATTAAGCCTCATCGGGAAAACCTCATATTGATCTTACGCTCTTTGTTTTTCCAGATTGATTCTGGGATCGATAATTTGAATTGTTATATCTGCCAGTGTATTGGCGGCGACAACAATGAACGCAATGTATACAACAAGAGCCTGTATCAGGGGATAATCCCTGGAACTTATCGCCATGATAAGCAGCCGTCCTATTCCGGGAATGTTAAAAACCTGTTCGATTACAATGCTGCCGGAAAAAACCTCTGCGACAATCATTGCAAGCACGGTAACCGACGGAACAAGGGCGTTCTTCAATACATGGCGGCGGAGAATTTGCCGCCTTCCGGCTCCCTTGCTGCGTGCTGTTCTGGCATAGTCGCTTTTCTGTTCTTTCAGCAGGGAGCCTCTTAAAAATTTTACCATAACGGCGGCGTTTGGAACGGCTATCGCCAGCGCCGGAAAACACAGGCATCCTATAAAACCAATAAAATTTTCACGCCAGTCTATGTAAACGCCGGGAGTAAAAAGCCGCAGCCCAAGTCCGAAAATCCAGATAAAAAGCAGCCCAAGAAAAAATCCCGGCAGACCAACGCCGACAGCGGTAAGTATATTTACCGTGCGGTCAAGGCGGCCCCCTTCGCGCCGTACCGAAAAAAGAGCGGCAGGTACGGATATTAACAGTATAAAAATGAGGGAAAGGGAAGCCAGGGCGAAAGTAACGGGAAGCCTTAATTTGATTAAAGCTGATATGGATTCCCCCCGGAAACGCAGTGAATTCCCGAGACTGCCGGAAAAAAACCCGCCCAGCCAGCCCAGGTAGCGCTCATGCAGGCTTTTGTTCAGCCCAAGTTCTTCGCGTAACAGTTCAAGCTGCTGCGCCGAAGCTTCCGTACCGGCAATAAGGCTCGCAGGATCCCCCTTTATTACGCTGAAGGCAAGAAAACAGAAAACTGAAACCAGAAACAGCGTAATAACTGTTACAACGAGCCTTTTTAAAATATAGACCACTATTTCCCCGCTCCGTGAATTGAAGCGAAATCGATTACATACAACGGATAATTTTTAATTCCTGCATAAACGCCGCCGCGGAATGCCTTAAAGTAAAAAATATCCTGAATATAAACACTTGCCGCATTTGCAACAATTATCCGCTGGGCTTCTCTGTAAAGTTCAGCGCGTTTTTCATCATCAATCTCCGTAAGTGCGGCGTCGTATACCCTGTCGTAATCATTATTGCTAAAATTGATAAAGTTGCTGCCGGCATCACTGTGGTAACGAGACAGGAAACTCCGAGGAGAGACATTCGTGCTGTCAAGCGAAATTATAGTTGCCTGATACTGCCGCTGCCGGTAGACACCAGACAGCCAGCTTGCCCAGTCCACCAGCTTAATGCTTGCCTGGACGCCTATTTTTGCAAGCTGGCTTACAATTACCTGGGCGGTATCTACATGCATTGTATAATTGGAAGGAACTGTTATTTCCAGCGGCAAAACCTGCCCGCCTTCCCCATAGCCTGCTTCCGCCAGGAGTGCACGCGCACGATCAGGATCATAACTGTAAAACCCGGTGAGCGATGGTTCGTAGTATGCGGATAAGCCCGGAATGAGCGGACTGCCAGACGGCTCGCCCATTCCAAAAAAGGCGGCGTCAATAATTCCACTAACATCAATGCCGTAATTAATGGCCTGTCTTACCCTAATATCATTCAGCGGAGCGGCCGCATTATTCAGTGCGAGAAGCTGAACAGAGGCGGAAGGACTGTGAATTAAATCAAATTGTTTTGGATCCATCTGGCTGATCAGGGAGCCTGTGATGCTTGCACCGTCAATGCCGCCCCCCATCAGGCCCGGAAGCAGCGCATCAGTATCCGCAAGGAATACAATGGTTAGCTTTTCAATGACGGGCAAATTTTCAATATCCGGCTCCCGCCAGTAATCATTAAATCTTTTCATCTCCAGGGATTGCTGAACGTTGTAACTTTCAAGCATGAACGGTCCTGTTCCCGTAACATTTTTCTCGCGTTCTGTATTATCCGCCCTGACTATCCCAATGGAAGCGTAAGATAAAAATTCCGGATCGGGATTTTTCAGAATAACCCTAATGCGGTTTTCATCAGGAATTTCGATTCTATCAATATTGCTGATGCCCTCGAAGCCGGATGCTGCGGCGGTTTCCAGGCTGAACTTTACATCGGCGGAATTCAACAGGGAGCCGTCGTGGAAGCGTATCCCCTGGCGCAGCCTGAAATCGTATACAAGACCGTCCTGTTCAATTGTCCACGAAACCGCGATACAGGGCTGCATTCTGCCGTCAGTATCCGGTTTTACCAGCCCCTCGAAGATATTGAAGAGTATTGTCCTGCCATCGGCTGAATTCGCGGGGTTTAGCGGATCGAGTGTGGCCGGTTCGCTGGTAAAACCATAGCGCATTTCCAGCATTTGATGAGTAACATTGGCGCTCTCGCGGCGTCCGCACGACAGAAGCAGCAAGAGAGACACTGTTGCTGCGAATATTTTGCTTTTCTTCATAATTTATCATTATAGTCAATAAGAAGGGAAATTGGGAGTGGGGAAGGCACTCTTATGCCGATAATTAAAGTTATATTATGATTGAAACGCTGTTTTTCCTCCGGTTCAAAAGCCAGTTACGCCGCACCAGGCCCGATCTTGTTCACCTGATAGAGCAGACCATGCTCGGGGCAATCGCGGATGCCGGCGGGAAATTAACCGGAGAGAGAATGCTGACAGCGTCATACAACGAAGATTCAATCGGCTTCTGGCTTGATATGCTTATTCTTATCGAGAATGTTAAAAAATGCATTGATGCCGAGCCGGATTTGTATGGCTATGCGCTGGTTGTCAGCAAGGTTACCCAGCAGCCGGAAGCTGATAATTCCCCCCTGCGCCTGTGCCGTTTTTTCGCAGGCGGTGGCGGGGGTGTTTTCCTTGACAAGGCGGCGGCGGAGGGGCTTTCCCCCTTTGTACTGGCTGAAACCCCACAAGAGTGGCTGAAGCAAAGAACCCTGTCCACAGAAAGACATAATGGGATCGATCAATTTTTCAGATTGAAAGAATTAAGGGATTTTAATTCTGCTGTGAAAGCAGATACAGCATTCCAGGAGGGCATTTCCCATGCGCTCGGCAGAGATTCAAAGAGGAATACCCTTGTTTTAAGTCCGGTTCTATCAAACATGTCTGACTGCCTGCACCAGTACTGCAGGGACGTTAACGGGGATTTCCCCTCATTGATACTCTGTTTTGACAATGGCGGATTTAAGGCCGTTGTTGATGTATTTTCACCGGAGCTTCGTTCTTTTTTTGAAAGGCGCGCAGAACTTTTAAGAAAGAGAAATCTTGCCCTGGAAGAAATTACCGGCCTGTGGGAACTGTTGTTCAGGGAACGCCTGCGAGATGAAATTTCCGTTTTTATTTCCCGTAAAGCCAGGCGGTTTTTTTCCCTGCTCCTGGAATTTTATTCCGGTGTCGCACGAAAACAGGGGCATGTTCCAATCCTGGCGCTGGAAAATATTCACCATGCAGATAAAGCAACCGTAGACATGTTATTTGACATATTTTCCTGTTCGAAGAATACGATAAAAGATTTTTTGATACTGGGTACCAGTAGCGACAGCCTGAGTGATGATGATTTTTACAGGTGGAGGCGGATTTTTCAAAAAATAATCAGGCCTGAATTCAAAAAAGAAAACAATAACGGCATTCCGGATATGCCCCTGGATCTTTGGGAGATTGCCTATACCATTTTACTTTTAAGCCGTTATTATCCTGCCGTATTTATCAGCAGGCTTTTTGGAGAAGAAGGGAAGAAAAACGCAGTGATAACCAGGGCTTTATCACTTCTTTCGATGTTAGGTGTAATTTATAGCCCGCAGGATCCCCGGCTTTGTATGGATAACTTTTCTGAACATGCGCAGAAGGCTCTGGGAGAAAAAGCCGCTCCCATAAAGGCCTTTGTCTGCAGGCGGCTGCTGGACTGGGTAAAACAGCAAAAACTGAAACCCTGCTTTAACCTTCTTTTGATAATTTCCGATTTGGGCGCTGTTTCGCAGCTGGATGATAGGCTTATCTTAAGTTCCATAATTTCCGATCTGCTGAATGAAACATCTTCCAGTGTTGAAGCTGCAAGTAAATCAGGACTGCTCAGAAAAATTTCCGGCTCTAAAAGGGCGGCCATTATTCTTTTTATATATAATACCATGCGGGCACTTCACTTTGGCAGCGAAGATGAAATACGCGCCATGTTTAAGGAACCCGCTCCTGAATGTTCTTCCTTTCCCATTCTAAAATCCCAGGTTCATGCAAACCTTTCCAGTTATTATCTGGGGCAGAGAGACAGCGCCGCCGCGCAGGACAATGTTAAACAAGCCATCATACTTAGTCAGGATAAAAACAATCTTTGCCTACCCCAATCCTATCGTTTGTTTTCGATGGTGAATCTCTGCAAACAGCAGTTCGGCGAGAGCATTGACTATCTTGATTTTTCGATGGCAAACGCGGAAAAACACGGTAATTACAACGAGCTGGGCATTTCCGCCTATTATGCGTCGGTCTCCCAGTTTCTGTACGGCAACCTCTCAAAAGCCGCTGTCCTGGCGCGCAAGGCAGGTGAAGAATGTATTGATGCAGGCAGGCCGGATTGGGCTGACCGCTCCCGCTTTTTCGAAGGAAGGCTTGCCTTTGAAACCGGAAACTACGGAGAAGCGGTGAAAATATTCGAGGCTCTGCTGCGCTCCCCTGTCAACGGAAAATCGCCCGAAAAAGACAGGCTCCTGGCAGCATGGGCTTACCGGGCGAAGATATACCATAAGAGCTCCTTTATCCCCAAACCTGATACCGGCGGCAATGACGCGGATCTTTTTGAAGTAGAGGCCTCTTATCTGGCTGGCGATTACCGTAAATGTGCGGAGCTTTCCGCCGCCCTTAAAAATCCATATCTTGATGATAATTTTCTTTTCACCGAACAGCCCCACTGGCGCAGCGGATTTTCCCAATGCGAATTATTGTATTTTTCCCGTGGTGAAAACTGGGACAGAATGGTTTCTGTTTTTCATTCACTGGCCATCTGCCGCCTCTCGGCTGAAGGAGGGGAAGAAGCCGTGCAAACCATGCAGCGTATTTTAAGAAACGAACGCCTTTCCGAAATGGATCCGTGGGATGCGTTTTATTTCTATGCCTGGTATAAAATTCTGGAGCAGACACGAACGAACCAGGCTGATATGAGCACAGCGGTTTCCAGCGCATTCAAACGCCTTCAGCGCCGTGCCGGCCGTATTGATAATGTTGAAATCCGCCGCCAATATCTTAACAAACCGCGCTGGAATAACGCCCTGTGCCAGGCCGCTAAGGAATTCAAGTTAATATAGGCGGTTGTGAAGCACTGGCGGGGGGGGAACAGAAAGTAAAAGTTAAAAATTAAAAGATAAAAGGATTTCTCTTTTAGTTTTTTTTCCTTTTGTCAAAGCTGTTATTTCAAGACCCATGCCTAAGCTTTCCAGATAGTCCATTAAGGTTGAGACTTTTATATCTTTCCTGTTTTCAAGTTTAGATACAGCGGTTTGAGAAAAACGAACGACATTTTCCTGTTTGAAGCCATACTTTCCTCTCAATTCCTTTAGTTTAATATTTAGGCTTTCCTGTTCGTATATCTTACGGGCTTTGCTGACAACTTCCGGATTTAATTCTGCTTCTAATTCGTTTAACGAGCGAAATTTC
The DNA here is from genome assembly GCA_009777535.1 of Treponema sp. Lineage (GTDB taxonomy): Bacteria > Spirochaetota > Spirochaetia > Treponematales > Breznakiellaceae > WQXQ01. Next base: position 54,159 of record WRLP01000013.1, read on the forward strand.
ATTTTTTCTTCTCCATAAATAAATATATGAATTGTAGTTCATATTGTCAAGAAGGCGCCTTTTAGACAACGCCCCGTCTTGACACTTTTTCGCAGTCATTCTACACTTTTTTTATTGGCGGCAGGGTAGTGTCCAAAATGAATATTTAACCACTAACCATCACTAACCAACACGAACAAATATTAGAATTTGAAGCAAGAGTTCGTGCTTTTTATGAGGTTCATGGTAAAATTTGAACTTATTGGACATTCCCTTATTGCGGCGGCAGGAGCCCTTTCAGGGCTCGAGCCTAGAGGAAATATATTATATGTTATTTGTAGAACAACTCGTAGAGTTGTTCTGCAAATAACGGCGGCATAGCTCAGTTGGTAGAGCAAACGGCTCATATCCGTTCGGTCATAGGTTCGAGTCCCATTGCCGCTATTCGATCCATTCCCCGGTTGTGTAATGGTAGCACAGCTGACTCTGGATCAGCTTGTGGGGGTTCAAATCCTCCCTGGGGAAATCTTCTCTAATAAGCATAGTAATGTAGCACCAACAATAATTTCCTAATAGAAAGTGATCGGAGGATTTGAAACGAAGTGCCGTGCCCTGAAAAGGCATAGCCTTTGAAGGGCTGAGGCGCATGGATGCGCCGAAAGGCACGAAGACGGCCTGTAGGGAGCAAACAGGATGTTTGCGACCGGAAGGCAAATCCTCCCTGGGGAACAATTAATGCGCCCGTAAGGGCGTTACTCGGATAAATTTGGCACGTTCCGGCGCAAGTAAATTCCCCGCTGACAGTAAATGTAGAACGCCTTTAGGCGTTCGTACGCGCCGCGGGCAGCCTATGGTTCTTGGAACACCTTTGCGCCTCCGTTGAAAAATCCTCTTGACTGTTTGTGAACAATTGGCTACAATATTATTATGATTGTTGAAAAGACAGATACTTTTGATAAGTGGCTGAGGGTCTTGAAAGACGAAATTGGCAAGGCCCATATACTGCGACGAATTCAAAGGATTTAGACCGAAGATTTTTTCGGCGATCACAAAAAACTTGCAGGCTGCGATCTTTATGAACTTATTATTGATTACGGTCCAGGGTACAGGGTTTGTTTTGAAAAACGCGCTAGCAACACTATTTGTTTTGTGCTTCGCGGCGGCAAGAAGGCAGACCAGAAACAAGATATAAAACATGCAAAGAAACAGGCGAAGGAGAATTGATATGGCTAAAGAAAAAGTAACGCGCTGGAACATACTCGACTACCTCGACAACGAAAAATCAATTGCGGCGTACCTGCAAGTGGCGCTTGAAGAAAACAACCCTACGGGATTTGTGGGCGCAATCGGTGATGTGGTACGTGCGCGCGGTATTAATGCTATGGCAGAAGAAATGGGCGTAAGCCGTGAAGGTCTGTATAAAAGTTTTTCCGGCAAACGCAAACCGAACATTGAGACTGTATTCAACGCACTCGACAAACTTGGTATGCAAATAATCATCCAGCCTAAAATAAATACAAAAAGAAAAAGAAAAGCTACTGTTTTGTAAATAAATTCACTGTTCCCTGCTCTCTACTGGCCCCCCAATAATCCAACGCCGTTTACGCCTCTAAGGAACGGATAGCCCCAATTCGCTACTTGTGAAAAATCCCAATGAGCGGCGGAAAAACCCAGACCGTTAAATACGGTCGGCGGAGTGCCGCTTGCAGGAGGAACATTCCGCCAGATGTCAATGCGGCGAAATTCGCTGTCGGTTGCATCCTGTCCGTGCTGGTTATTGTGTGTTTTCGCTGTAGTCGGGCTGCTGTCTGTACGTATCAGTACGCCAATGGCAAAAGATGTTGCACTATTGCGGGTTACACTCATTTGGTAAACAGACCAGCTTCCTGCATTTGTCATTATCGTAAAAGTAAACTGGAAGGATTGGCCGTCGGCAGTAAGCTTGCTTAGGTCAACACCGGTGATTCTGCCGGAAGATATGCCGCCCTCCCAGACAGGCGAGCCCGTCTCACCGCCTGAGCTTAATGTTGTTGCCATTGAAACGCCAGAAATGCCTGAGCCGCCCGGATCGCTGAGGGTAAAGCCGGATATGGAACGCGGTACAATTGGCGCGGTAAAGTCGGTATTTGAAAACACACAGCTTCCGCCCAGAACAGGGACGGGTGCCGTGGTAATGTTAAGCTGCGCGGGGTTATCCCTGTTTGCATAAGTATCGCTGAAAAGCCTCATGCCGTTGAAGGTGCGGTTGTTGGATTTGTTGGTGTTATAACCGCTGGCGAATATACGCCCGATGTATGTGGTCGATCCGCCGGTTACGGTAACACTTTGCCCAAGAGCTGCGCTATTGCTTATGGTTTTGCTGTAAGTGCCAACCATGCCTTCCAGCCCCATAAGCCCGCCGGCGTTGGTTGTGCCACTGGTATGGTTGCGGTTGACAATAACTGTGCCGGTGGCAAAACAGCGGTCCACACTGCCGTTAGAAGCGGTTGTTTGTGTGATCCCTGCGGCAAGGCCGCCGGCATGTATGGTTCCAATACTTCCCGAATTTGGTTTATCAACCGTTACATTCCCCGTTGCGTAGCAGTTTTCCAAATTCATATACAGCCTTCCTATGAAACCTCCTGCGAAAATTTCATTATCAGCCAAACTTGTAATAACCACATTCCCTGTAGCATAACTATTGCTTATAGTATTTAAGGGACTATTAACAGTACGCGCAGTAAAACCGCCTGCATACATAATGCCGTAGCCCGTAACACTTATGTCCCCTGTTGCATAACAATAAGAAATATCGGCGTTGATTCTTCCGGCGAAACCACCGACATTCTTATCACTGTTTGCGCCCAGACTCGTGGTTATTACGACAGAGTTTTCGCCCGAACAGTTTACCGCTGCCCCGCCATAGAAATCACCGACAAAACCTGCTGCATAAAATTGTGAACCGGAGCCGGTTTTATTGACGGTAAATTCTCTTGCAAAGGCGGAACAACTGTCAACATTTGCACTGCCTGATGTTCTTCCCAAAGCCCCGCCCATGCGGGCAGTTCCATTATTGCTGCTTACAAAGATACTGCCCTGCCTGTAATCTGCGTCTTCCAGTCCGGAATTGTGAAGCAGACCAACCAGACCGCCTACATGGAGTCCGGTGTTGCTTTGTTCTATTGAAGCAACTGTATTTACCTCCTTGTTCCTGCCCACACTGATGTTTCCCATTACGCTTACTTCTTTTATGGTTCCGCCGCTTGTATCTCCTGCAATACCGCCAACATTGATTGAGCCGCTTGCTGTATCGCTCGCTTTTTCAACTCTTAGGTTCAACCCGCCATAAGCGTTGTGAATGCTTGAAGTGCCGGTCATCTGCCCGCCAAGTCCGCCAACAGAAGCGTCTGTGTTGCCGCTTACGGTGAAGGTTGCCGCGCCCTTTACCAGCATATTGATAAATTGCACGCTACCTTGCGCCGTTCCGGCTATGCCGCCAAAACGCGCCGCATCTGTGGGATTTATGGAAACAGGAGTAGTGCTTCCTGCTGCTGTTTCATAGAACACGGTCAAGTCGCGGACAAGACCGTCGTTCAGCACACCGAACAATCCCATGTCGGCGGCGGCATTTATACTGCGGATGATAACCGAATGCCCGTTGCCGTAGAAGTTCTTGCCGGACAAATCAACAGGCTCCCAGTCAGTCACTTCAATATCGCCAGTCAACACATAATTGATAATTGCTATTTGCTCATTGCTATTTACCGCTTGGAGTATTGCGGTAAAGTTTTCTTGCGTAAGTAAAACCGTGTTAGCCGCAGCAATTGTCATATCGGGAATGTTGTATACCCATATAGGCCCTGTTGTCATTGGTCCTGCAATGTTTTGCGTAACTATGCTGATTTTATAGCCGTATACATTGGACACCGCCTCGCCGTCTCTTACACGGTTGGTGATTATCTGGGGGACTGAGAAATTGTATGGCACTGCTCCTCGGCTTCTGGTAATGGTCTGCGTATTTTCTTCAATGTCGCCACTGGGACCTGAGCGGTAAGTGCTTATCACTATTTCCGGGTAGGGGTAGGTTCCTACAGCAGATGTCCAACCAGGAGAATTTTCTTCCCAGCTTAGCGTTATTTCGTCTCCGTTTGTATTGCAATAGGCTTTTATATTGGCAACCGATTCTTTTACGGCGGAGGAATACATTACCCTCAATCCCGTTGCCGTCCAGTTAGGCGTAATGTTGCCGAGGGTGTCCTCGTATTTTACAAAGACACGGTATTCGGTGTCTTCTGTCAGCAGTCCCGAAAGATCGGCAAGTGTCCATTGGTTATTCGGCGGCAAGCCGTTGTTCACACTTCTTTTACCGCTGGTTACTGTTTCTGTTGCGGCATTTACGCCTATCATCGCATACCAGTACAGGTTTTCGCTTTCGTCCATAGTCCAGGGCAGACTGTAGGCGCGGCTCGCCGGTATGCCCCCTTCGCCGCCGTTGTCAATTATGCCGGACAGGCCGTTCAGGGCCAGCGTCATTGGAACATTCAAGCCGTAGACATACACGCCGTTATCAATCTGATAATCTCCCGAAAAAACAGGCTGCGGGTTCTCTACATCCGGCGCGGCGTCGTCTATAACGATTGTGACATAGCGGCCTTCTGATATTGCCTCGTTTACCGGCATTTCTTCAACAGCGGGGGTTCCGTCGTACCAGGGGAGCACCGCCATTTGCACAATTCCCGACAGCGCGGTTTCCAGTGTGTGCGTAACGGTAAACTCGCCTCCGGCAAGGGATACGCAGGGCCCCGGATACAGGTATGTTGTTTCATTTGTGCTGCCGGGGTTTAGGTCAAAGCCCCGCAGGCTGAACAGGCGGTGTTCCACAATGATTATTTTGTTCGGGTTGCTGTCGGGGGCGTCTTCAGGCGCTTCCACGGTAAAGCGGATATATACGGTGTTTTTAGTATTGTTAGTATTTTGCGAAAAACGGCGATCTATGTCGGGGCGGGAGAATTCGGCGTCTCTGAAATAGCCACTTGCCAGTGCTTCGCTTGCTCTTACGTTTCCGGCGCGGTAGACCTTCCTCGCTTCGGTGGTATCTGTTTGGTAGCTGATGAGGGTGGGCACTGTCATTGCTACGCCGCTTTCGCTTTCTATGCCGGGCCCAACGGTAACGGTTACGGTAAGCAGGGCGATCTCATGGGCGTTTGCATTGGGTATGAGGTTTACCCGGTTATTAATGTGGGGGTTTGCCGGGTCGGGCGCAGGGGGATATTCTATATCAAAATAGTTTCGCAAGTCGCCGTTTTCGCCGTTCATGTTGAAGGGCTGGCCGCGCTCATTGCCACTTGCCCAAATGCCCGTAACGCGTATAGTGGGGCTTTCCCCGGTCAGGCTGATGGTTGATGTATTTACCGGCATGTTAAACCAGATATTGACCCGCTGGTCGTAGGGGAAGGGTGTTAATATGGGGTTAAGCGGCGGATTGGTCTGCTGATCAAGGCTGGGGCGATTACTGCACCAGGGGACAAGGGTTACCGGCGTATCGGTAAAGATGGTTACGGCAGCGATTTTTGCCCCGCTTGCGCCTTCGCTGAGTGTTACTCTTACGCTGCTGCTGTTAAACGCTAGACCTTCAACCTCTGCCGCTGTTTTTATTTTATCAAGGCCGTTATATTCTACGGCCGGAAATGCCAGCCATTTTTCAAAACCGTATCCGGGCATGGGAGTAAACTCCACATTAAATTCGTAGCCCTTGCGTGTATTGTCACGGTTCAAATCCCCCTGTTGAGGGCTTGCTCCCCATTCGACCGGATAATCAACACGCACAGTCAGCTTCGCCGCATTTGCCCAGGCGATTTCTTCATCAATCTTTTTTAGCAGATCATTGTCATGTGTGCCGGTAAAGGGATCGCAGGAGAAACTAAAAATCAGAAGGTATAAGAGAAAGGCTAATATAACAGCAAAGTTTCCGGGTTTCATTTTTGATTTCCCCTTAATTTTCATTTCTCTTTCTTTTCCTTGCATGCCTTTTATTTCTTACCTAACAATTGCTCCATTTTCTTTTTTTTTATATTACCAAAACTGGTGAATTTTCGAAAAAAATGATGAAAAACATCACTTAAACTGGTGAATTTTACTTAAAAATGATATATTCAATGCGGAAAACAGGAATATGGAAACGTTCAAGAAAAACCTGCGATTTTTATCTCTGGCCCGGCTTTTCTCCTTTCTGGGGCTTTTGTTCCTCAGTGTAAAAACCTTTCTGGTGGTTGCACTGTGTGATTTTATAAGTAACGGAAATATGGTTATTTTAAGGCTTGCTCTGTTTATGTGCATTGGCATATTCCTGGGGATGCTATTGTGCCCTTTATTCATTCCTTCACCGGGCCAAAAAAAACCTCTATTCGCAGGCATTGGATTCATTCTGTTTTTTGTAGTACCCAATATTGCCCTGCGGTCTTTGGGTTTACAGCGATGGCTTGGTTCAGAAGTAATCAGCGCTGTTATTACAACATTAACGAATATCCTTTATCCCCTGTGCTGCGGTTTATTTTTCCTGACCCATACTATGAATTATACTCACGCAAAGACGCAAAGACGCCAAGACGCCAAGATAAATAGAAATATTGTAAAAAGCGAAAACAGAACCGGCCGGTATTGTGTGTTTTTATTTGCCCTTGTCCTTGCCGCCGGAATGGCAGGGCGCTATGGTTTATTGCCGGCGCTTTCTTTATTTGGGATTAGCCCAGACCCTTCCGGGTCAATGGTCTTGCTGCACACAATTAATATGTGGCTCGTTGCGGGAACAGGGTTATCTGCCATTATCTGCATCACATTGTTAAATATGCAAGCTCCCAGTGAACTTGCCACAGTGGAACCCCGCCCCGGCCCGGCGGCAGGTACCAGCGGCACACGTATGCGGCCGAATGGCCGCTGTAGAATCCTTCCTTTCGTGCACGGCCCGAAGGGACGTACCAATTGGCGCATGATTTTTTCTTTAATTAGCATTGCAGCTGTAAGTAAATTATTAAACTCGATGATGGGAATACGGTTTTTGCCCATTATCAATTATTCGATTTGGACTGAAAAGCATTTATTATTACTGATGATAGGCGGACTAATAATTCTGGGTTTTCTGGCAGGGCGTTCCATACTCATTTTTCTCCGCTGGTATCTGCCCTGCTCGGTTGCCCTGTTTATTTTGCTTCCCTGTATTGTACTTTTCGATAACAGTTCACGATTTGTCCTTTTAATTGACACAATTCTTGCCGTCTATACAAATACGACATGGGCAGTTTTTACTGTTGCTCTGATTGAATTATTTTTACCGGCAAAACAAGTATGGCATAACAGCTTCTGTTTTTACATTCTTGCGGGCATTATCCATTTTACCAATATTATAATTTCCCTTAGCCCTATTATCAGCCGGCATATCCCTCCCGGAACAGGATACTCGGTCTGGATTATCGGAATTGCCGCAATGGCTTTGATTTTGTTATCTGTCATAGCGCTGATACCAAATCAAATAACAAAGAACAAGGAGCAAAAAACAGAGGGAGAGACGGCACAACGGAGTATTCCTGATATTTCTTCCTTTGAAGATATTTTTAATAAGTATGGGCTTTCAAAAAGAGAAATTGAGGTTGCAGGTTTAATTTTAACTGAAGGCTTGGGAACAAGGGAAATCGGGAAGCGTCTTTTTATTACAACGGATACAGTCAACAGCCACATAAAGAAAATTTTCCAGAAATTTGATGTGAATAGCAGGACGGAGTTTATGTCGAGGTTTGTTTCGGTTTCGGCAAAGAATGATTAATGAGCAGGCTATTTTTTGAGCCTCAATAAATTTTGTGTTTCTAAAACAACTACTTCTTGCTCCTGACATAAGCTCCGACCCTCACGTCCTGAGCCTTTATGTGGCTTATCAGCCAGTCCCCGACCTTTGCACGTACATCTTTGATAACAGCCTCGGATGGGCCAAGGGCGCGCCACTGGACTGCATGTTTTTCAATAAGCACTTTGTAGGCTTCATGTATTTTTTTATGGTTTTGATAGTCGGGATATTTTTCTGATTTTTGTAACTCTTGTTCCTCGCTGAAATGCTTGTTCACATAGTTGATCAAAAAATCTATGCTATTGTTGAATTCGGTCCGGTTACCCGAATTACAGGCCCGTATAATCTTGTTGATCGCGGAAAACAGTTCTTTATGCTGGGAATCAATCAATTCCTGTCCTACCGCAAAGGTTTTATCCCAGACGTAATCGGCGGTATTTTCAACTTTGTAGCGTTCGACTTCTTTGGATAATGCACCGATGTGTTCTCTATTATTGTCGCTGATGCCCCTGACCCGCCCAACCGCGGAATTAATATAATCTGCGCCGGAGGCAATTTCACTTATACCGCTGGTTATTTCCTCGGTGGCAGTTGCAAGGTTTACGCCTTCCCTTATAACCTGCTGACTGCCTTCAAGCATTTGCGAAGAACCCTGCAGAACCTGGCGTGTAATATCCTGAAGCTGGCTTATGGCTTCCAGGATTTGCTTGCTTCCGACGCTCTGCTCTTCCATGGCGCTGCGTATATTCGATTCCTGTTGCGAAACGACACGCACTTCAGTATCAATATCCTGGAATTTTTCCAGCACTACTGTGGTAGATTTGCTGATCTTGTCGATGGAAGTCTTTATCTTGTTCAGAACCACAGATATGGTTTTTGACTGCGCAGTGGAAGACTCGGCCAGTTTTCTTATCTCTGCAGCCACTACCGCAAAACCCCTTCCGGCCTCTCCGGCATGGGCTGCTTCGATGGCGGCATTCATGGACAAGAGATTGGTCTGGCTGGCAATATTTTCCATTACCGAATTAATTTCCAAAAGCCCCTGGGATTCTTTGGCAATTCCCAGAATGTCCTGCGTTACTTCCTCGAGGCTGTTTCTTCCTGTTTCCGAAGCAAGGATTAACTGTTCTACATTATCAGTATTCTTTACCAGGGTATTGGTAACGCTCTGTATATTGGCAAGCATTTGTTCAACCGCGGAAGATGATTGCGATACGCTTTCTGTCTGGGCCTCCACTTGAGTATTCAGAAGGCTGATATTTTCCATAACCTGTTCCATAGTAGTGTTTGTTTCAGTCACGGATGCCGACTGGTTCATTACCTGATCTTTGATTTTTTGGATATTGCCGCTTATTTCGGTAACTGCTATGGCAGTCTGATCCATGTTTTCGGAGAGTTCGTTTCCCACATTGGAAAGATTTATGCTTTGGTCTTTTACAATAATGACCATGTTGCATATCCTGTCCAGGGTTTTATTAAAGAGATCTGCCATTCTGCCAATTTCATCATCGCGCTTTATTTTAATTCGCTCGGAAAGATTTCCTTCTCCCCTGGACAGAAGCGTCAGTATTTTATTAATCTGGCCCAGGCGGACAAAAATTGGACGTGCCAGGAAAAACAAAATCAGCACACCGGCGACGGCGAAAATAATTCCCATAACGATCTTCTCTATTATCTGGGATCTCAACGAATAATAGAGGTATTCCGCGTTATAATCGCAGCCCACAATCCCAACCATAACTCCCCGGGAATTGAATATGGGTTCGTAGACCGAGAGAAGGTAACCCCAATCACCTATATGCAGGGGCCCCGGATTGCCGGTTTCTGTCTGCCAGGTTTTGGTAAAACCGGAATCAATGTCGCTGGGATCAACCTCATCACCCAGGGCTGAAAAAATGTCCGAGTTAATATCCCCGGAGCCGTCTATTATGTAACGGAAACCCGTTGGCCCTCCGGGAGCTGCTGTGTAGAGGTAAAGAGGGGCAGTTTCGCTCCAAATTCTAAAAAGTTCCAGCCTTGTCTCTTCATAAAAGGGGTCATTTTCGTTCAGGGTTCTGTTTAATTCTTCAAATTTGTCTCCGTCTATCATGGCTACTACGTTTCCGGCGAGGACAACGCCCTCCCTGATAAAAATGTCCGAGGCAAGGTCCAGGCTTCCTTTTATTCCGCGGGCGGTGGTTATTGCGGAAAGCACTACTATAAAAACGGTAAAAAATAAAAGGATTCTTGTTTGAAGGCCAATGGTTTTTTTCATATTTAAATTATAGGACAGCCAAGATGGCAAAACAAGCAAAATGGGTTGACGTTTTTTACGGTATCTTAAAGAATAGTGATATTTATGGATAAGCAAAGCATTATTGATTTTTTCAACCGCATGGCGCCGCAGTGGGATTCCAATAATGTCCGGGACGAGGAAAAAATAACGGCGATATTGGACTATGCCGGCATAAAAAAAAATGTCAGCGTATTGGATGTAGCCTGCGGTACCGGCGTACTTATACCGGATTATCTTGCCCGCAATGTTAAAAAAATCACAGCTGTGGATATTTCACCATTGATGATTGATATCGCACAGACAAAATTTTCCGATCCGCGTATTAAATTCCTGAATGATGATATTGAAGCGGTAGATATTTCCGAATCTTTTGATACCTGTGTTGTATATAATGCGTTTCCACACTTCCTGAATCCGGGCGGCTTGATTCAAGCGCTTGCAGACAAACTGATATTGGGCGGACGCCTGACCATTGCCCACAGCATGAGCCGTGAAGCCCTTAATGCCTACCATTCCAGTGCGGCAAGCGCGGTTTCCATTAAACTGATGAGTGAAAGCGAACTATCAATTTTATTTGATTCATATTTTACTGTAGATACTGCCGTTTCCAACGAGGCGATGTATGTTGTTTCCGGAGTTAAAAGGATAGTAGATAATTTGTCCCCCGTGCCTTGACACTTTTGGGTGTTTGAAGACAGTATATAGAGAGGGGGTAATTATGATTTACAGAAATTACGGACAAACCGGAAAAAAGGTTTCCATCCTTGGTTTTGGAGGGATGAGATTCGATCATGTTGATGATCACGATGAATGTATCCGAATGATGATTGCCGCTGCGGAAGGCGGGGTTAATTATTTTGACACTGCCCCCGGGTATTTCGAAACAAGGAGCGAGACCGTCTACGGCAAGGGTTTTGCGGAAATGCGAAAGCGTAATTTGCCGTATTATGCGGCAACCAAGACTTTTGAATCCACCGAAAGCGGTATACGCAGGGAATTGGAAGGGCAGCTAAAACGCCTGAATATCGACGCGGTTGATTTTTACCATATCTGGTGTATCACCGCACTTGATGAATGGCAAAACAGGAAAAAAGACGGAGTTCTGAAAACTTTCAGGAAATTAAAAGAAGAAGGACTGATAAAACATATTTGCGTTTCATCGCATCTTATCAAAAATGAAATAAAAGAACTCCTTATGGAAGGCGTTTTTGAAGGTGTGCTGTTCGGCTACTGTGCCTACAATTTTCAGACCAGACAGGAAGCCTTTGATGCCATAAAAGAAAAAAAACTTGGCGCGGTGGTGATGAATCCTCTTGGAGGCGGCATCATTCCCCAGCATCCTGAAGTGTTCAGCTTTTTACGGCGGCACGGCGAAGATGTTACAACAGCGGCTTTGAGCTTTCTCTGGGATCATCCTGATATTTCCGTTGTTCTTGTTGGCTTTAATTCCATCGACAGCGTGAAAGGAGCCCTTGCCGCGATGGACGGCTACAAGCCGGGAACACAGGCGGAACTGGACGCGATTAAGGCAAAGGCCGGCGCCTCTCTTGAAGGTGTCTGTACCGGATGCGCCTATTGTGATAATTGTCCGCAGGGGGTTCCCATTCCCTTATTTATGGACGCATACAATCAAAAACTGCTCAGCATCGGGAATAAGGCGGATGCGATTGGCGAGAGGCTTTATTGGCACTGGAAGCTGAAAAAATCTGAGGCTGAAAAATGCACTGCTTGCGGCCTTTGCGAAAAGGCCTGTACCCAGCACATCAACATCATCGAGCGGCTGAAGGAAATCGGCAGCGGAAAAGACTGGACACCGGCGGCTTAGATTCCCGATAAAACCTCCAGCAGTTTTTCCTCATCGCTTAACGCTCCAAGAGAGCGCAGTTTTGACAGGCTCTGCAAAAAACCATAGCTTGCCCTGATAAGATTGTTCCGGCTTGCGATGAGCAGCGATGAAGCCTCTGTTAAATCTGATACCGAGCTTTGCGAAAGACGGTAGAGTTCCATCACATATTCAAAGTGTTTTTCCGTGTACTCAAGGGAGCGGCGGGACGAGAGAACCGATCCAGCCTGCGCAATGGCGTTTAACAGTGCGCTCTGCAATTCAGTTTCCAGGGAGATTTCCGCGCTGATATAATCCAGCGCCGCAGAGTCCAGGGCAATTTTGCTTTTTTCTATCCTGTTGGCCATAACCCAAAAATCAACCGGGATACTTCCCCTGATTGACACGCCTCCGGCCGCTGAACTGGAAAAACCGTTAGCTGTCGAATAATTCAGGCCTGTCGAAAAAATTGTAGCGCTTACCGTTGGTGAATACTCGCGCTTTGTAAGCGACAGGTTTTTTTCCGCCCTTTGGTTGTTCAGCGCCGCCCTCGCAATCGACGGATTGGCGGCAAGCGTTTTGTGCAATTTATCGTATAACTCATCGGCCTGTTCATCGGATATTATCGCAAGGCGCTGGAGCGCGTCCTCGTATGCGCTATAGTCAATATCCTGCAGTTCCACTGTTTCCGCAAGGCCGGTAAGCGATCTTAACTTTGCCATGGACAGGGAAAGATTGCGCCTTGCCTGGTTACGCGAATTTTCCTTAGCTTCCTTGTCCGCCAGCGCCCTTAGATAATCGCCCTGGTTGATCATTCCACCCGCCTGGCGCACTTCTGCCATGGAAAGGCTTAACTCCGCTGTTTGAAGGGAAGATTCCTCGGCTTCCAGGGCGGCGGCTGCCTCCAGCGCTGCATAGTAGGCGCTGTCGACTGAATCAATCACATTAAAGTATTCGGTCATGGCTTCGATTCTTACGCTTTCTGTTGCGATAGAGCTAATCGCCTTTTGAATAAAGCTCTTGCCGCCCTGAAAAATTATTTGCGTAACGGAAAAAGTAGCGCCGGCTGTGAATGTATCGATGGGATTTTCAAGCCCCCAGTCCCTATTCAAATAACTCATCGAGGCGGTGTATTCCGCCGAAAGAGAAGGCAGCATGGAGTAAAACTGGCTTCTTTCGTCCAGTATGCTGCTGCGGATAGCCATTTCGTATTTGGCGAGCGAACGTGAATTTGCCAGCGCCAGCGTACGCGCCTGCTCAAGACTAAGCGTCTGTGTATATAAATTAAACCCCGCCAGCAAAAACAAACACAACAACAAGCCTTTTCTCATTTCCAACCTCTTTTACCTTTTCTCTTTTCCCTTTTACTTTTTACTTTCTACCTTTTACTTTTTACTTTTATTCGTATCTCAGCGCATCTATCGGATAAAGCCGCGCCGCTTTCAGGGCGGGATAATACCCGAAAATAATCCCGACCAGCGCGGCAAACATTGTAGAGGCGGCGACAATCAGCGGATTGATCGCAGTGGGAATACCAGTTATCGACATTATCCGGCATACAAGGAAGGCCATGCCTATTCCTATAATGCCCCCCATAAGGCTTAAAATTACCGACTCTGTTAAAAACTGAAAAAGAATGTCCCGCTTACGCCCGCCTACCGCCATTCGTATGCCAATCTCCCGCGTACGCTCCGTAACCGAAACCAGCATTATATTCATAATGCCGATGCCGCCTACAAGCAGCGAAACTCCGGCAATTGCGGCTAACAGCGTGGTCAATGTTTTTGTTGTTGCAGAGGCCATTTCGATCATATCCGCCTGATTCATTATATCGAAATCGGAATTTGCCCCGTCGGCAATATTCCGCGATTCGCGCAGTATCAATTCTGTTTCTTTCTGCGCCGCTTCCATATAATCCTTGTGAACAACGCTTAATACAATCGTGTTTATATTGCGGGAATTGTTAAGCCGCGTCATTGCAGTGTCCAGGGGAACCATGATTATATCGTCCTGATCGTTTCCGCCAAAACCGGCGCCCTTTGCCTCCAAAAGGCCGATTACGGTAAAATAATTTGTGCCGATCCGTATCTGGCCGGCCAGCGCGCTTTCCTCATCGCCGAATAAATTCCTCGCTGTCGACCGCCCAAGAACTGCGACCCTGCTGCGGCTTATCATGTCTTCTTCGTCAAAAAAGAAACCGGCGTTTACATTCCAGTTTCTGGCGGCGGTATAATCGGGCTCAACCCCCTGGACGGTAACCTGGGCGTTGCCTTCGCTGCCTGTAACATTGGCGCTGGTCTGGACAACACCGGAAATCGCGGCGGTAAAACTCGATTCATCCCTGAGTTTTTGAATGTCTTTTTTTGTAAAAGCGTTCATCCTCATCATTACCTGCTGGCCGCTGCGGCTCATCTGCCGCCGGGGCATAATCTGCAGCAGATTGGTTCCCATGGCGGTAATCCTCGCTTCGATTGCGCGCTGAGAGCCTTCGCCGAGAGCCACCATTATTATAACAGAGCCGACGCCGATAATGACACCTAACGATGTCAACAGGCTGCGCATGCGGTTGCGGAGGATCGAGCGGAAACAGGTTTGCAGAAGCTGGGTGATGTTCATGTTTGTTTTTCCATTTCCGCAAGCAGGGGCTGTTTTTCCCTCCATTCCAGGAGATCTGCGGCGGCACTGCGCTTTTCTGTTACCTGATTATCGGATACAAGGCTGCCGTCGCGCAGGGTAATGATCCGGCGTGTGTAGGCTGCCAGTTCCGGTTCGTGCGTTACCATGATGATTGTTTTTCCATGATTATTGAGTTCCTGGAAAAGGCTCATTATTTCCAGGGTCATTTCGGTGTCCAGGTTGCCGGTCGGCTCATCGGCGAGAATAAACGCCGGATCGTTTACCATGGCGCGCGCTATGGCAACCCGCTGCTGCTGCCCGCCGGAAAGCTGCGAAGGATAATGATCCACGCGATCGGAAAGCCCGACTTCCCCCAGGGCTGCCATTGCCCTTTCCCTGCGGGCGGCGGCGCTTTGGCGTTTTTCTTTTTTTCCACGGCGGCGGTAAAAAAGGGGCAGTTCCACATTTTCCAGTGCCGTGGTTCTGGCCAGTAAGTTAAAGGACTGAAAAACAAAGCCGATTTTCATGTTTCTGATATAAGCGAAGGTGTCTGAATCTGATATTGATGTCTCGATGCCGTCCAGGGTATAGGTGCCGCCGCTGGGTTTGTCCAGACAGCCGATTATATTCATTAAGGTTGATTTGCCCGAACCGGACGGCCCCATTACGGAAACAAATTCGCCGGCTGCTGCTGAAAAATCCAAACCGCGCAGGGCGCGCACCACTACGGCGCTCTCGCCCTGTTTCCCCTCCATGCGGTATTCCCGCTTGATTCCCCGCAGCTCGATAACGGGCACTATATTCTTTCCCGCAGAATAACCTGTCTGCCTTCCAGCTCTTCGGCCGAGATTATCTCGGTGAACGATCCGTTGGTGATGCCTGTCTGCACCTGCATAACTTCCAGCCTGCCGTCGCCCCCGATATACCATAAATTGCGCATAACAACCGCCGCGGGGATATTGCGGCTCTGCCCCTGTCCGCCTGCCTGCCTGTTCGCGCCCTGTCTGCCGCCCATCATCATCGCACCGCCCTGTCTGCCGCCGGCGCCCATCATAAGGCCGGCAATGCCGGTATTGGCTGCCTGGTTTGCCCCCTGGGCAGAATTCGCCGGCGGCTCCTGCGCCCTGGACTGATCCCTTTCTTCCAGTGCAGCCTGTCTTTGTTCTTCGTTCATATCGGCAAGGCCGGCGTTAAAAACCATTTCGGCGATTCTGTCGGCATTCAACGCGGACGGCTGGTATCTAAGGGCGGCGTTGGAAACAGTTAGAACATTTTCGCTGCGCTCTACGATAAAATCCACCGCGCAGGTCATTCCCGGTAGAAGCGAGCCGTCGAGATTTTCAACGTTTATTATAACAGTGTACGAGACGACGTTATTCGAAACAATGGGAACCATCCGTAAATTTTCAACTGCTCCGGTAAAACTGCGGCCCGGCAGGCTTTCCAGGGTAAAGCGAACCTCCTGCCCCCTGTGTATGGAAGTAATGTCCAGTTCGCCGACACCGGCTTCGATCTGCATCTCCCTTAAATTTTCCGCCAGGGTAAAAATGCTTGTTGAATTGTTGCTGGAACTGTCTACTACAGTGTCGCCGACATTTATGTTCCTGTCCAGGACAATTCCGTCTATGGGGGAAGTAATGTATGCGTATTGATTTATTTCGGTTTCAATTACTTTTAGGTTCGCTTCTGCTACAGCCAGATCCGCTGCCTGATTATCCAGCGTGGTCTTGCTGGTTCTTAATTCATATTCTGAAATAAGATCCTTTTCTGCAAGCGCTTCCTGGCTGCGGTAGTTGATTAACTGCAGTTCGTAATTGGCACGCGCCTTGGTAACCGATGCATACTGCTGTTCACGCTGCAGACGCAGCATATCGGTATTGAGCTCGGCAAGAATATCTCCCCTGCTGACCGAATCGTTGTAATCAACTAAAACTTTTTCAACCTTGCCGCTCATGCGCGGCAATACCTTTACTGTGGCTACCGGATTGATTGTACCGCTTGAGGAAACAGTCCTTTCAAGGGTGCTGCGCCGCACATTGGTAAATTCGTAGGAAGCAGGGCGGTTTTTTTTATTTGTGCATGAGCAGGGCAGGAACGCGGCCGGAATAAGTAAAATAACCGCCGCAGGCCAAATGCATCTGTTTTTCATAACCGCAGAATCACCTCGTTAATATGTTAACAAATTTATCATTAAAAAGGTAACGCCCTGCGGCAGACCGGGCGCAAAAAGGGAAACAGGAACAGGCAGGCGTATGGTTCCTGGTTAACAGTTTACTGCTCTTTGCCTTTCTTTTTGCTTTTCTTTTCTTCCCGCTTTTCTTTCAGGGATTTTTTTGGAGCTTTTTTTGTTTCTTTTTTATGCATTACATGTTCGGCCATATAATCCTCCCTTGGCTTAACTTTATCTATTGATAATACAAAAATTGAAATGTGTCTATGGCTGATTTATGCGCGTCTAACCTTGTTTGCAGCCTTTAATGATTTTTTAAATGAAATTTTTGTTGACAAGAGAAAACCGGTGCCATACAATGTTGCTTGGCGAATTACATATTTTTTTTAACTGAGGCTTTCCCAAAAACTGAAGTTTTGGAAATGGCTCAACTATCTAAAAACCAACCGGCTTAATTTGTGATACTGAACCCAGGCAGGGGGTAGTGATGTTTTTTATGGAGACAAATTGCTCAAGCGCAAAGCCAGTCTCTGTTAGCTGCAACTGTGTGAACATCCCCCCCCCCCCCCCCCCCCCCCCCCCCCCTCCCCCCCCCCCCCCCCCCCCCCCCCTCACCCAACACCACAAACAAACCCTTCTTCTCTT